>DATAJH010000143.1:0-26789 GCA_036262215.1 Steroidobacteraceae bacterium
GAGCGGTCGCGGTCCAGCAGCCCTGCGGACGGCCCGGGCGTGGTTAAGGCTTCAGACATGGTGTCTCCTCGCTTGCGGTTATGGTTTTATTGAGCATTCCCAGTCCCCGCCACATGATAATTCATGTCGCGCTCGGTCCCGCGAATTTACCTGGTCCGACGCCAATTATGTCGCCATCGGCAAGCGGTCTTGTATGCACTGCAAAATGGTCGTTACCGCTTTAGGCGCCGCACCGGGCTAGGGGCCATACCTGCCGCGTAACCTGTCATGGCATTCCTATCCGCCAATTCCTACACAGCGAATCGGTCCGCGGCCGATGACGCACCGCGGCTGCCGGCCGCAGGCTGTGCGCCATCAGCCAACGGAGCCACGAGAAATGACCCGCAAGTCGCAGCCGGCGTACGGCGACGAGGTTCTGCAACGCGCCGCCGACGTCCCAGGCGACGCGAGCGAGCACAGCCTCCCGAGCGGCGAGCCGCGCAGCGAGTCTGGCGACCGCGCTCCACAGCGCCACGAACGGCGCAGACGCCCCGGCCCCGCGGTCAATCGCACCGTGTCCTCGGGCAGTGCGCCCGTCAGTTTCGATCCGTCCTCGTCGCGTGAAGCCCTGATCGCGACCGCGGCTTATTATCGCGCCGCAAATCGGGGCTTTCTGCCCGGTTACGAGCTGGAGGATTGGCTTGCGGCGGAGCGTGAGATCGATGGCGTGGGTACCGAGCCGATCTAGCGCCTGATTACCCTCCGCCCGCCTCCACCGCCGCGATCGCGTCCCGATTGGCGCCTCTGACGTCCGGCCGGGACTGGCCAAACAGCTTGAGCATTTCGCG
The DNA here is from genome assembly GCA_036262215.1 of Steroidobacteraceae bacterium. Classification (GTDB taxonomy): domain Bacteria; phylum Pseudomonadota; class Gammaproteobacteria; order Steroidobacterales; family Steroidobacteraceae; genus FEN-1191. Next base: position 828 of record DATAJH010000143.1, read on the forward strand.
GTTGAACGCCGGCAGATCGTCCGGCTTGCGGCTGGTCACAAGATTGCCATCGACCACCACCTCCGCGTCGATCCAGCGTCCCGCAGCGTTTTCGATATCAGTCTTGAGCGAAGGCCACGAGGTCATGAGCCGACCGCGTGCCGCGCCGCTCTCGATCACGGTCCACGGACCGTGACAGATCGCAGCCACCGGCTTGCCGGCATCGAAGAACGCCTTGACGAAGGCGACTGCTGTCGGCTGCATACGCAAGGCATCCGGGTTCATCACCCCGCCCGGAAGTAGCAGGGCATCGAAGTCGTCTGGATCCGCATCATCGAGCGCCAGATCCACGCGCACCTCTTCATCGGCCCAGTTCTTGTGCTGCCAGCCGCGCAACGTTCCACCTTTGGGCGATACTATCCAGGTGTTCGCTCCCGCCTTACTCAGCGCCTTGAGCGGTTCCGTCAGTTCGGATTGCTCGAATCCGTCGGTCGCCAGGATTGCAACATTCATTTCATTCAGTGCTTGCTCCGGCATGAGGATCTCCCGCGTTGCTGGGTTCGGTGACTGTGGAACACCTCAACTCTCTCCAAATCAGGACCTGATGTGACATCGGAACGTCGCAGCGTATTTCGATCAGACAGCGCCGACAGCTGGCAGCGAACCGCCATGACGTATGTGCTGGCCTTGCGCCTGGTCAGTGGCGTATTGCTGGCGACGACGAATGCAAGTGGCGCCGAACTCATTGAATCGGCCGCGGCATCCGGCCCCGCCACCGGCCTGGCCGATTCCGCGGCGCTGCGTGCAACGGTCTACGGCACCCCGCCGCAGGACATCGCGCCGATGCCCCAGAGCGTGCCACTGGAGGAAATCAATATTGCGTTGCCGTGGGCACAGCCGGTGCCGGAGGTGTTCTGGTTCGACCGCCGGATGCGCGTGTGGTTTTCCCCGCAACGCCAACCTGCGCCGCTGGCGATCGTGATATCCGGCGCCGGCAGCGACGGCAACACCTCGAAGCTGTCGCTGCTGCGTGGCGCGCTGTACGGCGCCGGCTACCACGTACTGACGATGCCATCGCCGACCTTCCCTGGCTTCATCGTCTCGGCCTCGAGCACCGGCGTCGCCGGCGATCTGCATCAGGACAGCCGCGATCTCTACGCAGCGATGCAACAGATCGTCGCGCATCTCGCGCACCGCGTTCAGATCACCGATATCGACCTGCTGGGCTACAGCCTGGGTGGCGCGAACGCCGGCATGGTCAAGTCGATCGATTCGCTCGAGGGCAAGCTGAAGATCCACCGCGTGGTCATGATCAATCCGCCGGTCGGCCTGTTTACCTCGCTCGCCCGCCTCGACCGGCTGTTCACCATCAGCATTGGTTCCGGCGACACCGGCGTAGAGCGGCTGTATGCCACGCTGTACGCCAGGCTCGCAAACGTCTATCGCACCTCGGACCAGATTGCCCCCGGCGACAGCGATCTGCTGGCCGCGGCAACCGCGGTGCTGAAGACCGACGCGGATTTTTCCGCCGCCATTGCGCTCAGCTTTCGCATCTCGCTGATGAATGTGTTCTTTGCCGGAGATCTGTATGCGCACACCGGTGCCGTGGTCGATCCGGATCATCCGCCGCGCGTCGGCGACTCGCTGGAGAACATCGCGCGCGTGCTGCGGGGCAAGCCGTTCGCGGACTACTTCGAGAAGGTGTTCGCACCTTATTATCTGGCGCATCGCCCCGGCTCGACGCGCGAATCGCTGCTGGCCGACAACCGCCTGCAGATCATCGGCACCGAATTGCATGACGACCCCGACTACTTCGTGCAGACCAACAGCGACGACCCGATTTTGATCCAATCCGAACTGGCGTGGCTGCGCTCGACGCTCGGGGATCGAATCGCGGTCTACGATCACGGCGGGCACCTGGGCAATCTGGGCGAGCGGCGTCAGATTGCCGACATGCTCGACATGCTGGCCGGGCGCTGGACGCCGCGCAAGGATGCCGCGTCCGCCGATTCGCCGAACTGATGGTGGGAGCCGATCACGGACCCGGGCGATCGCATGCGCCGCTATCGGTGCAGAGTGCCGAACCTGAAGCCGCCGATGCGGTCTACAATCCATATTTCTGCTTTGCGAGGCCCAGTTAAGGGCCGCGCCGCTCGAGCACCTGCAGCGCTCGTGAGCATCGTCTCTACTTCGGAGGACGCAGTCATGCCCGATGCCGACCTACGGCGCCTCACATTCCGCGTCGCCGGCACGCTATGCCTCGCCTCGATGAGCTGCCTCGGGGCGCAGCAGGCCGGCTTTCACGATGCTCCTGCGTCCTCGACCAGGCTTGTGAATCCGTATCAGGGGGTCGCGGCCGCGGCGGCTGGCCGCGAGCTGTATGGCACCAATTGCGCCTCCTGCCACGGAAGCAATGCTGAAGGCAGCGGCAACGTGCCGCCGCTGGCGCACAGCGCGGTGCAAACGGCAGCCGCTGGCGAGGTTTTCTGGTTCATTACCGCCGGCTCGGCAAAAGACGGCATGCCGTCCTGGTCGGCACTCCCCGAGCGGCAACGCTGGCAGATCGTCTCCTATCTCAAGACGCTGGTTGACGCTCCGATCGCGCCAGCGGCGGCAGCGGCCGTCGCGCTGCCGGCCTCGCTGGCCGACGCGCCGCGGCCGCCGGCACCATTTACCGACTTTCGTTTCGAGCGGCCTGGTAACGAGCGCCGCATCACCGTCAACGACCTGCCCGCTCCCTATGCGAGCGCTTCCGCCGCCAACGCGCCCACCGTCGTGGCCCGACCGCCGGACGCCATGCCGCAGGCTCCCGCCGGTTTCAAGGTCAGTCTGTACGCTCAGGGGCTGGCGCGACCGCGCGTGATCCACACAGCGCCCAACGGCGATATTTTCGTCGCGGAAAGTAGTGGCGGACGAATCCGGGTGTTTCGCGGCATTAATGCCAACGGCGAACCCCAGCGTTCGGAAATATTCGCCGAACACCTGAACCAACCCTACGGCATCGCGTTTTATCCGCAGGGATCCCATCCGCGTTGGGTCTACGTCGCCGACACGGACGCGGTGCGACGCTTCCCTTATAAAAACGGTGACCTTAGGGCCACCGCAGCGCCCGAGCGCGTCATCGAGCTGCCGTACGCCGGCGGGCACTGGACACGCGATGTGAGTTTTTCCCTCGATGGCAGGACGCTGTTCGTCGCAGTAGGCTCGCACTCCAATGTCGACGACCCCGACACCACGCCCGCGGAACACGATCGCGCCGACATCCTCGCGTTTGATCCGGACGGATCGCACCAGCGCATCTACGCTTCCGGCATCCGCAACCCGTCAGGCATCGCCGTCGATCCCGACAACGGGCAGTTGTGGTGCACCGTCAATGAGCGCGACGGGCTGGGCGACAATCTGGTGCCCGACTACATCACCTCGGTGCGTGAAGGCGGCTTCTACGGCTGGCCCTGGTGGTACATCGGAGCGCATCAGGACCCGCGACACGCCGGCAAGCACCCGGAACTGCAGAGCCAGGTCATCGTGCCCGACGTATTGCTGCAGCCGCACGACGCGTCGCTGCAGATCACGTTTTACCGTGGCAAGCGGTTCCCGAACGAATACGAGGGAGACATATTCGCCACGCAGCATGGCTCCTGGAACAAATCAGTGCGCGCCGGCTATGAAGTGATTCGAATCCCGCGCCACCAGAGTGGCAGGGCCAGCGGGGAATACCAGGACTTCGTCACCGGGTTTGTCATGCCCGACGGCCAGGTCTGGGGGCGCCCGGTGGGCATCACCGTCGCACCCGACGGATCCCTGCTGCTCACCGACGACGGCTCCAATTCGATCTGGCGCATCGACTATGTCGGTCGCTAGCGGATCAAAATTCTCGCGCCGTAGCTTTTGAAGCCCGGACGCCGGCGACGTACCGGCCGTCTGCAACGCTGCCGCTGCATCGGACTGCGTGCGCTATGAATGCGGCGAACCCGCCCTGCCTTTTCCGCAGCCAGTCATGTATATAGGCCGCATATCAAACCTACCCGAACTGGCATGGCTGCGATCGCTAGGCGACACAATGGTGGTTTACGACCACGGCGGACACTCGGGTAATGAGAGCCGTGCTTCTGGTCGGCATGGCCGGCGTGGCCATGGGCGGCTGCGCATCGCACAACCCATCGATCCGCCGCCTGCCAGCCGAGACCCCTGCCGCTGACAACGCCGCGGCAATACAGCAAGCCGCAGAAATCGCCGCTGCAAGCGCAAGCTTCGCGCGTGCCCTCGCTCCGGACACATCGCAGGCAGTCATGCAACTGACGCCGGCCGACGCCCCCTCGATGTACAGCTACGACCCGTGGGAACGGCTCAACCGCCATATCTATCGATTCAACGCTCAATTCGACGAGGCCGTATTCCTCCCGGTAGCGGATAGCTACCGCCGCCTGCCCTCGCCCGTCCGCGCCGGGGTGCACAACTTCTTCGATAACCTGTCTGAACCCAAGAGCGTGGTCAATTTTGCGCTGCAGCTGCGGCCCATGTTCGGCCTGCGCAGCCTGGGAAGATTCGTGATCAACACCACGCTCGGCATCGGCGGTCTGTTCGATGTCGCCGCGCACTTCAAGCTCAGGGGCTATCTGACCGGCTTCAGCGCCACGTTGTCCATCTGGGGCATGCACCCCGGCCCATACATGGTCATTCCAATTCTGGGCCCGTCAACGCTGCGCGACAGCGTAGGCATGCTCGGGGATTACGCGGTCTCCTATGCCATCAACGTCGCCGACCTGTACCGCGGCGACAAGACCTGGGCACTGGGAACTGTCGATGCGATCGACCTGCGCGCCAATACCGATTTTCGCTATTACGCCACCGGTTCGCCTTTCGAGTACGAAACGATCCGCTTCCTGTACGTACACCGCGAGCTGATCGAGGATGAGGCGCTGCATGCCAGAGCGCCGCCGCAGGCGCGCGATCCGGGTACGCCCGCCGGGCGCTGACTGCAACATCGCAATGATATGGCTGGTGGCATTGATCGTCTGCCCGCTCGCAATCTGGGGCTGCTTCGCGCTGTGGTACCGGGCGCCGGGCGGCACGGCGCTCAGGGTCCTGGCAGCGGCTGTGTGGGCCGCGTTCAGCCTGGCGATGGTGCTGGCGCTGTCGCCGGCTCGTATCGCATTCATCGCCGCTGCTTTTGCGGCGCTATTCTGCGGATTGCTGCTGTGGTGGCGGCGTCTCCTGCCGTCGAACGATCGTGACTGGGCCGACGACGTCGCCCGGATGAGCAGCGGCAGCGTCGAAGGCAATCGCGTTGTGCTGCACAACGTGCGCAACTTCGACTGGCGCAGCGTCACCGATTACACCCAGCGCTGGGAGACCCGCAGCTACCATCTCGATCGTCTGGTCTCGGTCGATATGATCATGTCCTACTGGACCGTCCGGGCGATAGCGCACGTGCTGCTTTCGTTCGGCTTCGACGATGGCGATCAGGTGGTTTTCTCGGTCGAGATCCGGCGCCAGAAAAACCAGGAGTTTTCTCCCATTGGGGGCTTCTTCAAGGAGTTCGAACTCAGCATTCTCGCCGCCGACGAGCGCGACATGATTCGACTACGAACCAACGTGCGCGGCGAGGACGATTATCTCTACCGGCTGCGTCTGCCCGCGCCGGCCATGCGCTCGCTGTTCCTGGCGTACATCGATCAGGCGAATCGCCTGGTGCGCACGCCGCGCTTCTACAACACCATCACCGTCAACTGCACCACGCTCGTGCACCAGATGATGAATCACATCGTCGGCAATCTGCCGTCGGATTACCGCCTGCTGTTTTCCGGATACCTTGCCGGCTACGTTTACCAGGTCGGCGGTCTGGACCGTCGATATACGCTGGACGAACTTCGCTCAATCGGGCGCATTACCGAGCGCGCCAGGATGAGCGATCGCAGTGCGACTTTTTCGGCCGCCATAAGACTGGGCGTGCCCGGGGTCGGCTAGACGGCACGGGCGAAGTCAGTGCGCTACGCCGCGAGAATTCCCCACGCATCCAATTGTTCCTCGACTGCCGCAATATCGGCCAGACATTCGACGCCGGAAAACAGCTCGCCGGCGTGCGTGATCGCGTTGCAACGCCGTTCACCGTCGCGCAACACCGACCACTCCAGCCAGGAAGGATCGCCCTGAAACAGGTCCAGCAGCTCACCGAGTTGCTCAGCGTGACCCGGGATCTGCCGCTGCTTCTTCAATACCCGCAGCACCCTCTCCAGCACGTTGAACGCCAGCAGCAGCGGCAGGTTGTAGACCACACTGTGCAGGGCGCCATCGGCAATCGATCCGACCGGCCCTGCCATCAGGTTTCTCATGCGGTCGCGCACCGTGATCACGGCGGACCACTCGGATCGAATCACCGCGACAGCGCCAACGTCGCTGATCAATGCCATGACTGCTGCCTCCAGGCTATCGGGCCCTTGCGACTTGGCTCAGGCGCCAAGTACCGCGCCGACCTGCACGCTCGCCTCGGCGCAGAACTGCGCTGCCGGCAATTTCTTGCCGCCGTCATACCTTACCCGAATCAGCTCGATCTGGCCGCCCTGCACGCTAACCCACGCGCTTGCGCCGTCGATCGCGGTGACGGCGCCGATTTTGCCTTTGACCTGCGAGAAACTGCGCGCGACGTGCTTGCGGGCGTCAAACACCTGCAGCTTCTTGCCGCCATAGGTCGTCCACGCGCCGGGAGCCGGATTGCAGCCGCGGATCAGGTCGTAGACCAGGTCGACATGGTTGTGCCAGTTGATGCTGGCCTCGGCGGCGCGGCACCAGCCCAGGTAACTGGCCTGCGATTCGTCCTGCGTGACCAGCACCGCCTTTCCGCTCACCACCAGATCGGCCGCTTCCTGCAGCGCTTTGATCCCCATCGGAAACAGCTGATCGAAATACACACTCCCCAGGGTATCGTCCGGACCAATCGGGATTTGCTTTTGCAGGATCACCGGTCCCTCGTCCAGGCCGTCGGTCGGCCGGAAGATCGTCAGTCCGGTGCGCTCATCGCCACGGATGATCGGCCAGTTGATCGAACTGGGACCGCGATAGCGCGGCAATAACGAGGGGTGGTATTGAATCATGCCGTGCGTTGGCACGGTGGCGAAGGCCTGCGGCACGAACTGCAGCACGTAGGCCATCACGCCGAGCTCGACGTCGAGGGCGCGTAGCGCCCTGCAGGCTTCGTCCGACTTGAGGGACGGCAGCTGATGGACCGGTATGTGCCGCTCTTCTGCCGTCATACGCAGAGGATCGGGCTTCGCACCGGGTTGCTCCGGGGCACAGAATACTCCGGCAATGCTATCGCCGCGTGCGGCCATGGCCTCAAGCACCGCCTTGCCGAAATCCTGCTGTCCAATGATGGCTATGCGCACCCGATCCCTCCTGATGGGTCGAATCGAGGGTACCGAGCGTAAATGCTCCGACGACAGTTGTCGCCTCTGCACAATTTCGCGCGGGCGGTGATGCGTGTCTCGGAATTGAAATTCCCCCGAGCCAATCCGGTGCGAGTGTTGGTCAACGTACAGATGGCGGGGCCCCGCGGCGCTAGAAACAACCCCGGGGAGTCTTGATTCACGGTGACATTATGTTCAATCCATTCATCGGGTTGCCGCGCATGCCTCAACGGCGCACTCGCATCGGCCAGGAATGCACTTCTCGCGCTGCTTTGCCGGCTAATGCGAGCAATACATGACGGCCAGGATCGGAACAAGTGGCCGGCCCATTGAGGTTCTCCTGGTCGAAGACAGTCCCGGTGATGTCCGGCTGACACAGGAAGCCTTTAGCGATGCCAACGGGGCAATAAGATTGCACGTGGCCTGCGACGGTGTTGAGGCGATGCACTTTTTGCGACGCCAGGGCACGCATGCCGCCAGTCCACGCCCCGATCTGATCCTGCTGGACCTGAACCTGCCCAGGATGGATGGGCGCGAGGTTCTGGCCCACATCAAGGACGATGACGATCTGAAAACGATCCCCACGGTCATCCTGACCACGTCCGAGGCGGAAGTGGATATCGTCAAAAGCTATCAGCTGCAGGCGAACTGTTACCTCTGTAAGCCGGTGCAGTTGGAGGCGTTCGAGGCTCTGGTGAAGAGCATCAATGATTTCTGGCTGACGACAGTCCATCTGCCGCCGAAGAAGACGGCTGCATGAGCGCAAACGCCATCCGGCGACTTCTTCTGGTGGAAGACGATCCCGGCGATGCCCGCCTGCTGCGCGAGATGTTCAATGAACGAGGCGGCTCGTCAGTCACTGAAATGACGCATGTCGAGTCCCTGGGTGAAGCGGAAAAGCATCTCTCGGAGCGTGAGGTCGACATCATCCTGCTCGATCTGGGATTGCCCGATGCGCAGGGAATGGTTGCGTTACGGCGGGCCAAGGCCGCTGCGCCCCGCGTTGCCCTGGTGGTGCTGACGGGGCTGGACGACGAGTCGCTGGCCGCCCAGGCTTTGCAGGAAGGTGCCCAGGATTATCTCATCAAGGGCCAGATTGAAGCGCGCGGCCTGCTGCGCTCGCTGCGCTATGCCATCGAGCGCAAGATCATGGAAGAGGCGCTGTTCGTAGAGAAGGAGCGCGCGCAGGTGACGCTCGGCTGCATCGGCGAAGCGGTGGTCTGCACCGACATTTCCGGAAAAATTACCTTTCTCAATGTCGCGGCCGAGCAATTGACCGGCTGGTCACTGGCAGAATCCGCCGGCCGCCCCATGGTCGAGATTTTCAGGACCCGAGACAGTAACAGCGAGGATGTCGCCGAAACCACGGCCGCGGTAGCCATTCTGCGGATTCGCGCTATGCATCTGCCCTGCAGCTGTCTGCTGATCCGGCGCGACGGCGTGGAGATTCCGATCGAAGAGTCGATCGCTCCCATCCACAACCGCGAAGGGCAGGCGATCGGCGCGGTGATCGTGTTCCGCGACGTAAGTGCCGCCCGCGCCACGGCGCTACAGATCGTTCATTCGGCACAGCACGACTTTCTTACCGGATTGCCCAATCGCCTGCTGCTTAACGACCGGGTCGAGCAGGCCATTCTGATGGCGAAGCGAAGCACCGCACAGGTCGCCCTGCTGTTCCTGGACCTGGATGGCTTTAAGCACATCAACGATTCCCTGGGGCATCCGATCGGCGACAAGCTGCTGCAATCCATCGCCCAACGACTGGTGAGTTGCGTGCGCGGCGCGGATACCGTCAGCCGCCAGGGAGGCGATGAATTCATCGTGTTGCTGTCGAAAGTGCAGCATTCCGAGGCGGCTGCCGTCATGGCAACCAGGATCCTCAAGGCCGTGGCCACCACGCACTCCGTCGACCGGCACGATCTGCACGTCACCACCAGCATCGGCGTGAGTTCCTATCCCGAAGACGGCCTGAACGCGGAGACGCTGATAAAGAATGCGGACACCGCGATGTATCAGGCGAAGGAAAACGGCAGGCAGTGCTTCCGCTTCTTCAAGCCGGCCATGAACGCCCGCGCCGTGGAACGCCAGTCGGTCGAGGAGAGTCTGCGGCGCGCGCTGCAGCGACATGAATTTACATTGCACTATCAGCCCAAGATCTGCCTGCGGACCAGCGCGATTGTCGGCGTCGAAGCGTTGATACGCTGGAATCATCCCACCCGCGGACTGCTGTCACCGGCGCATTTCATTCCCATCGCGGAGGACTGTGGGCTCATTCTGCCGCTCGGCAGATGGGTGCTGCGTGAGGCGTGCAAGCAGGCGCAGGCCTGGGTGGATGCAGGTCAAAGAGCGATCACCATGGCGGTAAACGTTTCTGCCATGGAGTTCGGCGATGACGGCTTTCTGGATGGCCTGTTCACGGTTCTGGAGGAAACCCGCCTGGAATCGACGGCTCTGGAACTCGAGCTGACGGAGAGCGTGCTGATGAAGCGGGTCGAGTCCACGGCCGGCATCCTGCGGACTCTGAGGAAGCGCGGGGTACGGGTGGCGGTCGATGATTTCGGGACCGGCTACTCGAGCCTGAGCTATCTGCGCAAGCTGCCGATCGACGCCCTCAAAGTCGATCAGTCATTCGTCCGCCAGATCAGCACCGGCGGCGACGACGTCGCGATCGTCACGGCGGTGATCAGCATGGCCCGAAGTCTCAAATTGAGGGTGATTGCGGAAGGCGTGGAAACGCGAACCGAGCTGGAGTTTCTCAAGTCACATCATTGTGATGAGGCGCAAGGCTACTATTTCAGCAAACCGGTGGCTGCGCGCCAGTTTGTCAATTTGCTCGAACGCGGGGTGGCAAAAATAATGCCACGCAACGTCGGCGGATCGGTGACGGCAATCAGATGTGAAAGCGGTAGTCCGGATGTGGCGTGACTATTGTCATGCCCGCGGCTCAGCTAATCAGCTCCTCTGGAGACAGTATGAATTGCGCTCCAAGTTCCGTAAGCGTGGAAGCGGACAGGCACCTGGCGCAGATGGAGGGCAAGTACCGCGGGCTGCTGGAGGCCGCCCCGGATGCCATGGTGGTGGTCAACCAGGCCGGGGAAATCGTGCTGCTGAATCTGCAGGCGGAAAAGCAGTTCGGCTACCGCCGCGACGAGCTGCTCGGTCAGCCGGTCACCAACATCATCCCGGAAGGTTTCGCGGAGCGACTGCTGTCGGACGGCCTGCGATCGGCGGAAGATGCGCTGGCGCAGCAGATCGGCACCGGCATTGAACTCATCGCACGGCGCAAGGATGGCAGCGAGTTTCCGATCGAGCTGATGCTCAGCCCGCTGGATAGCGCCGAGGGCATCCTGGTCACGGCGGCCATCCGCGATATCAGCGTCCGCAGGGAAGCCGAACGACATCTGGCACGCATGGAAGGCCGCTACCGCGGGCTGCTGGAAGCCGCCCCGGATGCCATGGTGGTGGTCAACCAGGCCGGGGAAATCGTGCTGCTGAATCTGCAGGCGGAGAAGCAGTTCGGCTACCGCCGCGACGAGCTGTTGGATCAGCCGGTCACGAACATCATCCCGGAAGGCTTTGCCGAGCGACTGATTGCGGACGGTCGACGCTCCGCCGCGGACGCGCTCGCGCAGCAGATCGGCACCGGCATTGAACTCACCGCCCGACGCAAGGACGGCAGCGAATTTCCGATCGAGCTGATGCTCAGTCCGCTCGATAGCGCCGAGGGCATCCTGGTCACGGCAGCCATCCGCGACATCAGCGTCCGCAGGGAAGCCGAACGACACCTGGCGCGCATGGAAGGCCGCTACCGCGGGCTGCTGGAAGCCGCCCCGGATGCCATGGTGGTGGTCAACCAGGCCGGGGAAATCGTGCTGCTGAATCTGCAGGCGGAGAACCAGTTCGGCTACCGCCGCGACGAGCTGCTCGGTCAGCCGGTCACGAATATCATCCCGGAGGGTTTCGCGGAGCGCCTGCTGTCGGACGGCCTGCGATCGGCGGAAGATGCGCTGGCGCAGCAGATCGGCACCGGGATTGAACTTACCGCGCGACGCAAGGATGGCAGCGAGTTTCAGATCGAGCTGATGCTCAGTCCGCTCGATAGCGCCGAAGGCATCCTGGTCACGGCAGCCATCCGCAACATTAGCGTGCGCAAGGAGGCGGACAGACTTCTGGCACGCATGGAAGGCCGCTACCGCGGACTGCTGGAAGCCGCTCCGGATGCCATGGTCGTGGTCAACCAGGCCGGGGAAATCGTGCTGCTGAATCTGCAGGCGGAAAAGCGGTTCGGCTATCGCCACAACGAACTGTTGGGACAGAAGGTCAAGAGGATAATTCCGGAAGGATTCGCGGAACGGCTGATCGCGGACGAACTGCGTTCCGCGGAGGATGCGCTCGCCCAGCAGATCGGCACCGGCATCGAACTGCAGGGGCGGCGCAGGAATGGCAGCGAATTTCCGATCGAGCTGATGCTCAGTCCGCTGGGAAGTGCCGGAGAGATTCTGGTGACCGCTGCAATCCGCGACATCACCACTCGAAGAATGGCCCAGGCGCATCTGTTGCAGAAGGTCGAAGAGCTGAACCGCTCGAACGAGGAATTGGGGCAATTCGCCTACATTGCCTCTCACGATCTGCAGGAGCCGCTGCGGATGGTCGCCAGTTACACCACATTGCTCGGCAGGCGCTATAAGGGAAAACTGGACGCCGACGCCGATGAATTCATTGGTTTCGCTGTGGACGCGGCCGGCAGAATGCAGCGGCTGATCCAGGATCTGCTGACCTATTCGCGGGTCGGGTCGGCGGGAAAGGATCTGGCCGAGACTTCGAGCGAGGACGCATTGCTGCAGGCACTGCTCAATCTACGTACCGCGATCGATGAAAGCGGGGCTCTGGTCACGCACGATCCTCTGCCGGTGGTGCTCGCCGACGAGGGGCAGCTGATCCAGCTGTTTCAAAACCTGGTCGGCAACGGCATCAAGTACCGGCGCCCCGGGGTGGTCGAAATTCACATCGCAGCCAACCGCAATGGCGGCCAGAAATGGAAGTTTTCGGTGCAGGACAACGGTCTCGGCATTGAGCCGCAGTATTTTGAGAAGATTTTCGGGATGTTCCAGCGGCTGCACAAACGCACCGACTACGAGGGCACCGGCATCGGCTTGGCGGTGTGCAAGAGAATCGTCGAGCGGCACGGCGGCAACATTTCGGTCGAGTCACAACCCGGACAAGGTTCCATCTTTCGATTTGAGATGGCCGGGAACGAAGTTAAGATCACGAGCGACATCGCCGCGGGACAGGCATGTCCTTAGATGTTCTCCTGGTCGAAGACAATCCCGGTGACGCCCGACTCGTGCAGCAAGCCTTCGGCACCATCAATCGTGCGGTCCAGCTGCATGTGGCTGCCGACGGTAACGAGGCCATGGCGTTTCTGAAGCAGGACCGCAGCCACCCGCATGCGCCCCGCCCGGCTCTCATCCTGCTGGATCTGACGCTTCCCAAAATGAACGGCCACGAGGTTCTGGCGTACATCAAACACGATGATGACCTGAAGACGATCCCGACGGTCATATTGACCGGCTCTCACACCGACGCGGATATCGAGCGAGCTTATCAACTCGGAGCGAACTGCTACATCAGCAAACCGGGGCAGCCGGACGACATGCATCGGATCGTCAACCGCATCAATGATTTCTGGCTCACGAAAGTCAAACTCCCGTTAACGGTCGCGAATTGAACGCTTCAGGCTGCAACCACCTCGGTCTGCGACCTCGCTCGTCATCGCAGCAGCGGATGATCTTCCGGCAGCTGTTTTGAGTACCAGATCGCGAGTTTGTGTCGCATGGTGAGTTCCGAGACCTGGTCTTCCGGCAGTGGCTGAATGACCTTGTCGTGGATCAGCAGCCGGTATATGTACAGCAGCTTCTGACTCGCCGAGTCAGTCGGCTCGAACTCCACGGCGCCCCGCCCCTCCGCGTACTTCACGCCTGCGAGCAGTGCCGCCTTGAACAACTCCGCTTCGTGTTTGAGTTTTTTCATCCGGGCAGACGCGACCAATAACCGCCGCCGCGACAGAAGTTCCCGAGATCGGAGACTTTCGTGCGAAACTCGAACCGCATGGAACCGCCCTCAGACTGCGTTCACGCCCCACGTTGCGATAACGCGCGGATCGTCCGCCCCAGTCGTGGACCGGTATGCCGGGCGGCCAGCAGTTGGCACGATTGTGCCGCGACTACGGCGAACGGACAACCCGATCTGCTCCGGACGCTTGCACGGCGCGGGAAGCAGTGATGGCGGCGCGACTGGAAGGAGACTACGACTACATCATTGTTGGCGCCGGGACGGCGGGATGCATCCTGGCCAATCGTCTATCGGCCAGCGCCGATCGGCGGGTGCTGCTGCTGGAGGCCGGCGGCAGCGATGACTGGATCTGGCTGCATATCCCGGTGGGCTACATTTTTGCGATCGGCAATCCGCGATGCGACTGGATGTTTCGCACCCAGGACGAGGCCGGCCTCAACTCACGCTCGATAGCCTATCCGCGCGGCAGGGTAGTGGGAGGCTCCTCGACCATCAACGCGATGATCTGCATGCGCGGCCAGGCGGCCGACTATGACGGCTGGTGCTCGCTTGGTCTGCCGGGCTGGGGCTGGAGCGACGTTCTGCCGGCTTTCAGGCGCCTGGAAGACCACTTTCTCGGAGACAGCGAGCACCACGGTGTGGGCGGCGGCTGGCGCGTTGAAGCCCCGCGCATCGCCTGGCCGGTGCTGGACGCGGTGCGCGAGGCCGCCGTACAGCTCGGCCTGCCCGCGATCGACGATTTCAACTGCGGCGACAATGAGGGGGTGTCCTACTTCCACGTCAACCAGAAGCGCGGTCGACGCTGGTCGTCCGCGCGCGGGTTCCTGCGGCCCGCACTTGCGCGCAGCAACCTGCGGCTTGAATCCCGGGCGCAGGTCGAGCGGCTGATCATCGAAAACGGCCGTGCATGTGGTGTGCAGTTCCGGCGCGACGGCGGCCTGTTCGAAGCGCGCACCAGGGGCGAGGTCATCCTGTGCGCCGGGGCGATCGGCTCGCCGCACGTCCTCAGCCTGTCCGGAATCGGCCGCCACCAGTGGCTGGCGGCCCTCGGCATCTCGACCGTGCTCGACCTGCCCGGCGTGGGCTCGAACCTGCAGGATCATCTGCAGCTGCGGGCGATCTACCAGGTCAGCAACGCCAGGACCCTCAACAGCAGCTACCATTCCCTGGCTGCGCGCGCCTTGATGGGTATCGACTACGCGCTGCGCCGGCGCGGCCCGTTGACCATGGCGCCCTCCCAGCTCGGCATATTCATGCGCTCGGATCCGACTCAACCCAGGGCGAACATCCAGTTCCACGTGCAGCCGATGTCGCTCGACAAGTTCGGCGATCCGCTGCATACGTTTCCGGCGATCACCGTGAGCGCCTGCAATCTGCGCCCGAGCTCCCGCGGCAGCGTGCGCCCTGGCAGCGCCGATCCGTTGGCAGCGCCACTGATTGCGCCGAATTACCTGTCCACCCCACAGGATCGCGCCGTGGCGGCGGATGCCATTCGCGCGACTCGGCGCCTCATGGGCCAACCCGCCCTGAAGGGCTATGCCCCGGTAGAATACCGCCCCGGTCCCGACGTCGGAGACGACACGTCCTCGCTGGTGCGGGCCGCGGGAGATATCGGCACCACCATATTCCATCCAGTGGGAACGGCGAAGATGGGAGCGGCCGCGGACGTGGACGCCGTCGTGGACGCCCGGCTGCGGGTGCGCGGCATCGAGCACCTGCGGGTGATCGACGCTTCGGTCATGCCGACGATCACGTCCGGCAATACCAACACACCCACGGCGATGATTGCCGAAAAGGGAGCCGCGATGGTGCTCGAGGACTTCTACTGACAACGAGGGGTAGTGCATTCATGGTTATCAACAGCATTGCGGATCTGCGTGCACTGGCGCGCGCCCGGGTGCCGCGCGCGGTCTTCGAATACGCCGACCGTGGCTCTTACGATGAGCTGACCATCGGCCGCAATCGCAGCGACCTGCAGGCGATCGAATTCCGACAACGCGTGATGCGCGATCTGTCGACGCTGACGGTGGCCAGCACCATGGTGGGCCAGGCTGTGACGATGCCGCTGGCGATTGCCCCGACCGGGCTCACCGGGCTGTTCTACGGCGACGGCGAGATCCACGGCGCCCGGGCCGCACAGGCCTTCGGCATCCCGTTCTGCCTGAGCACGATGTCGATCTGCTCGATCGAGGACGTGCACCAGGCGGTGCAGCAGCCGTTCTGGTTCCAGGTCTATCTGATGCGCGATCGCGGCTTCAATCAGGAGCTGATCGCGCGCGCCCTGGCCGCGAAATGCTCCGCGCTGATGCTGACCGTCGACCTGCAGGTGCAGGGATTGCGACGCCGCGACGCCAAGAACGGCTTGAGCATTCCGCCGCGCCTGACGCTGCGCAATGCGATTGACATCGCAACCAAGCCGGCCTGGGCACTGCGCGTGCTGCTCGGCAAGCGTCGCACCTTCGGCAATCTGGCCGCCCGTTTAGGCGCGAGCGACAGCCTGGGTACCCTGTCAGAGTGGATCGCGTCGCAATTCGATCCAGCCGTGACCTGGCGCGAGGTGGACTGGATCAGGAGCCTGTGGCCCGGCAAGCTGATCATCAAAGGCATCCTGGACGCCGAGGACGCACGCACTGCCGCCGCACTGGGCATCGATGCGATGGTGGTCTCGAACCATGGTGGACGTCAGCTCGATGGCGCGCCCTCCAGCATTTCGGTGCTGCCTGAGATCGTCAGTGCCGTCGCCGGCCGCTGCGAAGTGTGGTTCGACGGCGGCGTGCAATCGGGCCAGGACATGCTGCGCGCCCTCGCGCTCGGCGCCCGCGCCTGCCTGATCGGCAAGAGCTTTCTGTATGCGCTGGCCGCGATGGGCGGAGCAGGCGTCACGCTGGCGCTGAACATTCTGCGCAAGGAACTCGAGGTATCGCTGGCCCTTACCGGCTGCACCGACATTGGCAAGGTCGATGCGAGCATCCTGCGGCGGCACAACTCTCGCCCCGCGTAAAACACTTCCTGCGCACGACACCGGATGGTCCGCGCTCGCGCGTCAGCCGGCGACGTCGATCGCCTCCCCCGAGCGCGCACTCTTGAGGATAGCCTCGAGGCTCAGCGCAATATCCACCGATTCTTCCGAGGATGCTCCGATCCAGTGCCCGGGCCCGAGTCGGATCAGGCGTTCGAAGGATTCCGCTTCGGCACGAAATCCGTCGCAGGCCGGCACGTCGACATCCTGGTACATCGCGTCCGATGCCAGGCCGCGTTTGAGCTGCAGCACCGGCGCACGGTCGACCGGTGCATGATTCGGATAGGTAGTCTGGATCGCACCCGATGCACCGACGATCAATGCCTGCCGGTGGGCGCGCGTGGAAAAACTGCAGCTGATCTGGGCCAGCAGTCCTCCCGCATGCTGAAGGTTGGCCACGAGCGTCTGATCCACACCTGATGGATGCCAGCGCGCCAACGCCTGCACCCGCACCGGCCGCTCTCCGGCGACCAGGCGCACCAGGCTGACCGGATAGGTACCCAGATCCATCAGCGCCCCGCCGCCAAGAGTCGGATCAAGCCGGATGTTCGCCTCGTCCGTGAGGGTAAATCCGAAACCGGCCTGCATCGTCTGCACCCGGCCGATCGCTCCGCTCTCCAGAAGCTCTTTCAGTTTCAGCGCGTGCGGCTGCGCGCGATATGGAAACCCTTCGACCAGTACCACGCCATGCCGTCGCGCCGAAGCAAACATCGCGCGCGCCTCGCTGCCGGTCAGCGACAACGGCTTCTCACACAGGACATGCTTACCGGCTTCGCAGCCCCGGATTGACCATACGGCGTGTAACGAGTTGGGCAACGGATTATAGATCGCATCGATCGCCGGATCGGCCAGCAGCTCCTCATAGGAGCCATAGGCCTGCTGGACCCCGGTATCGTTAGCAAACCGCCGCGCCTTGGCGAAGTCCCGGCTCGCGATCGCCGTGACCCTGACGGTGTGGGACGGAGCGACGCCTGATATGAAAGCGCTCGCAATGTGGGCTGCACCGAGTATGCCAATCCGCAGACGGGAGTCCTGAGATGTATTCAATGCGAAGGTGTCCGTGCCGGTCTAAGTCTTGTGCTTCGCCAACGCCTCGCGCGCATCCCACAGCTGTTTCCAGTTCGGCGTGAACTTCAGCGCCTGGTCGTATTTCGCCAGCGCCTCCTTCGTGCGGCCCTGCTTCGACAGCACATCGCCCCACGCTTTCAGCGGATCGGCCCAGTGCGGCCCTCTGCGATTGGCATCCTCGAGCTTGGCGGCCGCCGCATCGAGCTCGCCGTGCTTCGCGAGCGCAACGCCCCACGAGTAGTAGCCCGCCGGACTACTAGGGGAAAGCGTCACGGACTTCGTATACCACTCCTGCGCTGCCGCCCAGTCACCGCGACGGTCGAGCACGTCGCCTCTGAAGCGGTAGCAATCCACGAACGTCAATGTCCCGACGGCATTGAGGGCGGCATCGGCTTTCGCCGGCTGACCGGTCGTCTCGTAGGTCACGGCCGCATAGCAGATGTACTGCGGATTGGCGGTCGAGATGGTCGGGTTGGCGTAAGCCACCGCATAGGCGTCCCACTGTTTGGCGGCGGCCATCAGCTCTCCGGTCTCCTCGGCGAGCAGCGCCTGATCCAGCGCCATTTGCGCGACGTCGGGCAGATTCTTCTCATCGACCAGTGTGGTCTTAAGCCGCAGCGTGGCAGCCTTCACGTCGTGTAGCTGCACGTCGTACAGGACGATTTGCAGATTTTCAGCGCCGGTGGCACTGCCCTGCGTTCCAACACCGCTGTGCGACTCCATGTCGGCGAGATTGCTGGCTCGTATGGCCGGCAGGTCCCAGACGATCTGGTCGTAATTCTGGTACATATTCTCGGGCGCACGTCCGGGCCGCCCGCCGGCGACTTGCTTCATCTGCTCGGCGACCTGCACCACGCCTTCCTCATCCCCGATACCCGCCAGCCCGAACATGATGTTGTTGTAGCCGGTCCAGAAATAGGGCTGCAGGCGCACCGCTTCGCGCCACAGCTGCAGCGCCTCGGACATCGCCCCAGGACGACCAATGCCAGTGATCGCATTGGCCCAATAATTGAGGATGTAGGGTCGCTCACTCGGGGCCACCGTGGTGAAGGCACCCCGGGCGAATCGGATTGCCTCTTCGTTGCGATCGTTATTCGCCAGGTACGCCGCCCACAAGCCGGGCTGGGACTGGCTGTAGACATACTCTCCGGCCTGGGTGACGAGGTTATCCAGCCCCGCCGCTGCCCCGGTGAACGTCTTGGGCAGGATTCCGTTGCCGCGCACGGTGAGCGCGACACCCGCCGGCGTCTTCGACAGATCACCCTCGATGTGCTGATCGTGACCGAAGCGCGTCTTGAGCATCCGTTCCAGCTGCCCGATCGAGATGCCCGTCTCCGGAACATCAATCGAAATCTCATTGGTCCATGCGTTCGAGAGATTGCGGTGCTCGGCGTTCGAGCGGCTCGCCGTCTGGATGCGCGTCAGGACGTCGAGCAGACCCGCGGCGATGATCTTCCCGCTCGGCACATCGGCAGCGACATTCGGGGAAATGTCGATCGGATCAATCACGACGCTGCGCGACTGGACCGCCTCGTAAATCACGATGGCCAGGCCAACGCCAATCACGGTCGCAAACAGCGCGAAGAACAGCTGAAATCCGGTGCGCAGTCGCAGTGCCAGCAGGCGCGGGCCCCGCTGGTCCTCGAAAAACTCGTACTCGGCCTCGAGATTCTTCTTCTGTACCTCCAGAACTTCGATCTGCTTCTCAAAAAACGCGGCGGTCTTGGCGGCGACTTCCGGGCTCTGGTTCGCTATGTTGGCGGCGATCGCCGCGGCAAGAGGCTCTGCTCCGCCCTCGGTTGCGTCGACCCTGTCTTCCTCTCCCCCGAGCACCCCATCGAGCAAGCCTTCAGCCATCGCGCTCCCCTGCGGCCTGTCGGCGATGTTCGCGGATGCGATTGGCGTTGGCAACCAGCTCGAGCTTACTTCACTTGACCGGAAGCAGGCATTTAGCGGCTAACGCGTCACAAATTGCGCAATTTCGCCGTGAATGCCGACACAGTGCCATGCGTGGAGTGCGCGCACCATTGTCGCGCGCACACTGGATGCGCATCGAGGGGGCACTACCCATGCAATCACATGGTTCGATTGCTGCGATTGGCGGGATTTTCGTAATCCTGGCGCTGTTCGTGGTCCTGGGGATCCTGGCGGCCATCGCCAAACTCGTTCAATTCGGCCGTTGTCTCGGCGGTATATCTTCACGAGAATATATCCGCGCAAAATAACTCCAGCTTACCGACGGTTCAGCTCATTTTGTAGACAGGTTTCATAAGCAACGAAGCTGTCGCCGGGAAATGGCACCTCACGGCACCTACGGTCAATGGAGGGATCGTGCTCAGCGAATTCTCTATTCACGAAGACGCGGAGCCAGGCGGCTATCTCCCGATGCTCGCATGTTTTCAAGCTCTCATAATTGCTGCCACTTCCCGCCGTCGCTTTTGTGCAATAGGACCGAATATTCAGCGCAGCGCCGGGGCTAATTGCTTGCAGCGACGCAGTGTCGTCGCCCGCCGCGCTCGCTTGCAATGGCGACGGTGCAAGAGCTTTCGGCGTTACTGCGGCCGCAATAGTGGTCGGTCGCGGCTGTGGCGGCGCCAGTTGCTGACCTATACTCTGTTGCGCATCGATTGGTCGTACCGCCGCGTTGCCAGCCAGGCGGGCCGAACCTGACATCGGCGGCGCACTTGTGACGGGACCTGGCCTCGCGGGAACGTTTCCCCGAGCGCTGTAAACCAGAATGGCACCAGTGCTCACGAGCACGATTAGGATTTTGTATGGCCACTTAATCAGCTGACCCTGCGGCAGCGTCTCAGCGGATGGCGGAGACCCCGGCGCCAGATCAGAGCCGCAGTGCCTGCATTTTATAGCGGCTTCCAGGATCTGCTTTGCACAGCAGGGGCAATGTTTGGTTCGCTCCATAGCGACTTCTTTTTTCTCGTTAGCGCCGTCTCATGCAGAGATTGAACCACACTGAAGTGAAATGTGGCAAAAGGTCGGCCAACCACCGGCCGAGCCGGTGGCACTCAGATGACGCAGCCTAGCCCGTAACTATTGGTCGGAGCGCCGAGATTTGAACTCGGGACCCCTTGCACCCCATGCAAGTGCGCTACCAGACTGCGCCACGCTCCGACACGATTTATTGTTCTTGTAAGGACTACAGCGCCAGCCCCTTGAGCGCCGTGCCCTGGATCATACGCGCTTTGCACCGGCGTAGTCAGGCAGCGGCGCGCGGCTGGCATCGTCTCGGCTACTTCAGCGCCGCAGGATTCGCATCACGTCTTCGAGTTCCATGCGCAGCTGGCGCACGATCTGCTGGCTCTGGGTGATGTCGGTGCGCGCTTCATCGCCGGTGAGCTTGTTGCGCGCCCCACCGATCGTGAAGCCCTGCTCGTATAACAGGCTGCGTATCTGCCGAATGACGATTACGTCCTGGCGCTGATAGTAGCGGCGATTGCCGCGGCGCTTGACCGGCTTCAACTGCGGGAACTCCTGTTCCCAGTAACGCAGCACGTGCGGCTTGACACCGCACAGCTCACTCACCTCGCCGATGGTGAAATAGCGCTTGCCGGGAATCGCCGGCAGCTCGTTGTTATTCCTTGCTTCCAGCATAGGCTTCGACGCGTGCTTTGAGTTTCTGACCCGGTCGGAACGTCACCACGCGCCGCGCGCTGATCGGAATCTCCTCGCCGGTTTTCGGATTGCGGCCGGGCCGCTGGTTCTTATCGCGCAGATCGAAATTGCCGAAACCGGACAATTTTACCTGCTCCCCCTGCGACAAAGCTCCGCGCACCTCTTCAAAGAAAAGATCCACGAGCTCGCGTGCTTCACGTTTATTGAGACCGAGTTGATTGAACAATGCCTCGGCCATCTCAGCTTTGGTCAGAGCCATCGACTTTATTCTCTTATCCGCGCATCCAGATGCGAACGTAAATCCTGCAGCACTGCCTGGACCACGCGGTCGGCGTCGTCGTCCGTAAGGGTGCGGCTTAAATCCTGTAAAATCAAGCCTAAGGCGATACTTTTTCGCCCCAATTCTACTCCCTTCCCCTGGTAGACGTCGAAGGCGCTTAGTTGTTTGAGCAGGCTTCCGGCAGCAACACTAACACGTTCGCTGAGCGTGGCGAAGGCGACATCGATGGGCACCGTGAAGGAAATATCGCGCCGGATCTGCGGGAAGCGCGAAATCTCCCGAAACTGCGCCAGATTGGCGCGAAACGCCGCCAAATAGTCGACTTCGTACAACAATGGGGCATATGTTAACTCCAACGCCCGCACCAGGCGCGGATGCAGCTCGCCCAGATAGCCAATCCCGGCGCCGCCGCAAACGATGCGCGCCGCGCGTCCGGGGTGCAGATGCCCGGCAGCCGCCGGCTGGAATGAAAACTCCTCGGCTGCCCCGCCCAGTGCCAGCAACGCCTGCAGGTCGGCCTTGATGTCGTAGAAGTCCACTGGCGTCGCAGCCACACCCCACTGTTCCGGCAGCCGCGATCCAAGTGCCAGCCCAGCGAGCATCTTCTGCTCCCGAAACCCGCCGCCCTTGCCGGCAGCGCTGCCGAGCACGAACCGATTGGCGATCTCGAACACCCGCACGCGCTGCTGCTGGCGTCGCAGGTTCTCGCGCGCAACGGCAATCAGGCCCGGCAGCAAAGAGGTGCGCATCACCGCAAGATCGGCCGCGATCGGATTGGCCAGTTCCAGCGCGCTCTGCTCGATGGCGGGCTGCAGACCGAACAGCTGTCGCTGCAGCGCGGGATCGACGAAGCCGAAAGTGATGACCTCCTGGTAGCCGCGCGCCGCCAGCGTGCGCATCACCACCCGCTCGTCGACTTCGCCGCTGGCCGGCACGCGCGGCACGATCGCCATCACGGGGGCGCGCTCCTCGATGCTATCGAGGCCGCCGATACGTACCACCTCTTCGATCAGGTCGGGTTCGATTTCGATGTCGAAGCGCCACGACGGCGGCTGCACGCTCCAGCCGGCTTTTTCCGGCCGCACCCCCATGCCCAGCGCCCGCAGGCGCTGCTCCACGTCAGCCGCTGCGACGCTCACGCCGAGCAGCCGCTGCAGCTGCCGGCCGCGCAGCTGCACCGGCTTGATCCGCGGCAGTTCGTCTTCGAGCTCGGCGATGGTGACCGGCCCGGCCGCGCCGCCGGCAATTTCCAGCAGCAGGCGAGTCGCCAGCGCCATGGCGCGCTCCTGGCCGCGCCAGTCGACCCCACGCTCGAAGCGCTGGCTGGCATCGGTCTGCAGGCCGTGCAGACGTGCGCGACCGGCGATGGCCGCAGGCTTGAACCACGCGGCCTCGAACACGATGTCGGTGGAAGCGGCCGAGATCGCCGAACGCTCCCCGCCCATCACGCCGGCCAGCCCCACGGCCGATTCATCGTCGGCGATCACCAGGGCGCCGGCATCGAGCGTCAGCTCGCTGCCGTCGATCAGGCGCAGTCGCTCACCGGCACGTGCATGCCGCGCGCTCAAACTGCCGCGCAGCCGCGCCCGGTCGTAGGCGTGCATCGGCTGCCCGAGTTCCAGCATCGCATAGTTGGTTACATCGACCACCGGACTGATCGGGCGCAGACCCGAGCGGCGCAACCGCTCGCGCAGCCACCAGGGACTTGGGCGCGTGTTGTCCACGCCATGCAGCACCCGCGCCAGCAGACGCGCCGCACCGGCGCCCGGCTGCAGCGTCACCGCGATGGCCTCGCCCGACGCGCTGGCGGCGGCCGCAGCCAGCCGCGCCGGCGTTTTCAGCGCCGCACCGCTCAACGCCGCCACTTCGCGCGCGATACCGAGCACCGACATGGCGTCGCCGCGATTGGGCGTCACGTTGATCTCGAGAATCGTATCGTCGAGGTCAAGGTAGGCGCGCAGATCGGCTCCCAGCGGCGCATCCGCGGGCAGCTCGATGATGCCGTCGGAATTCTCGGCCAGTCCCAGCTCGCATGCCGAGCACAGCATGCCGGCCGACGCAACGCCGCGCAGCCGCGCGGCGCCGATGTTCAGATTGTTCGGCAGCACCGCACCGATGCGTGCCAGCGCGCTCACCAGGCCGGGGCGCGCATTGGCGGCACCGCACACAATCGGAAGCGGCACGCCAGCGCCGCCCGCCACGTCGCTCTCGGCGGTGACGACCTGGCACACCTGCAGCTTATCGGCCTGCGGGTGGCGCTCGGCGCTGACGATCCGCGCCACCACGACACCGCTGAACGGGCTGGCAGCAACGCCGACGGCCTCGATCTCGAAGCCCGCATTGGTGAGCCGGCGGGCCAGTTCGCGCGCGTCCCAGTCCGCGGGCAGGTCCACCCAGTCGGCGAGCCAGGAGAGCGATAGTTTCATTACCGTGCCCCCGCGAAGCTGGCCAGGAACCGCAGGTCGTTATCAAAAAACAGCCTCAGGTCGTTCACCCCATGGCGCAGCATCGCCAGCCGCTCGATGCCGGCGCCGAATGCCCAGCCGGTGTAGCGCTCGGTGTCGATGCCGCAGGCCTTGAATACCTGCGGATGCACCATGCCGCAGCCCGCGATCTCGAGCCAGCC
Source organism: Steroidobacteraceae bacterium (assembly GCA_036262215.1). Classification (GTDB taxonomy): domain Bacteria; phylum Pseudomonadota; class Gammaproteobacteria; order Steroidobacterales; family Steroidobacteraceae; genus FEN-1191. Next base: position 24,905 of record DATAJH010000143.1, read on the forward strand.
GGTCTGCTTGCACACGCGGCAGCCTGCACCGCGGCACAGCACGCAGCTGATGTCGACCTCGGCCGACGGCTCGGTGAACGGGAAATACGACGGCCGCAGCCGCATCGACAGGTCCTGCGCGAAGAACGCTTCCATGAACTTGTGCAGCGTCGACTTAAGATTCGCGAAACTGACGTTCTCGTCCACGTACAGCCCCTCGACCTGGTGGAACATCGGCGAGTGGCTCACGTCCGAATCGCGCCGATAGACGCGGCCGGGCGCGATCAGCGCCAGCGGCGGCTTGCCGCGCTGCATGGCGCGGATCTGCACCGGCGAGGTGTGGGTACGCAGCAGACGACCGTCCTTGAGATAGAAGGTGTCGTGCATCGCGCGCGCCGGATGGTTGGCCGGAATGTTCAGCGCTTCGAAGTTGTAGAACTCGTCCTCGATCTCCGGACCTTCCGCCACCTCGAAGCCGGCGCGGCGAAAGATCTGCTCGATGCGCAGCCGCGTGGCCGTGATCGGATGCAGCCCGCCGGACGCCTCGCCCCGACCGGGCAGCGTGACGTCGATCGCCGCGGCCGCGAGCTCGCGCTCGATGCCGGCGCTGGTAAGTTCGGCGCGGCGCAGTTCGATCGCATCCTGCAGTGCGGTCTTGGCCGCATTGATGCGTGCACCCGCGGCCGGCCGCGCGGGGGCCGGCAGCGAACCGAGCGATTTCAACTGCTCGGTCAGCGTGCCCTTCTTGCCGAGCCAGCGCACGCGGATCTCTTCGAGCTCGGGCAAACTGCCGGCATCGCGGATCTGCGCCAGCGCGCTTCCGGTCAGAGTGTCGAGCTCTCCCACCTTCCTGCCGCCTTGAAGGGTCAGGCCGCAGCGATATTGGCTTTCGCCTGCTCCGCGATTACGGCAAAGGCGTTGGCGTCGTTGACCGCCAGATCCGCCAGCACTTTGCGGTCGATCGTCAGTCCCGCCTTGTGCAGGCCCTCGATCAGACGGCTGTAGGACAGGCCGTGCACGCGCGCCGCGGCATTGATGCGCATGATCCACAGCGCCCGGAACTCGCGCTTCTTCACGCGCCGGTCGCGATAGGCGTATTGGCCGGCCTTGATGACCGCCTGCTTGGCGGCACGATAGACCTTGCGCCGCGCGTTGTAATAACCCTTGGCCTTGCCAAGGACCTTCTTGTGCCGGCGTCCAGCCGTGACGCCGCGTTTGACTCTTGCCATGTTGGGACTCCGCTATGCGTTACTTGTGGTTGGGCAGCAGTTGTTCGAGACGCTTCACGTCGCTCTTGTCAACCAGACTGCTGCCTCCCGAGCGCAGATGGCGTTTGCGCTTGGAGTCCTTGTGGCCGAGGTTATGGCGTCGACCGGACGAATACCGCTTGAAGCCTTTCGCTGTTTTGCGGAAACGCTTCGCCGCGGCCCGGTTGGTTTTCAACTTGGGCATGATCACTCCTTACTTTGTCGCCAGAGTTCGCAAGGCGCCGCCCGCCGCTTACGGCTCGCAGCACCCGCTTGCTCGCGGATCGCGCGTCAGCGGCTGATTAGGCCGACGGTGCGCGCGATCACTTCTTTTTCGGTGCAAACAGCATCACCATCTGCCGGCCTTCCATCAGCGGGTTCTGTTCGACCACGCTGTGCGCAGCGAGATCGCCCTGTACCCGGTCCAACAGCTTGCGGCCGATGTCCTGATGCACCATCTCACGGCCTCGGAACCTCAAGGTCACCTTGGCCTTATCACCCTCTGACAGGAAGCGGATCAGATTACGCAGTTTGACCTGGTAGTCCGCCTCTTCCGTGCCGGGACGAAACTTCACTTCCTTGACATGAATCTGCTTCTGCTTGCGCTTGGCAGAGTGCGCCTTCTTGTTCTGCTCGAACAGGAATTTGCCGTAATCCAT
>DATAJH010000144.1:0-16705 GCA_036262215.1 Steroidobacteraceae bacterium
ACCCAGAGGGTTTGAACCTATTCGAACGTATTTCATTACGAAATACGCTCGAATAGGTTCAAACCCTCTGGTTAGCGGTGACGTGGTGCCATGCGGCGCGCCGGGTCAGGCGAAGTCGGCCAGCAATTCGCGCCGCAGCGCTTCCGGCAGCGGATCGACGCTGTAGTGATACTTGGGATGGTCGGTGCCGGCCGCAAACGCGGCGCCGACGCGGGCAGCGGCGATCATCGCCGCGGTGAATTCGAAGCGCAGGAAATGCACCGCCGCGGTCTTGGTCTCGTTCTCCCGCACCAGATCCTCATCGGCGATCGCGTACACCGGCTCGAAGCCGGTCACCCGCATCCAGCAGTGGCGCTCGAAGCCGCGCAGCTCGACCAGCTGGCGTGCGCGCTGCTCGGGATCGGCGTATTCGATCATCAGCGTGGCCTTGAGATTGCTGCCGTCCGGGATCAGCGGATTGTAGGTCTCCAGTTCCTCGGCGATTGTCTCGGGTTCGAAGATGCGCTCGCTGCGCAGCATCTCCTGCACCTGGTATTGAACCGTGCGCCGATCCTCGAAGCTCCAGGAGCAATGGCCGCCGATCTGCAACTGGCGCGCGCGCCGGTGTTCGATCATGCCGGGGCGCGATGCCGGACGCTCGCGCGCGTACTGCTCGAGCGACAACAACTGCGTGACGGCGAGTTTCTGCATGGCCTTTAGACGCCGTAGGCGATGCGCAGCAGTTTCAGCGGATGCGTCGGCTCGCGCTTGGACGTGAGGCCGCTCTCGATCTGGTGCCCGGCCATCGGGCAGTCGCTGGAATAGTAGTCGGCACCGGACTCCTCCACGCGCCGGAACACCGGGCCACCGATCTTCATCGAGGCATCGCGAAACCTGCTCTTGATGGCGTAAGTACCGTTATGGCCCGAGCAGCGTTCGATCACCTCGACCGTCGTGTCCGGCACCAGGCGCAGGACGTCACGCGTCTTGAGGCCGATATTCTGCACCCGCAGATGACATGGCACGTGGTAACTGATTTTGCCCAGTGAGCTCTTGAAGTCGGTGCGCAGCAGCCCGGCCTTGTGGCGCAGCATCAGGTACTCGAACGGATCGAACATATGCTCGGCGATGCGCCGCACCTGCGCGTCACCGGCAAACATCAATGGCAGTTCCTGCTTGAACATCAGCACGCATGAGGGGATCGGCGCCACGATGTCATAGCCGGCGTCCACCAGCCTGAGCAGCTGCGGGATGTTGTCTTCCTTGAACCGCGCCACCGCCGCAAGATCGCCCAGCTCGAGCTTGGGCATGCCGCAGCAGCGCTCCCTGGCGGCCAGCACCAGGCTGATGCCGTTGTGCTCGAACACCGCTGCCAGGTCCTGCACCAGCTGCGGTTCATTGCGATTGCCATAGCAGGTGGTAAACAACACCACCTGGCCGCGGGTATCGCCGCCGGCCTGCAGCGGCAGATCACGGCGCAGACTGTGCTTGAGCCGCCGGCGAGCGGTGCGGGAGTGATACTTCGGCAGTGGCGCGCGTGGATCGACACCGAGCGCCCGGTCGAGCAGCTTGCGTGCCACGCCGTTGCGGTTGGCCGCGTTGACGATTTCGGCCACCACCGGAATGCCGGCGATGCGCCCGACCGCGTCGATCGAACTGAGCATGCGCTCGCCGAGCTTGAGCTCCCCGCGCCGCGCCCGCACCGCCTTGGCGCGCAGCATCAGGTGCGGGAAGTCAACGTTCCAGGGGTGCGGCGGCACGTACGGACACTTGGTCATGTAGCACATGTCGCACAGGTAGCAGTTCTCCACCACCTGCCAGTAGACCCGTTTGTCCACGCCATCGAGTTCCATCGTCGGCGAGGCATCGATGGCATCGAACAGGATCGGGAACGACTGGCACAGGCTGAAGCAGCGCCGACAGCCGTGGCAGATGTCGAAAACGCGGTGCAGTTCCTGCTCGAGCGCGGGCTCGTCATAGAACGCCGGATCGCGCCAGTTGATCGGATGGCGGGTCGGCGCTTCGAGACTACCCTCGCGCCCGCCGCCATCCGTGGCTGAACTCACGCCGCCTTACATCCGTGCGCCGCCGCAGCCATCACAGGCTATCGAGCGCCTTCTGGAAGCGGTTGGCGTGTGAGCGCTCGGCCTTGGCCAGCGTCTCGAACCAGTCGGCGATCTCACCGAAGCCCTCTTCGCGCGCCGCCTTGGCCATGCCCGGATACATGTCCGAGTACTCGTGCGTTTCGCCCGCGACCGCGGACTTCAGATTCAGCCGGGTCTCGCCGATCGGCAGGCCGGTGGCCGGATCGCCCACCTGCTCCAGGTACTCGAGATGGCCATGCGCGTGCCCGGTCTCGCCCTCGGCGGTGGAACGAAACACCGCCGACACATCGTTGTAGCCTTCGACATCCGCTTTGGCCGCGAAGTACAGATAGCGACGGTTGGCCTGCGATTCGCCGGCAAAGGCGTCCTTCAGATTCTTTTCAGTCTTGGTTCCAGCGAGTTTCATGAGCGCTAACCTCCGTAAAAAGCCTTCAGCCCACTTTTAGACTAATTCTAATCGAGCGCAATCTATGCGCAAGCTCCCCGCCCGTCAACGAGGCTCGAAGATTAAATGTCGGGGCAAGTGTGCTAGGGTAATTCGATGGCGTCGAAGTCTGCATCCACGCCGGCGACGCCGGCCTTCGAAGCGGCGCTGGCGCAGCTGGAATCGCTGGTGACCCGGCTCGAGTCGGGTGATCTGCCGCTCGATGAGGCCCTGCGTACCTTTGAGCAGGGCGTGCGGCTGACGCGCGAATGCCAGAACGCGCTCGCCGCCGCGCAGCAGAAGGTACAGCAGTTGCTGCAGCGTGGCGATACCGTGGCGATCGAAGACATCGACGCCACCGCAACCCTCGAGACCACCCCGTCGGAATGACCGCCGCCGTGCGCGACAGCGCTCTTGCGGCGAGCATCGAAGCGTGTCAGGAGCGCATCGAGCGCACCCTCGATCACGAACTTGCGGTCGAGGAGCCGGCGACTTCGCGCCTGTGCGAGGCGATGCGCTACAGCGTGCTCGGCGGCGGCAAGCGCCTGCGGCCGGTGCTGGTATACCTGACCGGCCAGGGCTTCGGCGCGCCATTGCTGCGGCTGGATGCGCCGGCTGCCGCGGTCGAGCTGATCCACGCCTACAGCCTGATCCATGACGATCTGCCGGCAATGGACGATGACGACCTGCGTCGCGGCCGCCCGTCCTGCCATCGGGCCTTCGACCAGGGCACCGCGATCCTGGCCGGCGATGCGCTGCAGGCCCTCGCGTTCGCAGTGCTGGCGCAGCCGCGGATTCACCCTGCCGGCGACAGCAGCGCCGAGCAGCGGGTACTGATGCTGGCGACGCTGGCGCGCGCCATCGGTACCGAGGGCATGGCCGGCGGCCAGGCCATCGACCTCGAAGCCGCCGGCCACGCCTTGAGCGCCGGGGCCATCGAGCGTATGCACCGCCGCAAAACCGGCGCGCTGATCCAGGCCAGCGTCGAGCTCGGCGCCATTACCGCAGGCCTGGCGCATGCCCCTGCCTATCCGGCACTCAGGTCGTTCGGGGCCGAAATCGGCCTGGCATTTCAGATTCAGGACGACATCCTCGATGTCACCGGCGAGACCAGCGTCATCGGCAAGAAGAAAGGCGCCGACGCTGCCCTGGGCAAGCCTACCTACCCCAGCGTGTTCGGCCTCGAGGCCGCGCGCGGCCTTGCAGTGCAGCATCGCGATCGCGCCCTGGCCGCCCTTGACGGCCTGGGCGCAGCCGCCCTGCAGCTGCGCCAGCTGGCCTATTACGTGGTCGATCGGACGCTTTAGGGGCGCGCACCGCCCGCCTGCCGCCGCCCGGACCGGCGTCGGCTGGGCTCTGCGGGCCCATCGGCCGGGCTTAACGCACCCGGAACGCGGCAGTGCGGCACTAAGGTCTGTGGAGTGTGTAAACTTATGGCTCATCATGCCACCGAGCACCCCGTCCTACCCTTTGCTGGGTGCCATTGAATCCCCAGCGGACCTGCGCGCCTTAGACGAGCGAGACCTGCCCGCGCTCGCAGCGGAATTACGGGAATTCCTCATTCACACGGTCAGTACCCGCGGCGGACATTTCGCCGCCGGCCTGGGTACGGTAGAGCTGACTATCGCGCTGCATTATGTCTACAACACCCCGGACGACCGCCTGGTGTGGGACGTCGGCCACCAGGCCTACCCGCACAAGGTGCTGACCGGCCGGCGCGACCGTCTGCACACTATCAAGCAGCGCGACGGGCTGGCGCCGTTCCCGACGCGCAGCGAAAGCCCGTACGACGCCTTCGGCGTCGGCCACTCGGGCACCTCGGTCAGTGCCGCCCTCGGCATGGCGATCGCGGCGGCGCGTAACGGCGATCAGCGGCGCGCGATCGCGGTGATCGGCGATGGCGCCATGAGCGCCGGTATCGCGTTCGAAGCCCTCAACCACGCCGGCAGCCTGCCGATCCCGCTGCTGGTGGTGCTCAACGACAATGACATGTCGATCTCGGAGAATGTCGGCGCGCTGTCCAACTACCTGGCACGCGTGATCTCAGGAAGGCTGTATGCGCAGCTGCGCGAAGGCGGCAAGAAGGCGCTGCAGCAGATGCCGGCGATGCGCGCGCTCGCGCGCCGCTCCGAGGAACACGTCAAGGGCATGGTGCTGCCCGGCACGCTGTTCGAGGAGATGGGGTTTAATTACGTCGGGCCGCTCGATGGCCATGATCTGAAGTCGCTGCTGCGCGCACTGCGCAACATCCGCGAACTGTCCGGCCCGCAGCTGCTGCACGTAGTGACACGCAAGGGCAAGGGCTACGCACCGGCCGAGGCCGATCCGATCGCCTGGCACGGCCCCGGCCCGTTCGATCCGGTCAGCGGCACCATCCACAAGGAGAAGCCCGGCACGCCGAGCTACTCGCAGGTGTTCGGCCAGTGGCTGTGCGATATGGCCGATCGCGACCCGCGCATCGTCGGCATCACGCCCGCGATGCGCGAAGGCTCGGGACTGGTGGAGTACTCGAAACGCTTTCCCGAGCGCTACTTCGACGTCGCCATCGCCGAGCAGCACGCCGCGACCTTCGCCGCCGGGCTGGCCTGCGAGGGCATGAAACCGGTCCTGGCGATCTACTCGTCGTTCCTGCAGCGCGCCTACGATCAGCTGATTCACGACGTCGCGCTGCAAAAGCTGCCGGTGGTGTTTGCGCTCGATCGGGCAGGCGTGGTCGGCAGCGACGGCGCCACCCACCATGGCAGCTATGACCTGTCGTTCATGCGCTGCGTGCCCAACATGGTGATCATGGCGCCGGCCGATGAAAATGAATGCCGGCAGATGCTCTACACCGCCACCACGATCGATGGTCCGGCGGCAGTGCGCTATCCGCGCGGCCGGGGCCCAGGGGTTCCCATCCTTGATGAAATGACCGCCCTGCCCATCGGTCGTGCAGAACTCAGGCGCCGCGGCGGCAGCGGCCTGGCACTGCTGGCCTTCGGCGCCATGATGACGCCGGCAACGACGCTGGCCGAACGCCTCGATGCGACGCTGGTCAACATGCGCTTCATCAAACCGCTGGACATCGCGCTGCTGCGCGAGATCGCCGGCACGCACGCCGGCATCGTGACCATCGAGGATAACGCCGTAGCCGGCGGCGCCGGCAGCGCCTGCTCCGAGGCGCTGGATGCCGAGGGGCTGACCACGCCGCGATTGCATATCGGCATTCCCGATCGCTTCATCGAGCACGGCAGCCGCGATGACTGTCTGGCGGCAGCGGGACTGGACCTGGCGGGCATCGCCGCCACCATTGAGCGCTGGCGCTCGGCCGTCCCCGCCTTGAAGCTGACCCGAACCACCACCAGATTGACGGCAGCGGGCGGCGTCGGCCCGAATTGAACACCCGCAGGTGAAGCCATGAGCATCGTTGCCGAGACCCGGCCCAAGAACGTCGTCTCCGTCGAGGACGTGCAGGCGCGCGCCGACACCCGCCGCATCCCGATCAACCGGGTCGGCATCAAGGACATCCGCCATCCGGTCAGGGTCAAGGATCGCACCACCGGCGAGCAGCACACCGTGGCGACGTTCAATATGTACGTCAACCTGCCGCATGACTTCAAGGGCACCCACATGTCGCGCTTCGTCGAGATCCTGCATCACGAGCGCGAGATCTCGGTGAACTCGTTCCGTTCGATGCTCGGCGAGATGACCTCGCGACTCGACGCCGATGCCGGCCATATCGAGATGACGTTTCCGTTCTTCGTCATGAAGCGCGCGCCGGTGTCCGGGGTCGAGAGCCTGATGGATTACCAGGCCTCGCTGATCGGAGAGATCTGCCGCGGCGAGGCCCACACCTGGGTCAAGGTCGTGGTGCCGGTCACCAGCCTTTGTCCCTGTTCGAAGAAGATCTCGGATCGCGGGGCGCACAACCAGCGCTCGCACATCACCATCAAGGCGCGCCTGCAGGAGCACATCTGGATCGAGGAGCTGATCGAGCTGGCCGAGCAGGAAGCCTCGTGCGAGCTGTACGGCATCCTCAAGCGGCCGGACGAGAAGTACGTCACCGAGCGCGCCTACGACAACCCCAAGTTCGTCGAGGACATGGTGCGCGACGTCGCCATGCGTCTCAACAGCGAGGAGCGCATCTCCGCCTACGTGGTGGAGAGCGAGAACTTCGAGTCGATACACAACCATTCGGCCTACGCGATGATCGAGCACGACAAGCAGCAGGCGCCGGCGCCGCGCTGACGGAAACTACCAGCATGGACAACAGAACCTGGCTCACGCGTAGCGGCAATCCGGGCCTCAACGACAAGACCTTTTCCGGCCTGCCGCGCGCGGGCGTCGCCGGCGAGGCGATGACCCTGCAGGGCACGATCAACAAGTCGTTCCTGCTGCTGGTGGTACTGCTGGCCGCCGCGCTGTGGCCATGGTCGCAGTTTTTTTCCAGCGGCAATCCGGCGCTGGTGGTGCCGGCGATTCTGGTGGGGGCGATCGGCGGCTTGGTGCTGGCACTCATCATCAGCTTCAAGGCCACGCTGGCGCCCTATCTGTCGTTACCCTACGCGGCCTGCGAGGGACTGGCGATCGGCGGCTTCTCGGCGGTGCTCGAAAAGCGCTACCCCGGCATCGCCATCCAGGCCGTGGGTCTGACCTTCGGCGTGCTGGCTGCGATGCTGCTGGCCTACACGCTCGGAATTATCCACGTCACGCAGCGTTTCCGTGCCATCGTGGTGGGCGCCACCGGCGCCATTGCGCTGCTGTATCTGGTGTCGCTGGTGCTCGGCTTCTTCCATGTCGGGGTGCCGTTTCTGAATGACGCCAGCCCGCTAAGCATCGGGGTGTCGCTAGTGATCATCGCTGTGGCCGCGCTCAATCTGGCGCTCGACTTCGACCTGATCCAGACCGGCGTGGCGCAGGGCGCGCCGCGCTACATGGAATGGTACGCAGCCTTCGGCCTGCTGGTCACGCTGGTATGGCTGTACCTTGAGATCCTGCGTTTCCTGAGCAAAGTGCGCCAGCGCTAACGGCCCTGCCCGCACTCGCGCGCCCGACAGCGGCGCGTGACGTCACTGCCGACCGTACTTGCAACTGTGCTTGGCATCACATGGGCGTGTGATTAGGCGCGTGTCCGATTGCGTTTCCCCGCCACTGCGCGCGCAATGTGCTGTAGCGAACGCGCGAGTCAGCAGCCGTTCAGCGTCAACGAACTAGTATCGGTGACGTTTCCTTCAAATAACGCTGTGGGTTACAGCGGCAAGGGGATTGATTCATGATGAAGCGCAACATTTCCTGCAGCATTTTTTACACAGTGGCGCTGGCGTTGGTGCTGCTGCTGGGCTCGCAGGCCTCACAGGCTTTCGTGACCATCGGGGTGTCTATCAACGTCGCTCCGCCGGAACTGCCGGTGTACGAGCAGCCGGCGGTACCGGGGCCGGGCTACCTTTGGACGCCCGGCTACTGGGCCTGGAGTGCCGACGCCGGTAGCTATTACTGGGTTCCCGGCACCTGGGTAGAAGCTCCGCAACCCGGCTATCTGTGGACCCCCGGCTACTGGGGTTGGAACGACGGGCTCTACGTCTGGAACGGCGGCTATTGGGGCACCCATATTGGTTTTTACGGCGGCGTCAACTACGGCTTTGGCTATGGCGGCCACGGCTATGAAGGCGGCCATTGGGATCACGGCGCATTCCAATACAACAGTGCCTACAGCAATGTTCGCGGCAATACCCAGATCACCAATGTGTACAACAAGACCGTGATCAACAACACCACGGTCAACAATGTGAGCTTCAACGGCGGCACCGGTGGTGTCCACGCCCAGGCCACGACGGAGGAAGTGGCGGCGCAGCATGAGCAGCATCTGCCGCCGGTGGCCGCTCAGGTGCAGCACGAGCAGGGCGCAAGCCACAACCCGGCGCTGCTGGCATCGTCCAATCACGGTCATCCGCCGATCGCGGCCACCGCACGCCCGGCTGTGTTCACCGGTGCTGGCGTGGTCGCGGCCCACGGCGCCGTGCCCGTATCGCACACCGCGGAGGTCGCGCCGCATCCTGGCGGCTTTACCGGTGGCGCCGGTGGCGCCGGTGGCGCGCCGGCGCATGTCACTCCGCCGGTACCCGCGCACGTCAATAGCGGTGCGGGTGCGGTCGTCCCGGGCGCGCCTGGCCCATCCGGCGGTCCGCCCCACGGTACGGTCCCGGCCGCCAAGATTCAGCACACCGGACCCCCGGCTGGCACGCCGCCCCCGAAGGCACCGCCTGCCAAGGCGCCGCCGCGCGAGCCGCGCGAGGAACATGGGTCGGAACCTCGCTGACAGCACCTTCAGGGCTCGCCGCGACGCGGCGGGCCCGGAGCTGATGCGCAGTCCGGCAGCAGCACGCCGGCCCGCGAGTGAAGGCTAGGGGTGCGCCTCATTGGTCTGCAGCCGGCCGATCAGCGAGCGCAGGAACACCCGGTTGAAGCGCAGCTGGCAGGACGCCGACACCTGTTCCAGCAGCGTCGAGCTGACCTTCAGCACCATGACGTCGTCGGCCGCCAGAATGGTAGCGGTGCGCTTTGCGCCCTGCACGTAGCTGGTCTCGCCGAAACACTCGCCGCTCGACAGTAGGCCGATGCGCTGGCCGTGCCGTTCCATGGCGCAGTTGCCGGCAACGATGATGTAGAAGCGATCGTCCATCTCCCCTTCCTTCACGATCTGCTCGCCGGTGGCGTATTCCTGCCAGTGGCTGGCACGCAGCACCTCGTGAATCTCCGCATGCGAGAACTCGTGGAAGAATTTCAGGCGCCGCAGCAGGCTGAATTGCTCCTGCTGGTCGATGCGTGAGTACTGTTGCCGCAGCGTCTGGTGTACGCGCGTGAGCTCGGCGGCGAAATCCAGGCCCGATTGATAACGGCGCGCCGGATCCTTCTGCATCGCCACCGCGACCACATTCTCGATCTCCTCCGGCACGTCGCTGCGCAACGTATGGATCGGCGCCGGCGTGGCGTACACGATCTGGTGCAGCAGCTTGGCCAGGTTGCCGGCGCGAAACGGCCGCACGCCGGTCAGCAGTTCGTACATCACCGCGCCCAGCGAATACAGATCCGAACGGTTGCTCAGCTCCAGGCTCTGCACCTGTTCCGGCGACATGTAGCTGGGCGAACCGGCGATGCCTTCGATGCGTGATATCTCCGAATCGGCCACCAGCGCGATGCCAAAGTCGATGATTCGCACATCGCTGTCGGTCGTGAGCATGATGTTCGAGGGCTTGATATCGCGGTGGATCACGCCGCGCGAATGCGCGTAGTGCAGCGCCTTGGCGCATTTGAACATCAGTTCGACCACGTCATCCAGGCGCAGCAGATTGTCCGGACGGCAATAGGCCGACAGGGTACGCGCGCCGTGCACGTGCTCGGTGACGATGTAGCAATGCCCATTTTCCTCGCCGGCGTCGTAGATCGGCAGGATGTTCGGATGGTGCAGCATTCCGACCATGTGCGCTTCGGACAGGAACATCTTGCGGGCGACTCGTGCGCGCTCGTCATCGCCACCGGCTTCGATGTTGTAGACCTTGATGGCGACGTCACGACCGTAGTACGGGTCATGTGACATAAACACGGTGCCCGTGCTGCCGTGGCCGACCTCATTGATGATGGGGTACTTGCCAATGCGCTCGGGAATTTTGATTGCGTTTGCGTTTTTTGGTGCGGAAGCTTTCATCGACCCGAGGACCCCAGGACCACGGCAGTCAGAATAAGCGCCGGCAACGCCAGCAGGCTGTGATGCGGATCGCGGATCAGCGCCGGCCGCGACGCGACGCGCGGCGATTTGCCACGCCGGCGGGCGAGCGGCACGCAATGTTCAATTGCCGAAGTGGTCGAAACCCGAAGCCGAGAACTGCATCACCGCACCCGCCGCCATCAGCGTCAGGCCGGTGCCGGAATGCAGCACGCCAATGCGCGTCAGGGCTTGTCCGGTCCGCCCCGCCGCCGCGGCCACTGCGCCGGCCTGCGCCGGTGCGGCCGCAAAGCACAGCTCGTAATCCTCGCCACCACACAGCGCGCTGCGCCAGGCCTCATCGCCGAGCGTATGCCGCAGCGCCGGCGACAGCGGCAGGCGCTCGATCTCAAGCGTGGCGCCGCAGCCACTCGCCGCCAGCAGACGCGTCACATCGATGTAAACGCCGTCGGAGACATCGATGCAGGCACTGGCGATGCCGCGCAGCGCCTGCCCCAGCGCCACGCGCGGCGTCGGATATTCGAAACGCTGCTGCAGCCAGGCCGCATCGGCCGGCGCGCCGGCCGCGTCGCCGCGCAAAATTTTCAAACCACAGGCGGCATCGCCGACACTGCCGCTGAGGTACAGCTCATCCCCGGCACGCGCGCCGTCGCGCCGCAATGCCTGTCCTGCCGGCACCAGTCCTGCCAGCTGCACCGTAATCGACAGCGCACCGCGGCTCAGGTTGCCGCCCACCAGTGCCACGTCATGGCCGCGCGCCAGCGCTCCGAAACCGGCCGCGAATTCGCGCAGCCAGTCCTCGTCCGCCAGCGGCAGGTTGAGCGACAGCAGCGCCCAGCTCGGGGCTGCACCCATGGCGGCAATGTCGCTCAGGTTGACCGCCAGTGCGCGATGGCCGAGCGCGCGTGGCGCCGCACCGGGCAGAAAATGCACGCCCTCGATCAGCGCATCGGTGGTCAGCGCCAGCTCGCAACCGCCGGGCACCCGCAGCAGCGCGGCATCGTCGCCGATGCCGAGCACGATATCGTCGCGGCGGGCGCCCAGTTCGCGAAAATAGCGCTCGATCAGTTGCGATTCGGAGGCGGCCACGTTGCCACGGCTTGGCATCGGCGCCGCGGCGCTCAATGCTCCTGGATACGCCACAGGCGGGCCGCACGGTCGAGCACGCCGTTGACGAATTTATGCCCGTCGGTGGCACCGAAGCGGCGCGCGAGATTGACCGCCTCGTTGATCACGACGCGGAACGGAACCTCATGCCGGTGCTGCAGCTCGTAGCTGCCAATCAGCAGCAGCGCGTGCTCCACCGGGTCGAGCTCGGCGGGTTTGCGATCCAGCAGTGGCGCCAGCGCGGCGTCGAGTTCGTCGTGCGAACCGCAGATTGCGGCGACCAGCGCCTCGAAGTACTCGGCATCGGCCCGCGGCATGTCGGCGTCGGTTGCGAACTCGGACACCAGGTCCTGCCATTCGCAGCTGTTGAGCTGCCAGCGATACAGCGCCTGCAGCGCCAGTTTACGCGCCACCGTGCGGGCGCCGGAGTTGCGCTCGAATCGGCCGCTCACTTCAGCCGCCGCAGCAGGCTTGCCATCGCGAGCGCGGTATCGAGCGCTTCACCACCCTTGTTGAGCGAGTCCGGTGCCGCGCGTTCCAGCGCCTGCGCCCGCGTGTCCACGGTCAGCACACCGAAGCTCACCGGCACGCCGGTGTCGAGCATCACGCGCTGCAGGCCGTGGGCGCACTCGCCGGCGACGAATTCGAAATGCGCCGTATCGCCGCGGATGACGCAGCCCAGCGCCACCACCGCGTCGATGTCGCCCTGCAGTGCCAGGGCTCGGGCCGCCAACGGCAGCTCAAACGCGCCCGGCACGTATTCCACCAGCAACGCCGCATCGGTGCCGCCATGCATGCGCCAGGCCGCACGCGCGGCGTCGAGCAGTGCATCGACGATGTCATCGTTGTAGCGCGCAGCGACGATCGCGAATTTGAACTCGCTCGCCGCATACACGCCCTTTTGAGTGGCGGCGGTGCCCATATGATGCGCGAAGTATAGCGAAGCTTCAGCCGTTCTCGCCGACGTAATCCACGATCTCGAGCCCGAACGCCGAGATGCCATGCAGCTGTTTGGGCGCCGACAGCACGCGCATGCGCTCCACGCCCAGATCGCGCAGGATCTGCGCGCCGATCCCATAGGTACGCAGCACGCGCCCGCTCAAGGTAGACGGCGCCTCGCCCGAGGCACGGCGCGACAGTGCGCTGACGGCGTCGGCCAGTTCGCGCGGCGGCTCGCGCTGCCGCAGCATGATCACCACGCCGCACGGCGAGCGCGCTATGCGCAGCAGCGCCGCCGGCAGCGTCCAGGCCTGCGTGCCGTCACGTACGCCGACCAGGTCGCGCAGCGTGTCGGTGACATGCACGCGCACCAGCGGCGTGTCGGACGTGAGATCGCCGTGCACCAGCGCCAGGTGCACGTCGCGGTGGACGTGATCCTCGTAACAATAGAGGCGAAACTCGCCGTAGGCGGTGCTCACGGTCTGCTCGGCGATGCGTTCCACCGAACGCTCGGTCTGCAGGCGGTGGCGGATCAGGTCGGCGATGGTGCCGATCTTGAGCTGGTGACGGCGCGCGAATGCTTCCAGCTCCGGCCGCCGCGCCATGGTGCCGTCGTCGTTCATGATCTCCACGATCGCCGCCGCGGGTTCGAAACCGGCCAGGCGTGCCAGGTCGCAGCCGGCTTCGGTGTGTCCGGCGCGCGTCAGCACGCCGCCAGGCTGCGCCATGATCGGGAATACGTGGCCCGGCTGGCGCAAATGCTCCGGCTGCGCGTCGGCGCGCACCGCGGTGCGCACGGTATGGGCGCGGTCGTGGGCCGATATGCCCGTGGTAACCCCTTCGGCGGCCTCGATCGACAGCGTGAAGTTGGTGCGCTGGGTGCGGTCGGTGTCGCTCACCATCAGCGGCAGGCGCAGCTGCGCGCAGCGCTCGCGGGTCAGGGTCAGACAGATCAGTCCGCGGCCGAAGCGGGCCATGAAATTGATGTCCTCGGGCCGCACGCAGTCGGCCGCCATGACCAGGTCGCCTTCGTTTTCGCGGTCCTCATCGTCCATGATCACGACCATGCGTCCGGCGCGCAGCTCGGCCAGGATCTCGTCGATGGAATTGAGCCCGCTGGAGCAGGCGGCGCTGGCGGCAGCGGCGGCACTGTTCGGGTTGATTGCGCTTAATTTGGCCATATGCGCACGCTACCACGGGGCCGCGGCTTTAGGCCAAGGCGCCGAAGGCGCTGCCCACGGCCGCGGTCACGGCCATCGCCAGCGCCCCCCAGAAGGTGACACGCAGGGCTGCCTTGCCGATCGGTGCACCCCCGGCACGCGCCGCCAGCCCGCCGAGCAGCGCCAGGAACAGCAGCGAGCTGGCGGCGAGCACCGCGGTCAGGATTGCGAGCGGGCTCCACAGCACCACCAGCAGCGGCAGCAGCGCGCCGGTCGCGAAACTGGAGGCCGAGGCCATCGACGCCTGCAGCGGCCGCGCCCGATGCATCGCCGACATCCCAAGCTCATCGCGGGCGTGCGCCGCCAGAGCGTCCTTTTGCATCAGCTGCGCCGCCACCTGTTCGGCCAGCGCCGGCGTCAGCCCGCGCTGCACATAGATGCCGGCCAGCTCGGCGCGCTCGGAAGGCTCGTCCGCCGCCAGCTCGCGGCGCTCGCGTTCCAGATCCGAGCGTTCGCTGTCGGCCTGCGAGCTCACCGAGACGTACTCGCCGGCGGCCATCGACATCGCCCCGCCGACCAGCCCTGCAACGCCGACCACCAGCGCCTGGCTGCGCGACACGTGCGTGGCAGCCACACCGACCAGCAGGCTCGCCACGGAGACGATGCCGTCATTGGCGCCCAGCACCGCGGCTCGCAGCCAGCCGCTGCGGTTGGAATAGTGGCGCTCGAATTGATGGCGCTTCATCGCAGCCTTGGCTCGGTGCGGCGCGGCGGCACGCGCGGCGGTGCGCTGCCGGCAGCGAACAGGCGGCCGACGCCGTGCCACAGGCCGAGAAATACCGCCCACACCAGCATCCCGACCGCGAGCGCAAACACCGCACCCTGCAGGTCGAGCGTAAAGGCCGGCTGGTAGCCGCCCCAGGTGGCGCGCAGCAGCGACGTATCGTGATGCAGCAGCAGATACCCGCACTGGTGCAGCAGATCGGTGTCGAGCGCGGCCAGCAGTGCCCGCAGGCGCTCGGCGCTCTCCACCATCGCCTGCAGCGCCGTGCCCTCCTGGTGAAAAGTCAGATCGCTGCTTTGCAGGTGGTAGCGGATCAGCTCGGCCAGGCTGCCGCCATGGTAGCGGTCCGCGATCGCCTGAAATGGCGTCAGATCGGCCAGCACCTGATCGAGTCGTCCGCCCGCGCGTTGCCGGTATTGAACGATGAAGCTCGGAATGCAGCCGGCCGCCACCACCGCGGCGAGCAGCACGATGCGATCGAGGATGGCGCGCACGAAGTTCATGATCGGCTGTGTTCCTCAGTTCGCGGCCAGCAGGCGCTCGGTGTAGCGCGCGATCAGATCGACTTCAACATTGACCCGCTCCCCGAGCGCAAGCCCGGCGAGCGTGGTGACCGCGAGCGTGTGCGGCACCAGATTAACCTCGAACTCCTGCTGCTCGACTGCGTTCACGGTCAGGCTCACCCCGTCGAGTGCGACCGAACCCTTGCGCGCGACATAGCGCGCCAGCGCCGGCGGCACGCGGAGGCGAAATCGCTGCGAGCGCGCCTCATCGGTCCGGGCGCGGACTTCGGCGACGCCATCGACGTGGCCGGAAACCAGGTGCCCGCCGAGCGCGTCACCGGCACGCAGCGCCAGCTCGAGATTGACGCGCCGTCCCACGCGCCAGTCACCAATGGTGGTGAGCGTGAGCGTCTCGCGCGACACGTCGGCGCTGAAGGCGCGCGGCTGCAGCGCCACCGCCGTCAGGCACACGCCGGCCACCGCGATACTGTCGCCGATCGCGGTGCGCGACAGGTCGAGCCGATCGACGCCCACCGTCAGGCGTGTATCCCCGCCCAGGGTTTCCAGCGCAACGATGCGCCCCACGTCCTGAATGATGCCGGTGAACATGCGGCCTAAACCGGCGCTGCCGGCGCTACCGGCGCCACCGGCACCGCGGTCAGGCGCAGATCGGGCCCGATTGGCTTGCATTCGCTGAACTCCAGTCGCATGCGCTGCTCGAGCTGCGAGATCGGCGGCAATTCTACCAGCGCCCGTGCCGTGGGCCCGAGCAGGCTCGGCGCCAGATAGACAATGAACTCGTCCACCAGCCGCGACTGCAGCAACGCACCGGCCAGGCGGGCGCCCGCCTCGACCCAGACTTCGTTCGCCTCGAGCTCGCCCAGCCGGCGCAGCACCGCATCGAGCTCAAGTCCGCCCTGGGCGGCGCGGGCGACGGTCTCGACACGCACGCCCCGGCGCGTAAGTTCCGCGCGCCGCGCACCATCATCGCTGGCGGTGAACACCAGCGCCGGGCCTTCGCGGTCGAACATGCGCGCCTGCGGCGGCACCCGCAGCTCGCTGTCGAGCAGCACCCGCAGCGGCTGCCGGGTCGCGCCCTCGACGCGCACATTGAGCGCCGGATCGTCGGCCAGCACCGTGCCGCTACCGCTCAGCACCACCGAACTGCGGGCCCGAAATCGCTGTGCGTCCTGGCGTGCGGCCGGACCGGTGATCCAGCGGCTGGCGCCGTTGGCCAGCGCCGTGCGGCCATCCAGACTTGCTCCGAGCTTGACCCGCACCCAGGGCAGACCGGTGCGCATGCGCTTGAAGAAGCCCGGGTTGAGCGCCTGCGCCTCTGCGGCCAGCAGCTCGCCGACGGTATCGATGCCGGCCGCCCGCAATGCCGCCACACCGGCACCGTTGACCAGTGGATTGGGATCGCCGCTCGCATACACCACCCGCCCGACGCCGGCGCCGATCAGTGCCTGCACGCACGGCGGGGTGCGGCCGGTATGGGCGCAGGGCTCGAGCGTCACGTACACCGTGGCCCCGCGCGCGGCCTCGCCGGCCGCGGCCAGCGCGTGGACTTCGGCGTGCGCTTCCCCGGCGCGCTGGTGCCAGCCTTCCCCGAGCACGCGCCCGTCGCGCACCACTACGCAGCCGACCCGCGGATTGGGGTCGGTGGTATACAGACCGCGCGCCGCCAGCTCCAGCGCGCGACGCATATAGCGCGTGTCGCGCTCACTCTGGGTGGCAACGCTGTCGGCGTGTTCGTTCACGGCTTTGATTTCACGGTGGTCGCCTCGCCCGGCAGCAGCGGCAGCTGGTCGGAGTCGGGCTTCTCCTCGCGTCGCCGCCGATGATGCCGCAGGCGCTCGACCTCCTCGCGAAACGCCTCGGCGTCCTGGAAGCTGCGGTACACCGATGCGAAGCGCACGTAGCCGACCTCGTCCAGGTGTCGCAGTTCCTCCATCACGAACTCACCGATGGTGCGCGCCGGTACTTCGCGCTCGCCGAACACCCG
>DATAJH010000145.1:0-16979 GCA_036262215.1 Steroidobacteraceae bacterium
CCTCTGGCCCCCTCCGCCCCCCTCATTCCCGACTTCGCGTGCTGCCGCACTGGCACTGCTGGCGTTGTGCCTGGGGTTGGGCGGTTGCGCCACGCTGCCGAGCGGCAAGCCGGACCCACGCGATCGCTTCGAGCGCATCAACCGCTCGGTATTCGTGTTCAACACCAAGCTCGATCACGCCCTGCTGCGGCCCGTGGCGCGAGAGTATGTGAAGGTGACGCCGCGTCCGATCCGCACCGCGATCAACAATTTCCTGAGCAACCTGGCCTACCCGGTCACGATCGTCAATCAATTCCTGCAAGGCCAATTCAACGACGGCGTCAGCGATACCGCGCGGCTGGTGGTCAACACCAGTATCGGCATCGGCGGCCTGTTTGATCCGGCCAGTGGCATGGGCCTGGACCGCCACGGAGCGGACTTCGGTCAGACGCTGGGTAAGTGGGGAGCACATGGCGGGCCCTACCTGATGCTGCCACTGCTCGGCCCCTCCACCGTGCGCGATGCGGTGGGTCTGGTGCCCGATTGGCTGCTGCTGCATGAGTTCGAATCGGTCAAGCTGTTCGATAATAACGGCTACGTCGAATGGAGCCTGTCCGCAGTCAACCTGGTGAACCTGCGCGCGCAGCTGCTGGATGCGGATCGGGTGCTCGACAGCGCCTACGATCCCTATGCCTTTCTGCGCAGCGCCTACCTGCAGCGGCGTGACTACCTCATCAATGGGGCCGCGGTGACTCCGGAGGAGGAATTCCCGGATTCCGACACCGATACCGGCGCTACGCCACCCGCCGCACCTGGCGAATCGCCACCGGCGGCGATGCCCCCTGGCACAGCGCCTGCCACGCCGGGCGGCTCGCCGCCAGTCGCCCCAGGCTCCGCGCCACCGAAGTAACGCGCAACCGGGCACCCGCGGGGCTGCGTCTTCAGCTGCTGGAGACGATTCTTGCCTTGATCGCCTCGTACTCCGAGTCGGTGATGAGCCTGCTGTCGAGCATCTGCTTGGCTTCCTGCAGACGGCGCATAGCCTCCGAAACGCCGGCGGTCGCGCCAGCCCCCGGTGCTGCGGCGCCCGGCGCGACGCCGGCTGAAAACTGAATGCCGCCGGCGCGTGCGCGCAGTTCCTCGAGTTCCCGAATGCGCCGCTTCTCGCGCCACTGCTGATCCTGAGCCTGGCAGATGCGATAGACCGCTTCGGCCTGGGTCTTGCGCAGGCCGGCGATTTCCATCAGCTGGTTACCCGCTGCCGCCTGTGACGCCAGGTCCGCAGGTCTGCCGCTGCGCACGCTCAGGTCGGCGGAAAAAATCCCGACCCGAAGCTTGACCTCCTCCAGGTCCTGCCAGCGAATGTCGTGCAGATCGAAGCCGCCGATCATCTTGCGCGCGATGCAGATGAATCGGCCACTGGTGGCGGCAACCAGCAGGCGGCGGTGCCGCACGGCAAACGCGCGGCGCTGGACCGCCCAGGCTTGCAGGCTCTCGCCCTCGATCAGCACCGACTGCAGATGCTCCATGGCGCGGTGCAGCCCGGGCTCGGTCTGCGGAATCTGCTGCATCATCAGCGCACTCGCATGTGTCGGGCGACACCCTCAGGAGTCTGCCGCGCGGCGTCCGCGGCGGCGCCAGCCACCGCTCAGCAGTGCTTCAACCTCACTGAGCCGCGCCAGCGCCAGCAGCGTCTCTGCCGGCTTGGCATAGCGCAGCTGGCACGAGCGCGCCCGCGCTGTCGCCAGCCAGTCGATAAGCAGCGCCAGGCCGGCACTGTCCACCGCCGGAACCGCCTCCAGATCGATTGTAAGTTCAGTCTTGGCGGCAGCGATCAGCGCCAGTCCCGGATTACGCAGCGCGGCGACCGTCGCAAAGGTCAGCGGCGCTTCCAGCCGGTAGGCGTCGTCCGAGATCGGCGCAAATGCCGCGTGGGCGGCGAGCTCGGTCATGAGCGCCGCGGCCGGCGCGATACGACTCACGGCCACGCGCTAGCCTTTGGTGCCCGCGGCGCCTTTGATTGCCCCCGGGGTTTCACCAGCCTCCAGGCGTGCGATCACTTCGTCAAGACCCTTCTGGTCGATCTCGGTACTGAAATCGTCGCGGAAACTCTTGACATAGCTGATGCCTTCGATGACGACGTCCCAGGCTTTCCATCCCTGATCGGTGCGACGCAGGCTGTAGTTCACGGCGACCACCGAGCCGTCGCTCTTGCGCACCTGCGTGCGCACGGTCGCGAATTGCGCGGTGGCATCACCGGTGTACGGAAACACCTTGAGCTTGTCCGCGGTAAAGTCCACCAGCGCGTCGCCGTAATTGTTCAGCAGTGACTTATAGAATGCCTTGATGAAGCGCTGGCGCTGGGCTTCGCTGGCCGTGGGCCAGTGTTTGCCCAGGACCAGACGCGCGGAATACTCGGTGTCGAAGTGCGGCAGCAGCACCTGGTCCACCAGCTCGTGCACCTTGCCCGGATTGGCGTGGTAGTCGGCGCGGTGCGCGTCCAGATCCTTGAGCATGGCGCCGGCAGCGGTCTGCACCAGCTGGCCAGGTCCACTGGCGTCGACCGAGCCGGCAAGATCGGTCGCGCCGGAATTGAGCGGTGCGGCCGGCGCAGCTGCCGGCGGCGTCGCCGCGGCCGCCAGCGGCAGCCCGAGGCTCAATCCAATCGCCACCAGGAGCATTAGTTGTCGCATAAGCGCCTCATTTCGCAGGCTTACTCGGGCCAGTCTTATCATCGCCCGAATTCTTGCTGCTGGAAAAATTCGCAAACAGCTTGTTGATCAGATTTTCAATAACGATGGCCGATTGCGTGAACTGCAACTGGCCGCCGGCCTGCAGGAACGTGTCCGAACCGCCGGGCGAGATGGCAATGTAATTGGCGCCAAGCAGCCCGGAGGTCTGGATCGCCGCATCGCTGTCGTCCGGAATATGATCATAGTGGCGGTCAATAGCCAGTATCACCGACGCGCGGTTTACCGACGTGTCGTAGCCGATCGCACCGACCTGGCCCACGCGCACGCCCGACATGGTTACCGGTGCCCCAACCTTCAAACCGCCGATATCATCAAATTTGGCACTCACAGCGTAACTCTGCGACGCGCGCTTTAGATGTAAGCCACTGCCGGGTAGCTGTGTAGTCAGAAACCCCAGTGCCACAAATCCCAGCAGCACGAACAGGCCGGTACCCACCTCAATCGATCGATTCGCCTGTGCCATGATGCAATCCCCTGTGCCGGACCTACAGAAACGCCGCGGTCAAGATGTAATCGAGCAGCAGCACCATTACCGCCGAGCTCACGACGGTGCGCGTGGTGGCCAGCCCCACCCCCTCGGCGGTCGGCTCGGCGTGATAACCCTCGTACACCGCAAGCAGACTGCAGGCGGCGCCGAACACTACACTCTTGATCAGCCCCTCGTTGACATCGCGTATCTGGACCGCGCTTTGCATCTGTGACCAGAAGGTGCCGGGCTGGATGCCCATCATGGTCACACCGATCAACTGCGCACCGAAGATGCCGATGCAGTTGAAGATCCCCGCAAGCAACGGCACTGCAATGAATCCGCCGAGGAATCGCGGCGCGACCACATGGCGCACCGGGTCCACCGCCATCATCTCCATTGCCGCCAGCTGATCGGTAGCGGCCATGAGCCCGATTTCCGAACACAGCGAGGTACCCGCGCGGCCGGCAAACAGCAGCGCCGTAAGCACCGGACCGAGCTCCTTGATCAGCCCCAGCGCGGCCACCACCCCGACTGCCGATTCCGAGCCGAAGCGTTGCAGCAGGTCGTAGCCCTGCAGGCCCAGCACCATGCCGACGAACAGGCCGCTGAGCATGATGATGACCAGTGAACGGGCGCCGGCGTTGTAAATCTGCTGCAGCACCAGCCACGGACGCGCCAGGCACGGAATGCACTGCCCGAGCAGGCGCAGCAGGAACAGCGTGACGGCGCCAATCTTGGCAAGCGCATCGAGCACTATCCAGTGCCGATGCAACAGGGTGCTCACGCGGGAGGACGCTCTCATGCGCCCGGACGTTCGAGCAACTGCTCGAAGTAATCGCGTGCCGGATAATGAAACGGCACCGGGCCATCGGGGGTGCCGCTCATGAACTGGCGCACCACCCCCTTGCGTTCCGCGTTGAGCTCGGCCGGAGTGCCTTCGGCCACCACCTCGCCTTCCGACAGAAGATAACTGTAGTTTGCGATCGCGCCGATTTCCCGCACGTCGTGCGACACCACGATGGTGGTGATACCGAGCAGGCGGTTGAGCGACTGGATCAGGCGCACGATCACACCCATCGAGATCGGATCCAGGCCGACGAACGGCTCGTCATAGATCAGCACTTCCGGATCCATCACGATGGCGCGCGCCAGCGCCACCCGTCGCGCCATGCCACCCGAGAGTTCGGCCGGCATCAGACCGGCGGCACCGCGCAGTCCGACCGCCTGCAGTTTCATCAGTACCAGCTCGCGCAACACCGGCTCGGGCAGATTGGCATGCTCGCGCGGCGGGAATGCCACGTTCTCGAACACCGACAGGTCGGTCAGCAGGGCGCCGTTCTGGAACAGCAGACCGACGCGCTGGCGCAGCCGGTAGAGTTCGCGGCGCTTGAGGCGCGCCACATTCTCACCGAACACCCGGACCACGCCACGCTGCGCCACCACCTGGCCCATGATCAGCCGCAGCAGCGTGGTCTTGCCGGTACCGCTCGGACCCATCACTGCCGTGATCGAGCCGCGGCGCACCTGTACGTTCAGGCCCTTGAAGATGACGTGCGTGCCGATGGCGTAATGCACGTCGCGCACGGTCACGACGGCGTCGTCATCGATCACGCCGCCTGCTGCTCCATGCCAGCCTTGAATCCGCCGCTGCGCGCCAGGCTATTGAGGCGCGACCATTTCTGGAACTCCTTCTGTCCGGCGGTAAAATTGGCGGCTTTGCCGCCCCATGCGGTGAGTGCGGCATCCTGCAGCGCGCGGCCGTAGCTGAACGACAACTGCCATGGCAGCGGCCCGAGACGATTCATCAGCGACAGGTGCAGCGCGGCCTCGGCCGGCGCCTGGCCGCCGGACAGGAACATGATGCCGGGGACGGCTGAAGGCACATGGCGCTTGAGGCAGCGCACGGTGGCGGTGGCGACCTGCTCCGGGGTTGCCGGCGTCTGGCATTTCTTGCCGGCAATCACCATGTTGGGTTTCAGAATCATGCCCTCCAGATGAATGCGGTGGCGTCCAAGCTGCGCGAATACTTCCGCCAGTACCTCGCTGGTGACCGCTTCGCAGCGCTCCTGCGAGTGGCCGCCGTCCATCAGCACTTCGGGCTCGACGATCGGGACGATGTTCTGTTCCTGACACAGCGCTGCATAGCGCGCCAGCGCATGCGCGTTGGCCTCGATCGCAAAGCCGGTGGGGATGCCCTCACCGATATCGATCACCGCCCGCCACTTGGCAAAGCGCGCGCCGAGCTTGTAGTACTCGATGAGCCGCTCGCGCAGGCCATCCAGACCCTCGGTGATGGTTTCGCCGGCAAAGCCGGCCAGCGCCTTGGCACCGGTGTCGACCTTGATGCCCGGGATGATACCCAGCTTGGCCAGATAGTCCGGGAACGCGACGCCATCGCGGGTCTTCTGCCGGATGGTTTCGTCGTACAGAATCGCACCGCTGATCCATTGCGCGATCCCGGGGGTCGTGAACAGCAACTCGCGATAGCTGCGACGCTGCTCCTCGGTGGACTCGCTGCCGATCTTGGCCAGGCGCTTGGCAATCGTGGTATTGCTTTCATCGGCCGCCAGCAGCCCCTTGTCCTTCGCCACCATGGCGGTGGCCACCCGTTCCAGATCACTTAGACTCATAAATATCCGTCCTTGCGAGATTCAGCGCCGCAGGATACCAAAGGGGCGGCCCGCTTCTCATTCAACCCATATAGTACTAAACTAGTCCTAGATTAGAGGACACCTATGTTGCGCATCAGCAAATTGACCGACTACGCCACGGTGATCCTTGCCCGAATGGCGGCGGAGCCAGAGCGGCGTTTCACCGCCGGGCAGATCGCTGGCGAAACCCACCTGGCCGCCCCGACGGTCTCCAAACTGCTCAAACAGCTGCATCGTCGAGCTCTGGTCAATTCCACGCGCGGCCTGCATGGCGGCTATTTGCTGGCGCGTCCGGCCGCGCAGATCACCGCGGCGCAGATCCTGGACGCGCTGGAAGGCCCGGTGGCGCTGACGGAATGTGCCAGCAGCGAAAGTCATTGTTGCATCGAGAGCAGCTGCCTGGTCGGCCGGGCCTGGCAACGGGTCAATCTGGCGATCAGGCGCTCGCTGCAGGAGATCACGCTGCTTGAACTGGCGGGCCTGAGCGGCGGCGGCGCCCAGCCGTCGGCGCTGGATCGCGGTTTTCCGGTACTCAAGCGGGGGCCGCTGTGAGCACCCCGGATATCGACGCGCTGGTCAACCGCAGCTACCGGCACGGCTTCATCACCGATATCGAGTCCGACACCGTCGCCCCGGGACTGGACGAGAGTGTGGTGCGGCTGATCTCGCACAAGAAGCGCGAACCGCAGTTTCTGCTCGACTGGCGGCTGCGCGCGCTGCGCTATTGGCAGGGCATGCGCGAGCCGCATTGGGCGCAGCTGCACTACCCGCCGATCGACTACGATGCCATCTCCTATTACTCGGCGCCCAAGCAGGCCACCGATGGGCCCAAGAGCCTGGCCGACGTCGATCCTAAGCTGCTGGCGACCTATGAGAAACTCGGGGTGCCACTGCATGAGCGCGCGCGCCTGGCCGGCGTCGCGGTGGACGCGGTATTCGACAGCGTTTCGGTCGCGACCACTTTCAAGGAACGGCTGTCGGCGGCGGGCGTGATTTTCTGCCCGTTTTCGGAAGCGGTGCAAAAGCACCCGGCGCTGCTGGAGCGCTACCTGGGCTCGGTCGTGCCCTACACCGACAACTTCTACGCCACGCTCAACTCGGCGGTGTTCACCGACGGCTCGTTCGTCTACGTGCCGCCGGGCGTGCGCTGCCCGATGGAGCTGTCGACCTATTTTCGCATCAATGCCGCCAACACCGGGCAGTTCGAGCGCACCTTGATCATCGCCGATGCCGGCAGCTACGTGAGTTATTTGGAAGGCTGCACGGCCCCAATGCGCGACGAGAACCAGCTGCACGCCGCGGTAGTCGAGTTGATTGCGCTCGACGATGCGCAGATCAAGTACTCGACGGTACAGAACTGGTATCCGGGCGACGAACAGGGCCGCGGCGGCATCTACAACTTCGTCACCAAACGCGGCGAATGCCGCGGCCGCAATGCGCGCATCTCGTGGACGCAGGTGGAAACCGGATCGGCGATCACCTGGAAATACCCGAGCTGCATCCTGCGCGGGGAGAATTCGGTGGGCGAGTTCTACTCGGTCGCGACTGTGAATAACTACCAGCAGGCCGATACCGGCACCAAGATGATCCATATCGGCACCAATACCCGCAGCACCATCGTGTCCAAGGGCATCTCGGCCGGCCATGGACAGAACGCCTACCGCGGCCTGGTGAAAATCCTGCCGTCGGCGAGCGGCGCGCGCAATTTCACGCAGTGCGACTCGCTGCTGATGGGCAAGAATTCGGGGGCTCATACCTTTCCATACATCGAGGTGCGCAATCCGACAGCCACGGTCGAGCATGAAGCCAGCACTTCGCGCATCAGCGAGGAGCAGCTGTTCTACTGCCTGCAACGCGGCATCGGCGCCGAGGATGCGGTCAACATGATCGTCAGCGGTTTCTGTCGCACCGTGTTCAAGGAGTTGCCGATGGAATTTGCCGTTGAAGCGCAGAATCTGCTGGCCGTGAGCCTGGAAGGAGCGGTCGGATGAGCACCGACACCGACGCAGGCACCAACACCGCCGCCGCCAGCGCGGCGCCGTCGCCGCTGCTCGAGATCCGCGATCTGCGCGTCAAGGTCGGTGGCCAGGAAGTGCTGCGGGGTGTTTCGCTGGTCGTTCGCAGCGGCGAGGTGCACGCGATCATGGGCCCGAACGGCTCGGGCAAGAGCACTCTGGCGCATGTGCTGGCGGGTCGGCCCGGTTATGAGATCATCTCGGGCAGCGCCCGCTTCGAAGGCCGTGACCTGTTCGCCCTGGCGCCCGAGCAGCGCGCACGCGCCGGACTGTTCCTGGGCTTTCAATACCCGGTTGAGATTCCGGGCGTGAACAACGCCTATCTGCTCAAGGCAGCGGTCAACGCTGCGCGCCGCGAGCGCGGCCAGTCCGAGCTGGATGCCTTCGAGTTCCTGTCGGTAGTGCGCGCCAAGATCAAGCTGATGCAGATCGACGAGAGTTTCCTCAGCCGCGGCGTGAACGAGGGCTTTTCCGGCGGGGAGAAGAAGCGCAACGAGATTCTGCAGATGCTGGTGCTGGAGCCGAAACTGGCGCTGCTGGACGAGACCGACTCCGGCCTGGACATCGATGCGCTCAAGGTCGTTGCCAACGGCATCAACACACTGCGCGCCGCCGATCGTGCCATCGTGCTGGTGACGCACTACCAGCGCATGCTTGATTACGTGGTGCCCGATTATGTGCATGTGCTGGCGCGCGGCCGCATCGCGCGCAGCGGCGATCGTACGCTGGCACTGGAACTTGAGAAGCGCGGCTATGACTGGATCAGCGAGCAGGCTGCGGCCTGAACCCCAAGCCGATGTCCACGCCCGCTAGCAGTCATCGCAGCGAAATTGTCGATCGCATCATGCGCGATTACGCAGCCGTGGCGGCGCGCTTGCCGGACGCAGCCGTGACGCACGAAGCGCGCGCTCGCGCCATGCATGAGCTGTCGCGGCTGGGCTGGCCTACGAGCCGCGACGAACAGTGGCGCTACACCAATCTGCGCGCCTTCGAGCGCGTGCCGGCGTTCGCCCCGGCGGTGCTGACGCGCGCGGCGCACGACACCGCGCCGGCGCTCGAGCTGCCGCCAGCCCTGCCCGGCTTTGAACGGCTGCTCTATGTCGATGGCGTGCGCGCGGTCACTGGCGCGGGTGTGGCCGCACCCGCCGCCGGGTCGGGCACGGTCTGGCCCGCCGAGCAGCGCTTCGGATTGCTGTGCGACATGTTTGCCAGCGACGTTGCCGCGCTGCGAATCCGCGGCAGCAGCGCGATCGAAGTGCTGTTCGTGACCAGCGCCGCCGCCGCGGGCGCCGCCTGCTACCCACGATTGCAGCTGGCGCTCGAGCCGGACAGCCAGCTGCAACTGGTCGAACGTCACCTGGGGGCCCCGGATGCGCCGAGCCTGGTGTGCGCCAATGTCGCGATAGAACTGGGCCGCGGGGCGCAGCTGACGCACTACCGGCTGCAGCAGTGCGGTATCCATACCGCGTT
The DNA here is from genome assembly GCA_036262215.1 of Steroidobacteraceae bacterium. Taxonomy (GTDB): domain Bacteria; phylum Pseudomonadota; class Gammaproteobacteria; order Steroidobacterales; family Steroidobacteraceae; genus FEN-1191. The sequence goes on from DATAJH010000145.1 coordinate 9,338, forward strand.
CACCGATACGCTGTCGGCACAGCTCGCCGACCAGGCGAGCTACAGCGTGCGCCAGGTGGCGATCGGGGCAGCCTGCGCGCGCACCAGCGCCCAGGTACAGCTCGCGGGCCGCGGCGCCGCATTCAGCTGGCAGGCGATCGCGGTCGGCCGCGGCCAGCAGGTACACGATACGGCGCTCAAAGTCGACCACCGCGCCCCCGACACGCGTACCGAAGAGGTGTTTCGCGGCATTGCCGATGAGCGTGCCCGCATCGCGTTCAGCGGCCACATTCATATCGCCGCCTCGGCCCCGGGTTCCGACGCGCGCCAGTCGCTGCGCGGACTGATCGAGGGCGCGGGCGCGGAGATCGATCTGCGGCCGCGGCTGGAAATCAATACCGATGAAGTCAAGGCACAGCACGGCGCGACCACCGGCGCGCTGGATGAGAATCTGATGTTCTATCTGCTGGCACGCGGCATCGATCGCGCTACCGCGCGCGCGCTGCTCAAGTGGGCGTTCCTGGGCGACGTGCTGCGCGCCATCGAACTGCCGCAGCTGCGCAGCGCGGCCGAGCACGGGGCGGCCGGGCAGCTGCCGGACATCCTGGCGATCGGAGCCCTGACATGAGCATCAAGGCGGCGGCTCGATCTGCACCGCTCGCGGCGGCGTCCTACGATGTCGCCAGGGTACGTGCCGAGTTCCCGATTCTGGCACGCCAGATCAACGGCAAGCCGCTGGTATTTCTCGACAGCGCTGCCTCCTCGCAGCGGCCGCTCGCGGTGCTGCGCGCGGTCGAACAGTACGAGACCACGACGCACGCCAACGTGCATCGCGGCGTACATACGCTGAGCCAGTCGGCCACCGAGGCGTTTGAGAATGCGCGCGAGATCGTGCGCCGGTTCCTGCACGCGCGCTCGACGCGCGAGATCGTGTTCGTACGCGGCACCACCGAGGCCATCAATCTGGTTGCAAACAGCTGGGGGCGCAGCCATGTCGGGCCCGGCGATGAGATCCTGATCAGCTACCTGGAGCACCACTCCAACATCGTGCCCTGGCAGATGCTGTGCGCAGCCACCGGGGCGCAGCTGCGCGCCGCGCCGGTCAGACCCAACGGCGAGCTCGACCTGGAGGGGTTCCGCAAGCTGCTGTCGGCACGCACCCGGCTGGTTGCCCTCGCGCACGTCTCGAACGCGCTCGGCACCATCCTGCCGGTGCAGGAAATCGTGCACCTGGCGCACGCACGCGGGGTGCCGGTGCTGCTCGACGGGGCACAGGCGGTGCCGCATCAGAGCGTGGACGTGCAGGCGATCGACTGCGACTTCTATGCCTTCTCCGGCCACAAGGTCTATGCGCCGACCGGCATCGGCGTGCTCTATGCGCGCGAGTCGCTGCTCGCCGCGATGCCTCCCTGGCAAGGCGGCGGCGACATGATCCTCTCGGTCGGCATCGAGACCAGCACCTATAACGAACTGCCGTGGAGATTCGAGGCCGGCACGCCCAACATTTCCGGGGCGGTCGGGCTCGGCGCGGCGCTCGAGTACGTCGAATCGCTGGGACGTGAGGCCATTGCCGCGCATGAACATACGCTGCTCGAACTGACGACCGAACGCCTGTCGGCGTTGCCGCGGCTCAAGCTGATCGGCACCGCGAGCGCCAAGGCTGCGGTAGTGTCGTTTACCATGGATGGTGTGCATCCGCACGATATCGGCACCATCCTCGACAGCGAGGGCATCGCGATCCGGACCGGGCATCACTGCGCGATGCCGATCATGGAATTCTTCGGCCTCGCGGCGACCGCACGCGCCTCCTTCGGTTGCTACAACAACGCCGAGGACGTCGAGCGGCTGGTCGAGGGCTTGCAGAAAGTGCGCAAGCTGTTCGGTTGAGGGCAGAGGTGGCGCACGCATGGATCTGAAAGAGCTGTATCGCGACGTGATCCTGGATCACAACCGCAGCCCGCGTAACTTCGGCCGCCTTGAGCCGGCCGATGCGCAGGCCGCCGGTCACAACCCGCTGTGCGGCGACAAGCTGACGCTGACGCTGCGCATGCAGGGCGATCGGGTGCAGGATTTGCGCTTCGAGGGCCAGGGTTGCGCCATTTCCACGGCCTCGGCCTCGCTGATGACCGAGGCGGTCAAGGGCCGCAGCCGGCAAGAGATCGCGCGGCTGTATGACGAGGTGCATACGCTGCTGACGGCGCCGACCGGCGAACTCGCCCCCGAGCTCGGCAAGCTGCTGGCGCTGGCCGGAGTGGCTGAATATCCCGCGCGTGTGAAATGCGCCAGCCTGTGCTGGCACACGCTGAACGCAGCTCTGGAGCGGGCACCGGCCCCGGTATCGACGGAGTGAACGATGCGCGCCCATGAAAACGAACCGGTGGTGATCCAGCGTGACGTCGAAGCCGTCATGGTGCCTTCCGGCCAGCCGATCACGCTCAAGCTGGGCCTGGCGGGCTACATCACGCAGGCGCTCGGCGGCAGCTTCACGCTATATGTCGAGGGCAACCTGTACCGCATTTCCGGGGACCAGGCCGACGCGATCGGCAAGGAAGTGGCGCGCCGGCCGCAGCTGCCGCCCAACGCCACCGAGGAGGACGTGCGCGACCTGGCCTGGGAGCAGATGCGCGCCTGCTTCGATCCGGAGATCCCGATCAACATCGTCGATCTGGGGCTGGTGTACGAGTGCAAGGTAGAGCCGAACGAGGACCAGACGCGCGATATCGGCGTCACCATGACACTCACCGCCCCGGGCTGCGGCATGGGCGACGTTCTGGTGGAGGACGTCAAGGAAAAACTCACCGCCATTCCGACCGTGCGCAATGTCAGCGTGAATCTGACATTTGATCCTCCCTGGAATCAAACCATGATGTCGGAGGCGGCGCGCTTGCAAACCGGGATGACCTGGTAGCAGTCGTAGCGCGATGAATCCACTCACCCTGTTGCTGCTGCGACATGCCGAGGCCGACGCGGCACAGGCCGGGCTGGCGGACATCGACCGGCCGTTGAGCGTACGCGGCCGCACGGAGGCACTCGACGTCGCCGACTGCATCGCCGCCGCCGAACTGCGCGTCGACGCCATGCTGGTCAGCCCGGCGCTGCGCACCCGCGAAACCGCCATCATCGTCGCCGCCGAGCTGGACATCACCGACGATCTGCGCGTCGAACCGGCGCTGTATCTTGGCGCGCCCGATGAGCTGCTGCCGGCGCTGCAGCGCTGCGCCGCGGACGCGCACACGGTACTGATGGTGGGCCACAATCCCGGACTGAGCGCGCTGGCGCAGCAGTTCATGGTCGGCACCCAACGCATCCAGCTGCGCCCAGCGGGTCTGTGCCGCGTTCAGTTCGAACACACCTCATGGCCGCAGGTCCGGCCCGAGATGGCCGTGGCGTGCACGATACTGCGTTAGGAGCGCGCCCCTGAGCGATGCCCCGGACAATCGGCAGGACATCCGCGTGCTGCTGTTCGATGTCGGCGGCGTGCTGGTGGAACTGGGCGGCGTAGCTACTTTATTGGGCTGGCTTGAGGATCGGATCACGCTGCAGGAGCTATGGTCGTTGTGGCTGCACTCGCCCTCGGTGCGCGCGTTCGAGAGCGGCCGGATCGAAGCCAGGCAGTTCGCAGCCGGGGTGCTGGCCGAGCTGCGGCTGGACATCGATGCCGGACAGTTCCTGGAGTCGTTTGCCCGCTGGCCCAGCGCACTGTATCCGGGCGCCCTGGAAATGATCGGGCGCATTCCCTCGCACTATCGGCGCGCACTGTTATCCAACAGCAACGTGCTGCACTGGCAGCGGGTGCTGGACCAATTGGGTCTCGGCGCCGTGTTCCAGCACCGCTTCGCCTCGCATCTGATGGGCAAGATCAAACCCGACGCCGAGGCGTTCGAGCACGTGATCGACGCGCTCGACTGTCGGGCCGCGCAGATCCTGTTTCTCGACGACAACGCGTTGAACGTCGAGGCCGCACGCAATATCGGCATGCGTGCGCAGCTGGTGCGCGGCACCGAACAAGCTCAACTCGCGCTGCAGCAGGCCGGCGTGATCACTGCTTGCTGACTTCGACCAGCCAGTCCACGCCCGATTCCACCTTGTGAGCGGCCGCGAAATTGCCCTGGTTGAGCGCGACGGCCACGTTCAGCAGGCTGTTGATGTACACCAGCGGCTGGCCTGCCGGCACCTCGCCGAAAGTGCGTTGATACGGTGCCACCGTGTCAGCCACCGGTTCGCCGTGGTGCGAGATGCGTACACGCACCGGCTGGCCGAGCTGCACATGCAGCTGGTCGAACAGGTCCTTGGGGATATTGGTCCAGACATTGCCGAACTGGATATCCAGCACCGGGATGATGCCGGTCACTGTATCGCCCACCCGTTCCGGCTTGCGATAGGCAATCGACACCAGCGCTGACGCGGCCAGCTTGGGTCCGACCTGCTGGAAGCTGATCACCCCGGCCGCAAGGCGCGCGCCGGTATAGCCGAAGACATCGCGGCCGTGGAAGGTATGGGATTGCTCCGATCCGGGACGACGATTGACCTTCTCGTCGATCTGGCGCAGCTCATCGATGCCGTCGCGCTCCGCCACCAGCGTCAGCAGGCCGTTATTGGGAGCGACGAAATAGCGCCCGGTGCGGGTCTTGAGTACCACCGACAGGCGCTCGGTCCCCACGCCGGGATCGATCACCGCCACGAACACCGTGCCCTGGGGCCAGAATTCCTCCGCCTGATAGAGGCGATAGGCCCCGGTGAAGATGTCCGGATTGTCATGGCTCAGGTCGGAGATCAGAAGGTCCTGCGAGACGCTGTAGGCGACGCCTTTCATTGCCGACACAGCGCCATCCTGGGTGCCGAAGTCGGTGAGCAGCACCAGCGGGCTGCGGGCGAACGCGGGCATCGACACCAGCGCCGCGGCCAGCAGGAGATAGCGGTGTAGTCGATTCATCAGTGGATGGCCTGTCAATAAATCCGCGGCGCGCGGCGCCGGCCAGTATACCGGCGCTCGCGCCGCCTGCGATGCATCGGGTATTCTGCAGCGCCCCGCAGCCTTAAGGACCGGAGGTAGCAATGCCTTTATGGGCGTCCCTGACCCCGATCGCCGCCAGCGCACTGCTGATCGCCGCGCTGTTATTGCCGGGCAGCCTCGCGCTTGCCATCGCCTGCGTGGCCGCGCTGCTCGGCGCGGTCATCGCCGCCGTGCACCACGCCGAGGTGATAGCGCATCGCCTGGGTGAGCCGTTTGGCGCCCTGGTGCTGGCGGTCTCGATTACCACCATCGAGGTGGCACTGATCGTCACCTTGATGCTCACCGGTGGCCCGGACCAGGCCACGCTGCCGCGGGACACGATTTTCTCCGCCATCATGATCGCCTGCAACGGCGTCATCGGCCTGTGCATGCTGATCGGCGCGCTGCGTCACCAGGAGCAGGCGTTTCGCGTGGTCGGCAACACTGCGGCATTGGCGGCGCTGATCGCCCTGACCACGCTGTCGCTGGTGCTGCCAACCTTCACCACCAGCTCCGCCCGCGCCACCTACACCAGCGCACAGCTGACTTTTGCCGCCCTGGCGTCGCTGCTGCTGTGGGGTACGTTCGTGTTCGTGCAGACGGTGCGTCATCGCGACTATTTCCTGCCGATTGAAAACCGGGCTGATGAGCAGGTGCATGCGGCAACGCCATCGGCTGCCGTGGCGTGGGTCAGCTTTGGCCTGCTGTTCGTCGCCCTGACGGCGGTGGTCGGCCTGGCCAAGCTGCTGTCCCCGAGCATCGAAACCGCGGTCGCGGCCGCCGGCGCACCCAAGGGCGTGATCAGCGTTGCCATCGCCCTGCTGGTCCTGTTGCCGGAAACCTCGGCCGCCCTACGCGCGGCCTGGGCCGACCGGCTGCAGACCGGCCTCAACCTGGCTTTGGGATCGGCCCTGGCCAGCATCGGCCTGACCATCCCCGCGGTCGCGCTCACCTCGATGCTGATCGGCGTTCCGCTGCTACTCGGCCTGGACGCCAAGGACCTGATATTGCTGCTGCTGACGTTCTTCATCACGTTGATCACCTTCGTGTCCGGCCGCGGCCATGTGATGATGGCGGCGGTACACCTGGTGATCTTCGGCGCCTTCCTGTTTCTGGCGCTGGTGCCGTGACCGCCGAAGATCGGTGTGATGCCCGCGCCTGAGCCAAAGGCTGTGAAGCGCACACGGCCGTGGGTACTCGCGGCCACGATCGTTGCCTCGAGCATGGTGTTCATCGACGGCTCGGTGGTCAATGTCGCGCTGCCATCGATCCAGGCAAATCTGGACGCACCGGTGAGCCAGGCACAATGGATCGTCAATGGCTATGGGTTGACGCTCGGCGCGCTGATCCTGGTTGGTGGCGCGGCCGGGGATCGCTTCGGGCGTCGTCGGGTATGCATCGCGGGATTACTGCTGTTCACCGCGGCCTCGGTGTGGTGCGGGCTGGCCGCGAGTTCCTCGATGCTGGTCGCGGCGCGCGCGGCGCAGGGCGTCGGCGGAGCGCTGCTGGTACCGAGCAGTCTGGCCATCATCAGCGCCTCCTTTCCAGGACCGCAGCGCGGCCGGGCCATAGGCACATGGGCCGGCGCGTCCGCGCTGACCACGGCCCTGGGGCCGATTGCGGGCGGTTGGCTGGTCGACACGGTCTCATGGCGCGCCATCTTTTTCATCAACCTGCCGCTCGCGATCCTGGCGCTGGTGCTCACCGTGCGATGGGTACCGGAAAGCCGCAACGAATCCGCCGCCGGCGTGGATTGGGCCGGCGGCGCGCTGGCGGTGATCGGCCTTGGCCTGCTGGCCTATGGACTGACCGCCGCCTCCAGCGCCGGGTGGGGGCGGCTGTCGGTGCTTGGCTGCCTGGGCGGCAGTGGGCTGGTACTCCTCATGTTGATCTGGTGGGAAGGGCGCGCCGCCGCACCAATGCTGCCGCTGATCCTGTTTGGCTCGCCGACCTTCAGCGGCGCCAACCTGATCACGCTGCTGCTTTATTTTGCGCTCAGCGCCGAAATGTTCTTCCTGCCGTTCGATCTGATCGACATTGAGGGTTACTCGGCCACCGGCGCGGGCGCGGCGTTCCTGCCGTTCACGCTGATCCTGGCCGGACTGTCGCGCTGGTCGGGCGGATTGAACGAGCGCTATGGTGCACGCGCGCTGCTGCTGGTCGGCTCGGTCGTGGTCGCGGTCGGCCTGGCCATGTTCGCCGCGCCGGCGCACGGCGGTTCCTACTGGAGCACGGTTTTTCCGGCCATGACGGTGTGGGGACTCGGCACGACCTTGATCGTCGCACCGTTGACCACCACGGTGATGCGCGCCGCCGGCGACCGCTACGCGGGTGCGGCCTCAGGCATCAACAACGCGACCGCGCGCATTGCGGGAATGCTTGCGGTGGCACTGCTCGGTGCGGTCGCCGTGGGCGTTTTCAGAACCGCGCTGGATGAGCGTCTGCAGGCGCTGCGGGTTCCGGCCAGTGTGCGGCAAGCCCTGCAGCCGGAGGTTCAGAAGCTGGCGGAGGCGCAATTGCCGCCGCAGATCGAAGCCGCGAGCCGACCGGCATTGCGGCGCGCACTGGACGACGCATTCGTCTACAGCTTTCGGGTGGTAACCCTGATGGCGGCGGGCGCTGCGCTGGTCAGCGCCTTATGCGCCTGGCTGACCATCGACCGGGCGTGGC
>DATAJH010000146.1:0-34466 GCA_036262215.1 Steroidobacteraceae bacterium
CGCCGACCGGGGCGAAGCTTCCGCAGCCGCCCCGGCCAGCGTCAGCATCGATGAGTTCGCAAAACTCGACCTGCGCGTGGCGCGGGTGGCGGCGGCGGAGCTGGTGGCGGGCTCGGATAAGCTGCTGCGGCTGACACTGGATCTGGGTAATGAACAACGCACCGTGTTCTCCGGCATCCGCGCTGCCTATCGGCCCGAACAGCTCACCGGCCGGCTGGTGGTGATGATCGCCAATCTTGCGCCGCGCAAGATGCGCTTCGGTGTATCGCAGGGCATGGTGCTGTGCGCCGGTAGTGAGGACGACGCCAGCGCGGTATTCCTGCTGGCGCCGGATTTGGGCGCAGAACCGGGCATGAAGGTCACATAGCAGCCGGTGACGCGCCCGGGCGCAGCGTTCAGCGCCCGCGATAGCGGCTGCGCCAGTAGCGGATCAGCACATAGCCGGTAGCCATGCCGCCCAGGTGGGCGAAATGTGCCACCCCCTGGCTGGTGCCGAAAACGCCCAGGGACAGTTCCAGGACGCCGTACAGCGTCACGAACAGCCACGCCGGCATCGGGATCGGGGGAAAGATCAGCAGCACCTGGCGGTGCGGAAAGGTCATGCCGTAGAACAGCAGGATTCCGAAGATGCCGCCCGAAGCACCCAGAGTCGCGTAGGGCTCAGGGTAGATCGAGTGCGCGACCCACAACTGGGTCAGCGCCGCGCCGACCACACAGGCAAAATAATACAGAGCGAAGCGCTGCGCCCCGAGTACGCGCTCGACGTCCGGACCGAAGATCAGCAGCGCAAACATATTGCCGGCCAGATGCCAGATACCGCCGTGCAGGAACGCGTAGGTGACCAGCTGCCAGGGCTCGAACGGGTGGCACTCCGGGCAGCCGACCTCGCCCCAGGGCCACAGGGCGAACTCGTCGACCAGCCGATCGTTTGTCAACCATTGCAGGCCATAAACGATGAAATTGGTGAATAGAAGCGCCCGTACCACGGGCGTGAGGTTGCGGAACATCCAGGCTCGCTGCGCGGTCAAAACCGATAACGTAGCGCCATATTGCCATCAGGAGAGACTGTCCATGCATACTTCTACAGTCAGTCGCGCTTGCACCCGACAAGGCGGCGCGTTACTCGCAACAGCGCTGCTGCTGGGATTGAGCGCCTGCGTCAGCACCTCGCTGGTCGATCGGTGGAAGGATCCGGGCTACAGCGGACCGCCGCTGCACAAGGTGCTCGTGGTCGGGGTACAGAAGGACCAGGGCCGGCGGCGCGTGTGGGAAGACGGCATGGTCGCTGCCCTGACCCATGAGGGCGTCCAGGCAACCCCCTCGTACCTGGTATTTCCCGACAAGGCTCCGGCCGCAGAACAATTGGCCGCGACCGCCAGCCGTGAGGGCTTCGACGGCGTCATGGCGACGCACTTTGTCAGTGCCAGTCAGCGCAACTACTACATGCCGGGCTATGCCGGTGTCGGCTTCGGCTGGCGCTGGCGCTATTTTGGCTACTGGGATACGGTCTACGGGCCCGGCTACGTGGAAACCGAATACCGCGCCGATTACCAGACCGATATCTTTACCGTGGACGCCGGCGGCGGCAAACTGATCTGGACCGGTATTACCCGCAGCGTCGATCTGAGCTCAACCCAGCGCACCACGGATGAGATCAGCCGCGTGCTGGTGCCGGAATTGACCAAACAGGGCATTCTGGCGGCCAACCACAAGTGAGCCGCCGACTGCAGGAGCGCGCCAGTGTCGGTGACTACGGTGGATCGCATCGATGCCCTGCTGCCGCAGACGCAATGCACGCGCTGCGGCTACGATGCCTGCCACCCCTACGCGCAGGCGCTGGCTGACGCACAGGCGCCGATCAATCGCTGTCCGCCCGGGGGCTCGACCGGGATCGACGCGCTGGCCCGCCTGCTCGGACGCGAGGTGCTGCCGCTCGATCCGGCCTGCGGCAGCGATGCGGATCCCGGCGTGGCCTGGATCGACCAGGATGCCTGTATCGGCTGCGCCCGCTGTCTGCCCGCCTGTCCGGTCGATGCGATTATCGGCGCCCGGCGCTACCTGCACACCGTGTTCGAGCGTGCCTGTACCGGTTGCGAGCTGTGTATTGCCAGTTGCCCGGTTGACTGCATCGTCATGCAGCCGCGTGCCGCGGGCGAACCGGCACCCGCGCCGACTGAAAACCGCGTCCGCTATGAGGCTCACCGCGCGCGTTCACAACGCAGCGCCCGCGAGCGCTCGGCGCTGCTGGCCGAGCGCAAACGCATCGCGCCCACGCCGGGCGCGCCGCGATCGCAATGAGTCCCGAGCACGTCCGCCGCATCTTCGAGCAACTGCGCTCTGTCAATCCTTCCCCCCAATCCGAGCTGCACTACCGTTCCCCGTTTGAACTGCTGGTCGCGGTGATCCTGTCGGCGCAGGCGACCGACAAGAGCGTCAATCTTGCAACGCGCGACCTGTTCCGCAAGGCCGGCACGCCGCAGGCGATGCTGCAACTGGGCCCGGCAGGCCTCAGGCGTCGTATCCGTACCATCGGCCTGTATAACGCCAAGGCGCGCAACATACTGGCCAGCTGCAGGATCCTGGTGGAGCGCTTCGGCGGCAAGGTGCCACGCACGCGCGAAGCGCTCGAGTCGTTGCCCGGCGTGGGACGCAAGACCGCGAACGTGGTGCTCAACGTGGCTTTTGGCGAGCCCACGCTGGCGGTCGACACGCACGTGTTCCGGGTCGCCAACCGCACCGGACTTGCGCCCGGCGCTACTCCGCGCGAGGTGGAGGATGGACTGCTGCGGGTCATTCCCGCAGAATTCATGCCGCACGCGCACCACTGGCTGATCCTGCACGGCCGCTACGTCTGTAAGGCGCGTGCGCCTGACTGTCCGCACTGTCCGATCGCGCGCTGGTGCGAATACGAGGATAAGACGCCGCCGTGACCCTGTTTGCCGACCAGAGCCGCGCTGCGCTGCGCGCCACCTATCGCGAGGCCTGGCGCAAATGGCGCGAACGCGCGCCGATGCAACCGCTGGAGGCGCAGATTGCTGATGTGATTGCGGCGCATCCCGAATACCAGCTACTGCTGCAGAGTGACGCCGCCCTGCAGCAGGACTTCCCGGAGCAGGGCGGACCCGGCAATCCGTTCCTGCACATGGGCCTGCATCTGGCATTGCGCGAACAGCTCAGTACCAACCGCCCGCCCGGCATCGGCGCAATTCACCGCCGGCTGGTGACGCGGTCCGAGTCCGAACACGCCGCCGAGCATCGTATGATCGAGGTGCTGGCCGGAGTTTTGTCGGACGCCCAGCGCGCCGGCCACGACGCCGAAGACACCGTCTATCTCGAGCGGCTGCGGCGGCTGTGAGCCGCTGCGCCCGCATCGCCTCGCTGCACTACTACCCCCTGAAGTCGGCGCGCGGCATCGAGCTGGAGCGCGCGCCGCTGACGCGAGCCGGGTTCGAGAACGATCGGCGCTGGATGCTGGTGACGGCGGCCGGGCGCTTCCTCACGCAGCGCGAACTGCCACGCCTGGCGCTGCTCGAACCGTGCTTGTCGCCGACCGCACTGCTGCTCACAGCACCGCAGCGGCCGCAGATCTCGATTCCGCTCGCGCGGCAAGGGCAGCCGCGCACGGTCACCGTCTGGCGCGACCAGTGCGAAGCCCTCGACGAAGGCGATGAGGTCGCCGCCTGGCTGCAGGCCTTCCTTGGTCGCGACTGCCGCCTGGTGCGCTTCGACCCGGCGCACAGCCGCCTGAGCGCGCGCCAGTGGACTGGCGAGTTTGAGGCCGAGATCCGCTTTTCGGACGGATTTCCGGTTCTTGCCTTGAGCACGGCGTCGCTGGGCGATCTCAACAGCCGACTGGCTGCCCCGCTGCCGATGAATCGTTTTCGGCCCAACATCGTGCTCGAGGGCCTGCAGGCTTACGACGAGGATCGCATCGACGAGCTGCGCGCCGACGGCATACGGCTGAAGCTGGTGAAAGCCTGCACCCGCTGCCGCATTACGGTCACCAACCAGGACAGCGGCGAGGTCGACGGTGACGAGCCGCTGCGAACGCTGCAGCGCTATCGCTACGACCCGGGCCTGCACGGCGTGTGCTTCGGCCAGAACGCCATTGTCATCGACGGTGCCGGCGCCAGTCTACGGCGCGGTCAGACGCTCAACATTCGCTGGCGCAATCCCCGCGGGGGCTGAGGCAGGCCACGGGCACGCCGTAGTGCGTACAGGGCCACACGGCCACACGGCCTCAGGGCCCTGAATTCAGAGCCATGAGACCGATTTTGCCCGCGGCAGCCTGCTTAGAATTTGAACCGCACGCCGATCGTCGGAACGACGATGTAGGTGTTCAGATAGCCGTTGGCCAGGCCGTCCGACACTTGGCTGTACATCAAACCGGCGTAGCCGTCGAAGCGCTTGCTCATGTGCAGCACGCCCGCCAGCGAGTAGACATTTTCCTTGCCGCTGCAGTTACCGGCCTTGTCGGTCGAACAGCCGGTGTTGGCGCCGATGGCGTAGCTGTTCTGCCTGATGCCGTAGTAAGCCGCGGTCACTTCAAATCTCGGGGCGAACACGTATTTGACGCCCGCCCAGTAGATTTGCAGGACCTTGTCGTTGACGAAGGTCGCGTCGGCGCCCGCCTGTGCGTTGACGAAGGCTATGATGTAGCCGCCTTCGTCGACATAGCCCGGCGTCAGCGGATCGGTCGGATTCGCGTACTGGATGTGCTCATAGCCGCCGTAGATCTTCGGAGCGCCGAAGTCATACATCGCCAGGACGGAATAGGTCGTGTTGTCGGAAATCGTGCCGGACAGGGAGTTGCCTACCGGCAAACCGAAGGACGCGTTACCGACGGTCGTCAGGTCCGCCACCTGCGCCGCACTGAGTGCCGCGACGGAGACGGCATCCTTGACCTTGAGGTAGTACCCATCGATTGACAGGCCCGCGTACTCGCCGCCCAGCTGAGCCTCGAAGGCGCTGTTAGCGGCGCCGTGGCTGCCGTTGAATTTGTACTCCGCTCCCAGGTGGATGCCGTGGGACGTCAGCACATACTTCAGTGAGTCGTCGAGGCGGCGATCCTCGGTATCGCCGCCGCCGGCGGCGGTGCCCGAGAAGCCGATCAGCGAAAACGCCTGGGCCGCGCCCATCGGGTCGTACTTGGCAATGCCGTCCGCATAGATCGTGTTCTGGCGGCCGAAGGTCACTTGGCCAAAGGTCTTGGAGCTGAAGCCGGCGTAAGCCTGCTGGAAAATCTGACCTGCAACACTGCTATCGACGCCGGTGTTCTGCGCGGCCAAGGCCTTGCCGTTGTTCAGAACCAGCGACTTCAGGGCGTCTGAGATGTCGCCGGACTGCGGGTTGAAGAACGTCTCCATCCGAAATACCGCCGACCAGTCGCCGACCAGCGGCTCCCTGCCCGACAGGCCGATCCTCGACTGACTCAGGTTGCTCGGCGTGAATCCCAGCACCGACTTGTTGGAGTTCTTCTGGATGATGTCCTCCCCACCTGGCGGAAAGTAATCGCTAATCGGGGCGCCGTGATTCTGATACTGCAGGCCGATGTCCACGATGCCGTACAGCGTGATGCCTTTCCAGGTCAGGCTGTCGTCGCCGCCATTGTTGGCCAGCGCAGGGCCGACGATCTGCGCCTGAGCCGCTGTCGTGGCCGCCAATAGGGTGCCCAGCAGTACCACAGCCCCGATCAGGACCGTGGTGCGTCTGCCGCGGACTTCCGATGTCCCCTGTCCAGAGAACGCTTGCTCGCTAATCATTGGTAGTCCCCGTAGATCATGTGTTGGATTTAATAAACATTCTATATCATATATCAAGATAAGCAATGATTTCGATGTGCCTTTTTTGCAACATTAACCATAACTTGCGTCGCCTCGCCTACTCCACCCGGTTCTCCCGCGCGCCGAACAGGCCGGATATCAGCCGCGCGATGATGCTCAGGAACAGCACGAACATCGTGATCAGCAATGCGCCGGCCCAGGCCAGCGACTGCCAGTTCTTGTAGGGACTGGTGGCGAACTGAAAGATCACGACCGGCAGGTTCGCCATCGGCTGGTTCAGGTTCGCGTTCCAGAATTGGTTGTTGAGCGCGGTGAACAGCAGCGGCGCGGTCTCGCCGCTGACGCGCGCCAGTGCCAGTAGCACCCCGGTCAGCAGACCACTGCGCGCGGCCGGATAGACGATGCTGGTGATCGTTCGCCACGGCTGGGCCCCGAGTGCCGCCGATCCATGCCGCATGGTGTTCGGAATCAACCGCAGCATGTCCTCGGCGGTGCGCACGGTGACTGGAATAACGATGATCGCCAGCGACACGGCGCCGGCCAGTGCCGAGAAGTGGCCCATCGGCACCACCATCAGCGTATAGACGAACAGGCCGATCACGATCGACGGGGCGCTCAGCAACACGTCGTTGATGAACCGGATGACCGTGGACAGGCGCGCGGTGCGCCCGTATTCGGACAGGTACGTGGCCGCGAGGATGCCAATCGGGCCGCCGATGAGCACCCCTAGCAGCGTCATGATCAGGCTGCCGTAGATCGCGTTCAGCAGCCCGCCGCTGCTGCCGGGCGCAGGCGTGGTCTGGGTGAACACGCTCCAGGACAGACCGCCGAGGCCGCGTGAGAACAGGGTCCATAGGATCGCTGCCAGAAATGCCAGCCCGATCAGCGTCGCCACACCCGAGGCTCCGAGCGCCAGCGTGGCGGTGATTTTGCGCCGTCCGATGTTGCTCACACGCGCGCTCCACGACGCTCGAGCTGCATCAGCAACAGCCTCGCCGCGGCGATGATGGTGAAGGTCAGTACGAACAGCAGCAGGCCGAGCGCGATCAGCGAGGAGGTATACAGGGTGCCCACCGCCTCGGTGAATTCGTTGGCGATACTGGCGGAGATCGTGGTTCCCGGGGCCAGCAATGAGGTCGAGATCCGATGGGCGTTGCCGACCACGAAGGTCACCGCCATGGTCTCCCCGAGTGCGCGCCCGAGTCCGAGCATCATGCCGCCGATGATACCGGCGCGGGAGTTCGACAGCACCACGTCCCAGACCACTTCCCACTGCGTCGCGCCCAGGCCGTAGGCCGCTTCCTTCAGCGAGCGCGGTGTCGCCAGAAACACCTCGCGCATCACCGAGGTAATGAATGGCAACACCATCACGGCCAGCACCAGGCCAGCCGTCATGAGGCCGATGCCATAGGGTGGTCCGCGGAACAGTTTGCCGATCCAGGGCAGATCCCCGAAGCTGGCGATCAGCCACGGCTGCACCGCATGCTGCAGTACCGGAGCCAGCACGAACAGGCCCCAGATGCCGAACACGATGCTCGGCACGGCTGCCAGCAATTCGATGCAGCTCGCGATCGGTCCACGCAACCACAGCGGGCAGGTCTCGGTCAGGAACACCGCGATGCCGAACGCCAGCGGGACCGCAATCAGCATCGCAATCAGCGACGTGATCACGGTACCGTAGAGCGGCGCCAGGGCCCCGAATTGATCAGTCACCGGATTCCAGACTTCGTGCGTCAGGAAGCCGAAGCGGAAGGTCCTAAGCGCCGGCCAGCCGCCATAGCACAACGCCATCAACACACCGGCCAGCAGCACCAGCACCAGGACCGCCGAGGCCACGGTCAGCCCACGAAACACCCATTCGGCACGCGCTTCGCGCCTGAGCTGCGGATGGTAAGAAATCGTGGTCGCCGACATCGTCTCGCCTGCCTCCCGAAAATCAAAGTTTCGTCCGGTCTTGCAACCGCGCGGGCAAATTTGCGCTTATTTAGACGGCCACGCCGGCTTGCCGTCCACCTTGAGCGACTCCAGCCAGGTGGTCTGCACCAACTTTGCTACTTTTTCCGGAAGCGGCACGTAATCAAGGTCTTCCGCCATCTTCTGGCCGCTCTTGTAGGCCCAGTCGAAGAACTTGAGTGCAGCTACCGTGTTGGCGTCCTTACTGTCGGTGTGCATCAGGATGAAACTTGCGCCCGTGATCGGCCAGCTGTCGCTCCCCGGCTGATCGGTCAGGATCAGATAGTACCCTTCCGCCTTGGCCCAGTCGGCGCTGGCTGCGGCGGCCTGGAAGGCCTTGGCTTCCGGCGCCACGTATTTGCCGTCATGGTTGAGCAATTTGGCATAGGTCATGCCTGTCTGCTTGACGTAGGCGTACTCGACGTAGCCGATCGCACCGCTGGTCTGCGTGGTCTGATTCGCGACCCCCTCGTTGCCCTTGGCACCGATGCCCACCGGCCACTGGACCGAGGTGTTGGCACCGATCTTCTGCGAGAAACCCGGACTGACCTTCGCCAGATAGTTGGTAAACAGGAAATTGGTGCCGGATCCGTCCGAACGGTACACCGGTGCGATGTCGAGCTTGGGCAGGCTCAGCTTCGGATTGAGCTTCTGGATCGCCGGGTCATTCCAGCGGCTGATATCACCCAGGTAAATGGCCGCAATCGTCGGCCCGTCGAGCAGCAGATCGCCCGGTTTGATGCCCGGTATATTCACCACCGGCACCACCCCGCCGATGATCATCGGCCACTGCACCAACCCATTCTGTTTCAGATCCGCGGCTTCAAGTGGCTTGTCGGAGGCGCCGAAGGTCACAGTGCCCGCCTCGATCTGCTTGATCCCGCCGCCGGAACCGATCGACTGATAGTTCAGTCCGATGCCGGTCTGCTGTTTGTAGGCTTCAGCCCATTTGGCATAGATCGGGTACGGAAAGGTCGCGCCGGCACCGGAAATGTCGTTGGCGATCGCCCGACTCGTCACCGCGCTGACCAAGGCTACCGCGCCCAAGGTCAGCGTCAGCTTGCTTAGCAACTTACTCACTCAATGCTCCTGAAATTTTGCCGAATTCGATGAGTCGCGCGCGAATTGACAGACCCATCAAGAGGATCCCTGGGGTTATATTGACCCGCGTTAAATAACTAATCACGCTCACGCTACGGGCACGTGGGCGGCGGCGGCGGCGCCGGCCCCGCCCCGGCTGGCTCGACCGCCTCGCTATCCCGGAGCGCGTGCAGTGTGTTTTGCTTGCATTACATGATGGCGACGGAAATATTACAGACTGATGACAGCCCGAGTGCCGATGACCCACCCGACTGACTACCCCTCGGAGTCCGGTCCTCGCCTGCCTGATGCACGGCGCCCCGGTGCATGCGCCTCCTGATAGTCGAAGACGACCCCAAGCTGGCGGATTTTGTCGCCCGCGGACTGCGCGCGGAGCGCTTCGCGGTCGATATCGCCGGCGACGGGCTCGAAGGACGGCGCTACCTGGATACCTACCAGTACGATCTGCTGATACTCGACCTCATGCTGCCACAGTTGAGCGGCAGCGAACTGCTGCGACACGTACGCCGAAGTCGCAGCACCCTGCCGGTGCTGGTGCTCACGGCGCGCGATGCAACGGAGGACAAGGTCAGGCATTTCGAAGCCGGCGCCGACGATTACCTGACCAAGCCGTTCGACTTTGCCGAATTAGCGGTCCGCGTCAAGGCGCTGATGCGCCGCACACCGGTCGAACGCACCGATGTACTGCGAATTGCCGATCTTGAGCTCAACCGCCTCACGCAACAGGTGCGGCGCGGCGGTCAGCGCATCGAGCTGACCGCCAAAGAATTCGCCGTACTGGAGTACCTGATGTCATCCGCCGGACGGGTGTTCTCGCGCACCATGATTCTCGAGCACGTGTGGGATCAGAGTTTCGAGGGCGTCACCAACATCGTCGATGTCTATGTACGCTACCTGCGCCGCAAGATCGACGAGCCGTTCCCGGTCGAACTCATCCAGACGGTACGTGGGGTCGGATACTGCCTGCGCGATCCCGGCCAGGTGCGCGATTCGAGCCAGGAATGAATCACCGCTCGCTTGCCTTCCGGCTCGCCGTCTGGTACGCGCTGCTGCTGACCGCCACGTTCGCGCTGGTGGGCGCCGGCATGTGCTACGGTCTGGAGCAGTACCTGCGCTCCAACCTGCGCGATTCGCTGCGACGGCGCTCGGTTCAGGTGCAGCAGATCCTCGAGCAGGCGCCGGCGGGTGTCTCGGATCGCGCCATTGCCGAGGCGATCGATACTCGGGTGGCGCCGGATTTCAACAACCGGTTCGTGCGCGTCACGCGTGCACCGGCGACGCTGGTGTATCGCTCCGGGGTGCCCGCGGACCGCAGTTTCGATCCCGCCGTCGTACCATCCCAAACCAACCCGTGGCCATCCAAGGCCATGGCGAATTCGATTGCGACCCTCTCCGGGCAGCTCATGATCAGCCTGACACCGATCGACACCGCATCGGGCCGGTACCTGATGGAACTCGGTACGGCGCTCGGGCCAATCGAAGCGCTGCAGCACCGGCTGCTGAGCCTGCTGGCAGTGATGTTGCCGGTGCTGGTGGCGTGTGCTGCTGGCGGCGGCTATCTGCTGGTCCAGCGGGCGCTGCAACCGGTGGAGCGCATGTCACAGACCGCCGAACGGATCAGCGTGCAGGATCTGGAGGCGCGGCTGCCCGTGGCAGCTACCGGTGATGCGCTGCAACGGCTGTCGATATCCTTCAACCACTTGCTCGGCCGTCTGCGGGATTCGGTTTTCACCTCGCGCCGGTTCCTGGCCGATGCCTCGCATGAGCTGCGAACTCCATTGACGATCATCAAAGGGGAGCTCCAGGAAGTGCTGGCTCACGAAGCCGGCCACAGCGAACTAGGCGAGCGCATCGGAAGCGTTCTGGAAGAGGTAGCGCGCCTGGAGCATCTGGTATCCGGGCTGCTGGTCCTGTCGCGGCTGGATGCCGGCGAAGCACGACGTGAATGGGTCGATGTGAATCTGGGCGAACTTGCCGCCGACACGGTAGAGCATATGCGCCTGGTCGCCGAAGACCGCGGTGTCCAGCTGCAGGCTGCGGCGCTGGCGCCGGTGACGCTGCGCGGTGACGCCCGCCGATTGAAGCAGGTCATCGTCAACCTGCTCGACAACGCCATCAAGTTCACACCACGAGGCGGTGTCGTCGGTGTAAGCACACAACAGCGCGAGGGATTCGGACTGCTCGAGGTATCCGATAGCGGCATCGGCATCCCGCCCGACTCCCTGCCGCATGTGTTCGATCGTTTCTACCGCGTCGATGCAGCGCGCTCGCGCGAAGACGGCGGCGCCGGACTTGGGCTATCGATCGTGCGTTCGATCTGCGGCGCCCACGGCGCCGAAATCGAGGTCGAGAGCACTCCCGGAAGCGGCAGCCGCTTTCGTGTCACATTCCCGCAACCGGCCGCATTTCCGCTGCCAGACACGGAGATGCCCGGTGCAGGCAATCCGTAGCGCCACTGCGCATTTTCCGGAACAGCGCATTCTGGGAACTATTTCCGCTTCCCGGCGCCTAATCACTCGCCAGGTCAGTGGGAGCGCACACCAGGTGAGCACGCCCAAACTATTCAATGTGTCGGTCCTATGGCTCGGGCTCGCGGCCACGCTGCCCGGCTGTGCGACCTACAACAAATGCGGATTACACGGCTGCCCCGGCGACGCCAGCATCACGGCCGAGGTTGAAGCGCAGCTGCAGCAATATCCCGCATTGGAGGCTCCAAATTCAGTGCGCACTCGAACGCTGGATCATGTGGTGTATCTGTACGGCCTGGTGGATACGGATCTGGAGCGCCAGCTGGCGGAATCGGTCGCGACCGAAGCCGCTGGCGGAGCGCGCGTCGTGGACTCGATCGCCGTCAACAACCTGGGCAGGTAGTAGCCGCGCTTTTGCGGCCACGCATCGAACATCCTTCAACGCAGCATTCGTTCGTCAGAACTTGAATCTGACGCCAATAGTGGGGGTTGATGTTGTTGGTCTGAAGCAGATAGCCACCGGCGCGGCCCACTCCGCCGTTCTCCGTCGCCACAAAGGAATATCCAGCGAAGCCGGTCTCCGGATGTTCTACACAGGACTATTTGCGATATTTTGCACGAGGAGATCTATTGCTTATCCACATTGCAGCCTTGTTCGACAAGCGTTGGGTCCGGCATGTCAAACTGCATGGCAAGTTGTTTTCCCTGGTCATCTTCCGCTGTTATGGTGACGGTATGCGCACGAAGGATTTCTTTCAGCGAATGTTTAGGTATTGAGGCGGAGATTTTGTCCGATCTCGGGGACCATTGTTCATCCACTTCCCTTTTTGCATCGTCGGTGCGGTATCTGACTGCGACTTTGGGGAAGTAGGAAATTCCACGGATCTCTTCCGGTTCAACGTAGACGATCCTAAGCGTGCTTCCAACGATAAGGTTCCCGGTCAGAAACGTAGCCTTGTCACGGGGAGATTCGTCAACCGGGATGCAGTTCACGACGAGAGCGGGGCGATTAGCGACTCCATCGTGCGATGCTGTAAGGAATTTGCCGTGCAACGTGAATCGCAAGTAGGTATACGCGTCCGCGGTGTTTGTCTGTTGCGATTGGCGCCACACATGCGCCGATGAGGGTTGTTGTGGCGCTGACTGTGCGACGCCAAATGAAGGACACGCAAGCGGCACGACCAGAAGCAGTGGGTAGGTTTTCATGGTTCTCTCCTCCTGGTTCGGTAAGCTGAAGGCCGTTCAGTTCATGTTGTAGCCGCGCGCCTCCAAGCACGCCGGCTCGCGAGCACACTGCTCACAGACGCGGCAGTTTGACTGCGCCACGACTACGTTAGTCTGTGCTGTTTCTATGATTCACTCACAACGACGAAGTACCTTGGATTGCAGGCTACTGGCTCACGATTAAAACGTGCTTAATGCCACGTTAAAAAGCATTCATACTGGTATCTTGAAGCGGCCACACTCGGTTGGTATGTCTGTTTCGCACCAGCCTATCGATTGTGCGTGCGTGACCTGCCGGCCTTCTTCGGTCCCGTTGCCCCCGCAGCGGAAAATAATCAAAGGGTGAAACGAGCACCAATTGTCGGC
The DNA here is from genome assembly GCA_036262215.1 of Steroidobacteraceae bacterium. GTDB lineage: Bacteria > Pseudomonadota > Gammaproteobacteria > Steroidobacterales > Steroidobacteraceae > FEN-1191. The sequence goes on from DATAJH010000146.1 coordinate 12,896, forward strand.
GCAATGTTGTTGTTGTAGTAATAGGGAACGCCGGGGCCGTGAGGAATGGCTATGGCCAGACCGCCGGTGACGTCGGAATACGCAATGCCGGCATAGGCGTCGAAACGCTTGGTGACGTGATAATCCAGATAGAGCGAACCTTCGTTGAGGGTGCCCGAGCAGGAACTGCGGAAGCCGGCGGCCGGCGAGCAGGTCGACGGAACACGGAAGTCGTTTTGCAGCTCATGATAGTAGGACAAGGTGATGACGGTTTTGCTGTCGTAAGCGTATTTCGCACCTGTCCAGAGGACCTGCACGATCTTGGGAGAATCAAGATTGTTGTCTTCGACGCCGCTCAAGAGATATCCGCCCTGGGCCGTGGCGCCGATGCCCAGCGGGTTCGCCGGGTTAGTCTGCCGGATGTGTTCGTAGCCGCCAAAGAACTTGAACGGGTCCCAGGTATATTTGGCAGCGACCATAACCGCGGTGTTGTCGGTCACGATGCCATATTCCGTGTTGGTCGTTCCGATCAGATTGGCCCCGTTGATGGGGTTTGTATTGATGCTGTTGAGGGTCGACTGATATGGCGCCGACCGACTCCCAGGCCCCAGCAAGGGGTTGAGTACGCTGATCGCCTGGTTGATACGTTGGACGACGACGTCGGCGGAGAACTTGCCGTAGGCTCCGCCGAGGTCGAATCCATAGGCGGAGTCATGTGGCGTTTCCGCCGTACAGGTGGCGGCAGTCCAGGCGACGGAGGCGGAGTAGCAGCCGCCCTGACCGTCGACGAATTTATACATCGCGCCGAAATGCACCGGGCCATAGCTGACGCGATATTTCATGGCTTCGTCCCAACGGGTGTTCTGGGTATCGCCGCCGCCAGCCATCAGGCCGTTATAGCCGATGAACGAAAAGGAATAGGCGCCGCCGGCCGGATCGTAAGCGAGCATCGCATCGGTACCGAGAGCGCGCTGACGACCGAAGGTCAGCGTGCCCAAAGGCGCGGACGATATACCACCGTAGAATTCGTCATTGAAGGGTTGGCCGGCCCGCGCGCCGTCGCCGGCGAACGAGTAGCTGCCCCTGGGGAGGCCGGCGTTGCTGGTGTTGGTGGCTGCCAAGTTGGCGAGCTGGCCGGACTGCGGATTGATGCCGGTCGAAGCGTTCAACACAACGGCCGAGCCGGGCAGAAACTCTTCCCTGATCCTAATGCCCAGACCCGTCTGCGACAGGTTGTTCGGCGCCATGAGGAACTGAGAGTGATTGCCGTTGCGGTTGACCAGAGATTCGCCTTCATAGTTATAGCCGTTCTCCGGTAAACCGTGGCTAACCCAGCCCACGCCGACGTCATACGCGCCGTACAGGGTGATGCCGTACCAGGTCAGCGGGCAATCGGTGGCGAGGAACTCCTCGAGGCTGGTGCAGGCTGCGGCGGTGGGTGGAGCAGCCGGAGCCGGTTCGGCAGCGCTCGCCGCGTGATTCAAAACGAGAATTGAAGCAAGCGCCGCAAGGGCGCACCACCAGAGAGATCGCATTGTACTTTGCCCCGGAGGAAGCCGTCACATCAGCGTAATATACAGACTAATATAACGCTTGCGCAGCAGCAAGCCCTGGCCAGATGTGCGGCCAGGGCGTGAATCAATAAGGAGCCTGCTCGCCGCTCAGTATTACTTTCTGGCGGCCGCTCTGGCGGTCAGAACGCCTTTTAGGTCAGGCTCCGGGACCGAAGCCATTTGTTTCGCTGATGTTGGGACGATCTAGCTGAGAAGCACGCCACTTGCTAGCCAGCGAGATTTTGCGGCCCGCTTCTTCAGCAACTGAGTCAGGTGGGACGCTTTCGGATATCGTCAGGAATCCCAATTGAAGCGATCCACTCAAGTCGCGTTTTGGTGCGCCAAAGAATGACCGGTGCTGGCTGGTCGCGATTGCAGAAGTCAGTACCCGCTGGTCCGGATGATCGCCCGTAGTCGCACACCCGTGCGCGGGTCAGCGCTTCTTCGGCATGTACAGATCGGTCAGCGTACCGTCGAAGGCTTCGGCCGCGAACGCCACCGTTTCCGACAACGTCGGATGCGCGTGTACCGTCAGGCCGATGTCCGCGGCATCCGCGCCCATCTCGATCGCGAGCGCAACTTCGGCGATCAGCTCACCGGCGTTGGTCCCCACGATCCCGCCGCCGAGCAGTTGGTGCGAGGCCGGATCGAACACCAGTTTGGTAAAACCTTCATCGCGGCCGATCGACAGCGAGCGGCCGCTGGCGGCCCAGGGAAACACGGCCTTCTCGAAGCTGATGTTTTGCGCCTTGGCCGCGCCCTCGGTCAGTCCGACCCAGGCCACTTCCGGATCGGTGTAGGCCACGGAGGGAATGACGCGGGCATCGAATGAGCTCTTGTGGCCCGCCGCCACTTCGGCCGCCACTTTGGCTTCGTGGCTGGCCTTGTGCGCGAGCATCGGCTGGCCACGGACGTCGCCGATGGAAAAGATATGCGGCACGTTGGTGCGCATCTGCCTGTCGCTGGGAATGAATCCGCGTTCATCGACCTGCACCCCGGCTGCATCGGCTCCGATACGCCGGCCGTTGGGGGTGCGGCCGACCGCGACCAGTACGTAGTCGTAGATGTTGCTGCTCTTGGCGCCGTCCTTGGTGGCGAAGCTTACCTGCAGGCCATCCTTGGCAGCCGTCACGGCCGTGACCTGCGTGTTGAGCAGGATCTCCCCGTAGCGCGCCTTGATGCGTTTCTCCAGCGGGCGCACCAGATCCGGGTCGCAGCCCGGCATCAACTGCGACGTCAGTTCGACCACGCTGACTTTGGCACCGAGAGCGTCGTACACGCAGGCCATTTCCAGGCCGATGATGCCGCCGCCGATGACCAGGAAGCGGCCGGGATTTCGCAGCACCTCCAGCGCTCCGGTGGAATCTATGACGCGCGGATCCTGTGGTATGAACGGCAGTCGCATCGGCTCGGAACCCGCGGCGATGATGCAGTATTCAAAGCCGATGCGTTCGGTGGCACCACCTGGAGTGCCACCGCGGCTGACCTCGATCACATGCGGGCTGATGAATTTGCCGACGCCGTGGATCACCTCCACCTTGCGCTGCTTGGCCAGCATGGTTAGTCCGCCGGTCAGCTTCTTGATCACGCTCACCATCCAGGCGCGCAGCTTGTCGGTATCCACCTTGGGTGCTGCGAACGCAATGCCGTGCGCGCCCATCTCGCGTGCCTCTTCGATGACCTTGGCGGCGTGCAGCAGCGCCTTGGATGGAATGCAGCCGACGTTCAGGCACACGCCGCCCAGCGTGTCCGAACGCTCGAGCAGCGTGACCTGAAGTCCGAGGTCCGCAGCGCGAAACGCCGCCGTATAGCCGCCAGGGCCTGCGCCGAGCACCAGCAGCTGTGTATGGCGCGATGCCTGCGGTTCTGGTGGCGCGTTCGCAGTCGTGGCCGCGGGCGTGGCTACGGGCGCCGCAGTAGCCGCGGGCGCCGATGCGGGAACGGGCGCCGCTGCTGCTGCTGGGGCTGGGGCCGGCGCCACCGGCGCGGCCTTGGCCGCGGCGGGCGGGCTCGGTGCGGCTGCCGCACCATCCTCGACTACCAGCAGAGCTGTTCCCTTGGACACCTTGCTGCCCTTGCTGACCAGCACCTCGACTACCGTGCCGGCAGCGGTCGATGGCACGTCCATGGTCGCCTTGTCGGTTTCGAGCGTGATCAGCGGTGTTTCGAGTTCGATCTGGTCCCCGGCCTTGACCATGACCTCGATGACCGGGATATCCTTAAAGTCACCCAGATCAGGGCACAGAATCTGTGCGCGGCTCACGGCACCGCCTCGGTCAGGCCAGGTGCATCGCCCAGGATCTTCGCCAGATAGCTGGTGAAGCGGGCCCCGTTGGCGCCGTCGATCACGCGGTGATCGTACGACAGCGACAACGGCAGGATCATGCGCGGCACGAACGCATCGTCGCGGTACACCGCCTTCATGCTGGCACGCGACACGCCGAGGATGGCCACCTCGGGTGCATTGATGATCGGCGTGAACGCGGTGCCGCCGATACCGCCCAGGCTCGAGATGGTGAAACTGCCGCCCTGCATCTCGGCGCCGGCCAGCTTGCCGCTGCGCGCCCTGGCAGACAGCTCGCCCAGCGCGCGCGCGATCTCATAGATGTCTTTGCGATCGGCATCGCGAATCACCGGTACCAGCAGGCCATTGGGCGTGTCGGCGGCGAAACCGATATGAATATATTTCTTGTACACCAGGTTCTCGCCACTGGCGTCGATCGATGAATTGAATAGTGGAAACTGCTGCAGCGCCTTGACGCACGCACGCACGATGAAGGCCAGCGTGGTGAGTTTGATGCCGGCGCTGTCGGCTTTGGCCTTGAGCGCACGGCGCGTCTCCTCCAGCTCGGTGACGTCGGCTTCGTCGAACTGAGTGACATGCGGCAGGTTGACCCAGCTGGCATGCAATCGCGCGCCGGAAATGCGCTGCACGCGGCCCAGTGGTTTGATGTCGATCGGCCCGAATTGCGCAAAATCAGGCACGTTGACTTTTGGCAGCGCGCCACCGCCCGCGCCACCAGCGACGGCGGGGCCCGCGCCCGGGACCATAAGCGATTTGACGAACGCTTTGACGTCGGCATCGGTGACGCGTCCCTTCTGCCCGGTCCCCCTGACGCGGCCAAGATCGACGCCAAGTTCACGCGCAAAGCGGCGCACCGAGGGTCCTGCATGAGCGCGCGCAAAACCCTGTTCAGTGACGCCCGGCACGGCACTCGCCGCGGCCGATGCGGCGGGGACGACCGTTGCGGTGGGCACCGCCGGCGTAGCGGGCTCGGCTGGTTTGGCGGACGCGGCCGGTGCGACCGGCGTGGCGGGTGGCGCCGGCTTCGGCGCGCTCGGTGTTGCGGTGGCAGGCACCGAACTCGCGGGTGCGGCCGCGCCGGCGGCGAGCTGCAGTGTCGCGATCAGCGTACCGGATGAGACTTTCGTGCCCTTGGCGACGTGCACCTTCTCGATCACGCCGGCGTCGGTGGACGGCACGTCCATGGTCGCCTTCTCGGTCTCGAGCGTCAGCAGCGGCGCATCGACCTGCACGCTGTCGCCTGGCTTCACCAGCACTTCAATGACGGCCACGTCCTTGAAGTCGCCCAGATCGGGCACGAAGATTTCTTTCGAAGCCAAGGCGGTCCCCTTGAAGCTTTAGCTGTTGAGAGGATCGGCCTTGTCGGCATCGATGCCGAGTTTGGTCACAGCCGCGATCACGATCTTGCGGTCGATGCGCTTGGCATCCGCGAGCGACCTGAGCACCGCCAGCGCGATGAAGTTCCGATCCACTTCGAAATGCTGACGTAATTCCGCCCGCGCGTCACTGCGCCCGAAGCCGTCGGTGCCGAGCGTCACGTACGGCTGCGGCACCCAGGAACGGATCTGGTCCGGTACGTTGCGCACGTAGTCGGTCGCAGCCACCAGCGCTCCCTCGCGCCCGGCGAGCAGCGTCTGCACGTAGGGCACACGCGGCGCCTCGGCCGGATGCAGCAGATTCCAGCGCTCGCACTCGAGCGCTTCACGACGCAGCTCGCTGAAGCTGGTGATCGAGAATACGTCGGCCATGACACCGAACTGCTGCTCGAGCAGTTCAGCCGCGGCGATGCATTCGCGCAGGATGGTGCCGCTGCCCAGCAGCGTCGCGCGCAGCTCGCCGCGCCCGCCGCTGTTCAGCAGGTAGCCGCCCTTGATGATGCCCGACTCGGCGCCAGCCGGCAGCGCCGGCTGCGGGTAATTCTCGTTCATCACCGAGATGTAATAGAACACGCTTTCATTCTCGACATACATGCGCCGCATACCGTCCTGGATGATGACCGCGAGTTCATAGGCGTAGGTTGGATCGTAGGCGCGGCAGTTCGGGATCGTGGTCGCCACCAGCTGGCTGTGGCCGTCCTGGTGCTGCAGGCCTTCACCGGCCAGCGTGGTTCGCCCGGCGGTCGCACCGAGCAGGAAACCGCGCGCGCGCATGTCCCCGGCCGCCCAGATGAAATCGCCCACACGCTGGAAACCGAACATCGAGTAGTAGATATAGAACGGCACCATGGCAATGCCGTGATTGGCATACGAGGTCGCCGCCGCAATCCACGAACAGGTCGAGCCGGCCTCGTTGATGCCCTCCTCGAGCATCTGTCCCTTGCGATCCTCGCGGTAGGACATCAGCGTCTCGGCGTCCACCGGTGTATAGAGCTGTCCGACTGCCGAGTAGATACCGATCTGGCGGAACAGGCCTTCCATACCGAAGGTGCGCGCCTCGTCCGGGACGATCGGCACGATGTGCTTGCCGATGCCCTTGTCCTTGAGCAGCACCGTGAGTATCCGCACGAACGCCATGGTGGTGGAAATCTCGCGCTCCGCCGTGCCTTCAAGGATCGATTTGAATGCCTCGAGCCGCGGCACCGTGAGCGGCGGGGCGGTGGTCCTGCGCACCGGCAGGTAGCCGCCGAGATTCTTACGGTGGGTCTGCAGATAGCGCATCTCGTCGCTGTCCGGCGCCGGTTTGCGGAATGGCAGATCCTCCAGATCCTGATCCGACACCGGAATATTGAAGCGATCGCGCAACTCGCGCACCGCAGCCAGATCGAGTTTCTTCTGCTGGTGCGCGACCATCTGCCCTTCGGCCACTTTACCCAGACCGAATCCCTTGACCGTCTTGGCCAGGATCACGGTCGGCGGACCCTTGGTGTTCACGGCCGCCTGGTAGGCGGCGAATACCTTGAGCGCATCGTGACCACCGCGATTGAGCCGCCAGATGTCCTCGTCGGACATGTTGGCCACCATTTCCTTCAGCGCCGGATCCTTGCCGAAGAAATGCTCACGGGTGTAGGCGCCACCCTTGGCCTTGAAATTCTGATACTCCCCGTCGACACAGTCCTCCATCACGCGCTGCAGGATGCCGCGGGTATCGCGCGCCAACAGCGGATCCCAGCGCGAACCCCAGATCACCTTGATGACATTCCAGCCGGCGCCCAGAAACGCCGCCTCCAGCTCCTGGATTATCTTGCCATTGCCGCGTACCGGACCATCCAGGCGTTGCAGGTTGCAGTTGACGACGAAAATAAGATTGTCGAGGCCCTCGCGCACCGGCATCGTCAACGCACCCATCGACTCCGGCTCATCCATTTCGCCGTCGCCGCAGAACGCCCACACCTTGCGATCCGAGGGCGCGACCAGGCCGCGGTTTTCCAGGTAGCGGATGAATCGTGCCTGGTATATGGCCATCATCGGCCCCAGGCCCATCGATACGGTCGGGAACTGCCAGAAGTCCGGCATCAGCCAGGGATGCGGATAGGAACTCAAGCCGCGCCCACCGACCTCCTGGCGAAAGTGCGCCAGCTGCTCGTCGCTCAGCCGGCCTTCCAGATAAGCGCGGGCGTACACGCCGGGCGACGAGTGGCCCTGGATGTAAACCAGGTCGCCCGGATGCTTGTCATCCGGTGCGCGCCAGAAATGATTGAATCCCACCTCGTACAGCGTCGCCGAGGATGCATAGCTGGCCAGGTGTCCGCCGTACTCGGCGGACTTGCGATTGGCCTGCACCACCATTGCGATCGCGTTCCAGCGGATGAAGGCTTCGATACGCCGCTCGAGCGCACGATCGCCCGGGTACTCCGGCTGCTGGCCCACCGATATGGTATTGACGTAGGCGGTGTTGGGCCGATAGGGAAGATAGGCTCCGGAGCGACGCGCGCGATCGATCAGCCGCTCGATCAGGAAGTGCGCGCGCTCCGGACCCTCGGCACGCAGCACGGAATCGATCGATTCCAGCCACTCCTGCGTTTCTGCGGGGTCCAGGTCCTGGGACGGTGTCACGTCCTGGGGGGGTGTCACGTCGTTCATAGATGCGATTCTAGTGCTTTTCGGAAACCGCGTACGCTGACGAAAAAAGCGTCCCGCGACGCTGTGTTAGGATCGCGCGGCGCACCGGCCCCGCATTGGGCGGCCGGCATGATCCGAGTTTTAATTAGCATGGTCAAGCAATGGCGGCGGTCGATGGAGGCCGTCTGAAATGACGCTGCCCGACTGCACCTTGGCGGTGCTGCGCCGGCGTCGAACGCTGCCCGATGAGCGCCGGACTGCCGGCCTAGATGCACTCGTGGTGTTGACCGCGCCCAATGATGTTGCATTGCTGCGGCGCCTGCCCGAGTCGCCGCGCTGGCTGGGTCTGCACGCGCGCGGCAAGCCGACAGCACTGGCGCTGCGAAACACCACGCTGGCCAATAGCCGTCAGACCTTCGCGCAACTGGCCTATGTCAAAGCCGGCGCCAGCAGTTTCGAGCGCCTGAGCCTGGCCGGAAAGCTGCTGCGCGAACTCGCGGCGCGCAGGCCCGGCCAGATCGGATTTCTGGTCGGCGGCGCAGTAGCCGATGCGGCGCTCTGGTACGAGGCACTGCTGAGCGCGGCCTGGACCGAAAGTTTCGCGCTGCCGGTGTTCCGCAGCCGACGCCCCGATCGCTGGCGCCTGAAGGCGATCGAGCTGTATGCGGCACCGACACTGGATGTCGATCGTATCGCGGCCAGCGCGCGTGCCGCCAACCTGGTGCGAGCACTGACGGCGACGCCGCCCAATAAACTCGATGCCGGCGCCTACCGGCGAGCACTGCAGGAATTGTCGCGCCGCCATCGCCTGAGCCTGAAGTGGTACTCACAGTCGCAACTACAGCGTCTGGGCGCCGGCGCCTTCCTCGCGGTGGCGCGCGGCAACGCCGCCCGCACCGCCGGCATCGCCCACCTGCGCTGGCGCGGCGGCAGATCCAGCAGCGGCAGGCGCGGCCGCTCCCCCGACGTCGCGCTCGTGGGCAAGGGCATCCTGTTCGACACCGGCGGCGTCAATCTCAAGCCCCATCGCTCGATGCTCGACATGCATACCGACATGGCCGGCAGCGCGGTGGCCCTGGCCACCCTGGTGGCGCTGGCGGAACTGCGGGCACCGATGAATGCGGACGCGTGGCTCGCGATCAGCGAGAACAATATCGGCCCGAGCGCCTATCGGCCGCAGGAAGTGGTGCGCGCGAGCAACGGCACCACCATCCAGGTGATCCACACCGACGCCGAGGGGCGCATGGTGCTGGCCGACACGCTGGCACTGGCTGCACGCACGCACCCGCGCCTGACCATCGATTTTGCGACCCTCACCGGCGCCTGCGTATACGCATTGACCGAACGCTACAGCGGCGTATTCACCAATCGGGCGGATCTGGCGCCGGCGCTGGTAGCGGCGGGCGTCAGCAGCGGCGAGCGGGTGTGGAACTTTCCGCTCGATGAGGACTTCGACAGTGATCTGGACAGCCCGGTGGCCGACATCATGCAATGCAGCGCCGATGGCAAGGGCGATCACATTCTTGCGGCCCGATTTCTGAAACGCTTCATCGGCGACGACAATCCATGGGTGCACGTCGACCTGTCGTCGGCTACGCGGCGCGGCGGCCTGGCGCATGTGGGCACCGAGATCACCGGCTTTGGCGTGCGCTTCGCCCTGGAGCTGCTGTTGACCGTGAAGCTGCAGCAACACGTGAAGTCCTCATGAGGCGGGAATTGCGGCTGCGCCGCCCCGACGATTGGCATCTGCATCTGCGCGACGGTGCCGCGCTGCGCGCGGTGCTGCCGTTCACTGCAACGCGCTTTGCCCGCGCCATAGTGATGCCCAACCTTGCGCCGCCGGTGACCACCACGGCGCTCGCCCTGGCCTACCGCGAACGCATTCTGGCGGCATTGCCGGCTGGAACAAGCTTTCAGCCCCTGATGACGCTCTACCTGACCGATCATACCGGCGCCGCTGAAATCGAGCGCGCGCAGGCCAGTGGCGCGATCTTCGGCTGCAAGCTCTATCCGGCCGGCGCAACCACGCACGCCGAGGCCGGGGTCACCGACATCGCCCGGCTGGAACCGGCCCTGGCATCGATGACGGCGCTCGAGCTGCCGTTGCTGGTGCACGGTGAGGTGACTGACATGACGGTCGACGTGTTCGAGCGCGAGGCGCGATTCATCGATCGCGTGCTGGCGCCGCTCGCCGAACGCTGGCCGCGGCTGCGCATTGTGTTCGAGCACGTGACCACGCGGGCGGCAGTGGAATTCGTGCGCTCGGCACGGCGCGGGATCGCGGCCACGGTCACCCCGCAGCATCTGCTGCACAACCGTAATGCACTGTTCGCCGGCGGCCTGCGCCCGCACCTGTACTGCCTGCCGCTGCTGAAGACCGAGGCCGACCGGCGCGCGCTGCTCGATGCTCTCGCCAGCGGAGACGCGCGATTCTTCCTCGGCACCGACAGCGCACCGCACGCGCGCGCGACCAAGGAGTCCGCGTGCGGCTGCGCGGGCATCTTCTCGGCCCATGCCGGCATCGAACTGTACGCCGAGATATTCGAGGCCGAAGGCATTCTGCCGCGGTTGCAGGGCTTCGCCTCCGAGCACGGTGCCGATTTCTATCGCCTGCCGCGCAACCAGGATGAGATCACCCTGGTGCGCGATCCATGGTCGCCGCCGGCCAGCTATCCATTCCCCGCTGGCGAGCTGGTGCCGCTGCGCGCCGGCGAGCCCATCGCCTGGCGGCTGCAGGGCGCGCCGGCATGAGCCAGACGCCGCCTCCGGACGGTGCGGCCGCGGCGGCGGCGCCCACGCCCACGCCCACGCCCACGCCGCCGCTCATGGTGCGGCGCTTTCGCGGATTCCTGCCGGTCGTGGTCGATGTCGAGACCGGTGGTTTTCAGGCTGGGACCGATGCACTGTTACAAATCGCCGGCGTACTGATCGACATCGACCCCAATGGCCGTCTGCATCGCGGCGAAACGCATTCGTATCATGTGCGGCCGTTTGAAAACTCGCGCCTCGACCCTGCATCGCTGTTGGTCAACAAGATCGATCCATGGCATCCGCTGCGCCCGGCCATCGACGAAAGCGATGCGCTGCAGCGGATTTTCCGCGCCGTGCGCAGCGCGATCCGCAGCCACGGATGCCGGCGCGCGGTGCTGGTCGGACACAACGCCGCGTTCGACCTGGCGTTCCTGAACGCGGCGGTGCTGCGCACCGGCATCAAGCGCAATCCGTTCCACCCGTTCTCGTGCTTCGATACCGCGACTCTGGCCGGCGCGGCGCTGGGACAGACCGTGCTGGCCAAGGCCGTGGTGGTCGCCGGCCTTACGTGGGACAAAGCCTCAGCCCATTCGGCCACCTATGATGCCGAGCGCACCGCGGACCTGTTCTGCGTGATCTGCAATGAACTTGCGGACAGCTACGCCCGCGCTGAGCAGCGGGCGCGGCTGCTGGGCTGGCAGGAACTGGCGGCGGCGACGCCCGAGCCGGAAGACGAGCCAGGCCCCGACCCGCTGACGTAGCGACGAATCTCGCTGATGTCGATGCGCTTTTGCGCCCGATGCCAGCCAGTGTAGAGTCGCTGGCCCGGATTGACCGAGCGGAGAGCCGACATGGATTTTGATTTGGGAGGACTCTCCTATGTGCCAACCACGGGTGTACGGCGCATGTATGAAACGCCCTTCGTGGTCGCCAGCGAGGATAGCCTGAAAGGCTACGGCTGCCTGGTGCACGACCCGCATGCATTTCCGATCGAGATCGTGCGCTGGCCCGCGCAGGGTTGGCGACCGATCGACGCCAATTCCGGGGATCAGGGCGGCGTCACCGAAGGGGTTTTCGAATTCTGGTGGAAGGGCGAGACTCTCTACGCGCGCAACAACGCCGTAGGCGACAGTTATCTATTCGGCTGGAGCAACTGGCCGGAAGAAGCGGCGACCAGCGGTCCGGGAACCTTGCGCCACCGCGCCCTGATCTGGCGTGCAAATTATCATCCCGACGGCGGACAACTCATTTATCCAATGCGGGGCCAGGGCTTCGTGGTACCGCTGGCCCTGCCGGGTGATGACGTCACGCCGGAGCGCTTCGTGACGTTCTGGTGCGACGGAAGTCACGGACTATATATCCATCCGAACGTGTGGCATGGGGCCTTCGTTCCGCTGGACGACCACGCCGAGTTTCTTGATCGCCAGGGCCGCGTCCACGCTCGCGTTTCCGTGGATTTCGCCAAGGAGTTCGGCTGTTATCTAGCTGCGCCGCTGCGCCAACCCGGCGCCTGACGCACCACGCGGCGCGACCGGCGGCCGCGCTGGCCTGCTCAGGCCGGAACGGCCGCTACCGCGCCCGCTTCCTGCAACAGCTGCTTCAGCTCGCCGCTACGATACATATCGAGCGCGATATCGCAGCCGCCGATCAGCTCGCCTTTGACGTAGAGCTGCGGATAGGTCGGCCAGTTCGAATGGCGTTTGAGCGCTTCACGCAATTCCGCGTCATCAAAAATATTGACGTAATGAAACTGCGCGCCGAGGTTGCGCAATGCGGAAACCGTCTGGGCCGAAAACCCGCACTGCGGGAAGTCGGGGTTGCCTTTCATGAACAGCACCACCGGCGCGGTGGCCAATTCCTTGCGGATCCGATCGTTCACATCCATCTTCATTCACCTGCCTTGATGTATGCGTTGAATTATGGGGGGCGCTGGCCTATTCTTCAAACCGCATTTTTTATGCGGTGCTCAAGCAGAACAACAACTTAAGCGAGGTCGACATGAATCCCCTCAATTCAGTGCGTGGTGCCATCCTCACCGGCGTCATTCTGGCGCTGATCATCGCCCTGGCCATTCCGCCCACGGGCTTTGCGGAGCTGGGGCTGGCCATCTGGATTCATATCCTCGCCGGGGTGATGTGGATCGGGCTGCTGTACTACTTCAACGTCGTGCAAACGCCGGGGCTGGCCGCGGCGGCGGCCGACAAGGGCGGTCCGGGAGGCGCCGGTGTCACCAAATACATCGCGCCGCGCGCCCTGCTCTGGTTTCGCTGGGCGGCGGTAGTCACCTGGCTTACCGGAATCTGGTATCTGGCACGAGCCAACAACCTGGCCAATGCCATCACTCTGGGACATCTGGGCCAGGACTATTACGGCCTGGTCATCGGTATCGGCGGCTGGCTGGGTACCATCATGGCGTTCAATGTCTGGGTATTCATCTGGCCGAACCAGAAGAAGATCCTCGGCATTGTCCCGGCCACCGATGAGGAGAAGGCCAAGGCACGCAAGACCGCTGCCATGGCCTCGCGCACCAATTTCGTGCTGTCGATTCCGTTGCTGCTATGCATGGGTGCCTCCAATCACCCGTTGCCGTTCTGAGCCAGCTGCCCGCTGACCTGCCCGATCAGGTGTCGCGCGCCCTGCGCGAAGACATCGGATCGGGCGATGTCACGGCCGCCCTGATTCCGGCCAGACAGCAGGTCCAGGCGCGCGTGCTATGCCGCCAGACGGCCATGATCTGCGGCGCGCCCTGGTTCGACGAGACGTTCCGCCAGCTGGATACGGCAGTTCGGATCGAGTGGCGCATTGCCGAGGGCGCGCTCGCGCCTGCCAATTCCATAGTGTGCGAGCTGACCGGCCCTGCCCGCCCCATCCTGACCGGCGAGCGCACCGCGCTTAATTTTCTGCAGCTGCTGTCGGCTACGGCCAGTGCTACCCAGCGCTACGTCGAAGCGCTGCGCGGCACGCGCTGTCGCATCCTCGATACCCGCAAGACCATTCCCGGTCTGCGCAGTGCGCAGAAATACGCGGTGCGCTGCGGCGGCGGCAGCAATCATCGGCTGGGGCTGTATGACATGGTGTTGATCAAGGAGAACCATATTGCTGCCGCCGGCTCGATCGGCGCGGCCGTGAGTGCCGCGCGAGCGCAGCTGCCCGCGCTGCAGGTTGAGGTCGAGGTGGAAAACGTCGATCAGCTGCGCCAGGCGCTCGATGCTGGCGCCGACCTGGTGATGCTCGACAATTTCGACCTGGAGGGCATGCGCAGCGCGGTCGCGCTCAATCGCGCGCACCAGCGGCCGGCACTGCTGGAGTGCTCGGGCGGCGTCACGCTCCAGGGAGTGGCTGCGATCGCCGCCACCGGTGTCGATTACATCTCGGTCGGCTCGCTCACCAAGAATATCGTCGCCATCGACCTATCGATGCGCTTTGGTGCAGCGGCGAGCTGAAGGGCATGCAGCCGGCGCTCATTCAGCCGATGCAGGCGCAGAACTGGCCGGCCGTGCGCGCCATCTACCAGGCCGGAATCGACACCGGCCATGCCACTTTCGAGCGCCACGCTCCCGATTCCTTCGAGCAGTGGCTTTCCGCTCATGTGCCCGAACTGTGCCTGCTGGCGGTCGACACCGGCACGCCAGCGGGCTGGGCGGCGTTGGGCCGCGTATCCGGCCGCTGCGTATACGCCGGTGTGGGCGAGGTCAGCGTCTATGTGGCGCCGTCGTACCAGCGGCGCGGCGTGGGACGCAGCCTGCTGGCAACCTTGATCGCACAGTCCGAGGAGCACGGCTACTGGACGCTGCAGGCGGGCATCTTCCCGGAGAACAGCGCCAGCGTTGCGCTGCACCGGGCCCTGGGCTTCCAGGTCCTGGGACTACGCCGGCGCCTGGGCCGGATGAGCTTCGGGCCACTGGCCGGACGGTGGCGCGACGTGCTGCTGCTGGAGCGGCGCAGCCAGTGCGCCGGCATCGATTAGCCAGCCTCATGGCTCGACGGTCATTGATGACGGCTGGAATCCCGCTATATTAGGGGTTATATGACGCAGCAGCAGTGGGCCGCGCGGGGCTGGGCGACGCTGGCGCTGAGCCTGGCGGCGGGTATGGCCGCGGCGCAGGATGACCCGTGCGCCAAATTCACCTGGAATATCCAACGCGAACGCGCGCTGTTCGCCAGCGCGCCGCAAGCCGTCGTCGCCGGACACGACGCGTCGTCTGCGCCGCCACTCGCGCCCGAGCGGCCGTACCAGCTGCAACTCGCGGCGGCCGGCCAGATCACACTGCTGCTGCCACCGGGCAAGAACACCAGTACCGACGGCGCCTATGCCGGTATGGCGCGCCTGCGACTGGCGCAGCCCGGCAGCTACCGAGTCTCGGTGGATCAGCCGCTGTGGATCGACGTCGTGGCCGACGGCAAGATGATCCAGTCGGTCGATTTCCAGGGCCGCCCAGGGTGCCTGGCGCCGCATAAGATCGTTCAATACTCGCTTCCCGGCGGCCGTGAGCTGTTGCTGCAACTGAGCGGCGCGCCCAAGCCGGTCGTTCGGCTCACGATCACAGCGACGGGCTGAGCCGGCGCCATGGCAAAGCGATCAGCATCCATCGCCATACACGGCGGTTTATGGCTGGACCGCAAGGGCCAGAAATTTGTCGGCGCCAGTCGCATCGCGTTGCTGCAAAGCATCGATCGCACGGGTTCGATCACACGGGCGGCGAAAGAGGTCGGTCTGAGCTACAAGGCGGCCTGGGATGCGGTCGATGCGATGAACAACGTTGCCGACAAACCGCTGCTGATTCGCACCACCGGTGGCCAACACGGCGGCGGCAGCCATCTGACCGAGCACGGTCGCGCGCTGGTGCGTCTGTATCGGCTGCTGGAATCCGGCTACCAGCACTTGCTGGCGCAAATGCAGGCGCAGGTGCACGATTTTAGCAAGCTCAATGAACTGATGAAGGCAATTACCATGAAAACCAGCGCCCGCAATCAATTTCGCGGCATCGTCCGGGAAGTGCGCACGGGCGCGGTCAATGCCGATGTCATCCTCGATCTGGGTGACGGTCTGGAGATCTTCGCCAACATCACCAACGATGCCGTCGAGGATCTGGGCCTGAAGCCGGGACGCGACGCGGTGGCGCTGATCAAAGCGAGCTTCATCGTGCTGTCGCCGGACGCGAATCTGCGTGTCAGCGCCCGCAACCAGCTACGCGGCACGGTGACTGCGGTCATTCCCGGCAGCGTCAACTGCGAGGTCAAGATTCAATTGTCCGGCGGCCGCGTGCTGACAGCGATCGTCACCAGCGACGCGTTGAAGGAGCTCGACCTGGCCGAGGGCGCTGCCTGCAGCGCGCTCATCAAATCCTCCCACGTCCTCATTGCGGTAAATGACTGACTTCGGGGGAACGCGATATGCGACTGTGCAAACGGCCGATCACCGCCCTGTTGGCGCTGGCTGCGCTGTCGGCTCTGTCGGTCCTGTCGGCGCCATCGGCACGCGCCGAGGACCTCAATGTTGCCGTCGCGGCCAATTTTTTCGGCACTCTGCAACGGCTGGCACCGAAATTCGAGCAGGCGAGCGGCAACAAACTGTTGCTGAGTTCCGGCTCTTCCGGCCAGTTCTACACTCAGATCCGGGAAGGCGCGCCATTCGACGTGTTGCTGTCGGCCGATAGCGATCGTCCGAAGCAGCTTGAAGCCGAGGGCTTAGGGCTGGCCGGCAGCCGCTTCACCTTTGCCATCGGCACGCTGGTGCTGTGGAGCCCGAAACCGGGCGTGGTCGACCGCGACGGCAAGGTGTTGCGCGCCGGCGCCTATCGAATGATCGGCATCGCTGAGCCGCGCAACGCCCCATATGGCGCGGCGGCACAGCAGGTGCTGAGCGCCCTGGGTCTGTGGGATCAGCTCAACCAGGACAAGAAACTCGCGGTTGGCGAGAATATCAATCAGGCCTGGCAGTTCGCCGCCACCGGCAATGTCGACATGGCATTCGTGGCGCTATCCCAGGTCAGCGACGATAATGTGATCTCCGGGTCGTACTGGCTGCCGCCGCAGGCGCTGTACACGCCGCTGACGCAGGACGCCGTGATACTGACGCGCACCAGCAAGCGTGCCGTGGCGGAAGCGTTCCTGAAATGGCTGCGTCAGGATCCGCAGGCCATCGCCACCATCAAAGCAGCCGGTTACCATGTCCCGGAATGATCGCGAGCTTCTATTCCCCTGACGATCTGGTCGCGCTGTGGATTTCCTTGAAGCTTGCGGCCGTGACCGTGGCGTTGCTGCTGCTGCTGTGCACGCCGCTGGCCTGGTGGCTCGCGACCACCCGCTCGCGACTGCGGGTCATCGGCGAGGCCATGGCGAGCTTGCCGCTGGTGCTGCCACCGACCGTATTGGGCTTCTATCTGCTGCTGTTTCTCGGACCTTACGGCTGGGGCGGCAGGTTGACGCATCAGCTGGGACTGCAGCCGCTGAGCTTCAGCTTTGGCGGTCTGGTAGTGGGTTCGATGCTGTATTCCATGCCGTTCGTCATACAGCCGCTGCAGGGTGCGTTCCAGGCCGTAGGCGCGCGCGCGCTCGAGGTCGCCGCGACATTGCGTGCTGCGCCCTGGGATCGTTTCTTCACGGTCGCGCTGCCGCTCGCCCGCCGCGGTTTCATCACCGGCTCGGTGCTGGCGTTCGCCCACACCCTGGGCGAATTCGGCGTGGTACTGATGCTCGGCGGAAATATCCCCGGACGCACGCAAACGGCATCCATCGTGATCTTCAATCACGTCGAGGCGCTGGATTACAGCGGCGCGCAACGACTCTCGATCACCTTGCTGGTCGCATGTTTCGCCCTGCTGCTGATCGTCTACAGCGCTAATCGGCGTGGCGCCGAAGCCGCAGCCGCCGCGTGAGCCTGGCACTCGACATCGCCTGGTCACGCCCGGATTTTCAGCTGCAGGTCGAGTGCCAGTTTCCCGGCCGCGGGATCACGGCATTGTTTGGCCGCTCGGGTTCCGGCAAGACCACCGTATTGCGCTGCGTTGCTGGCCTGGAGCGCGTGCCACGTGCCTCGGTGCGCTTCAACGGCGAGGTCTGGCAGGACCAGCGCCGGTTCGTGCCCACGCACCAGCGGCCGCTGGGATACGTGTTCCAGGAATCCAGCCTGTTTGCCCATCTTGACGTGCACCGCAACCTGGAATACGGGTTGCATCGCGTGCCGGCGGCGCAACGCCGCATCGGCTTTGACCAGGCGGTGCAGTTCATGGGTGTGGAGCGCCTGCTCACGCATCGCGCCGACCAGTTGTCGGGCGGCCAACGGCAGCGGGTCGCCATTGCGCGCGCTCTGCTGACCAGCCCGCAACTGCTGTTGATGGACGAACCGCTGTCGAGTCTGGATCTTGCGAGTCGCGCGGAAATCCTGCCGCACCTGGAACGTCTGCACGACGAGCTATCGATTCCGATCGTCTATGTCAGTCATGAGATCGGGGAAGTCATGCGCATCGCAGATCACATTGCGCTGCTGGATGCCGGCCGCGTGCACGCATTCGGTTCGCTGCACGAGATGCTGACCCGCCCCGACCTGCCGCTGGCGCACCTGGAGGAGGCCGGCAGCGTGTTTGAAGGAGTAATCGCGGAACACGATCCGCAGTATCACCTGAGCTATGTCGGCATTGCCGCCGGTCGCCTCGCCATCTCGCTGCGAGCGGTGCCGGTCGGTCAGCGTGTCCGGGTGCGCATCGATGCACGCGATGTGAGTCTGGCGCTCAAGCCGCCCGAGCAAACCAGCATCACCAATATCCTGCCGGGCCGCGTCATGGACGTGACCGACGATCGCGATCCGGCGCAGCGCCTGGTACGCATCGACGTCGGCGGCCGGCCGCTGCTGGCCCGCATTACCCAACGCTCGGTGGCGCAACTGGCGATCGCGCCCGGCACCGCGCTATACGCGCAGGTCAAGAGCGTGGCGCTGATGGATTAGCCGCGCGTGCTCAGTAGGTCTTGTACGGCAGGAACTTGCCGGACATGGCGATGCGCACCCGATCGCCCTTCGGGTCGGCCTCGCGCTTCAGCTCCATCGTGAAGTCGATCGCGCTCATGATGCCGTCGCCGAATTCCTCGTGGATCAGCTCCTTGAGGGTGGTGCCGTAGACGTTCACCAGCTCATAGAAACGATAGATCAGCGGATCGGTAGGCACGCTGGTGGGCAGCGATCCCTTGTACGGAACTACCGTCAGCCATTTGCGCTCCTGCTCGCTCAGGCTGAAGATCTCGCCGATCACGGCCGCCTGCTGCGCGTTGAGTGTCATCTGTCCCAGACAGGCGGCCGTGACCCACTCCTTGCTCAGACCGACTTTCGCCGCCACGTCGGCCCACTTCAAGCCCTGCCTGACCTTGGTGGCGACGATTTTCTCAGTCACTTCATCCCGACTCATGCTGCTCTCCTTGTGCGTGCACTGATTGTTTGTCCAACTGAGCTGTGCGCCGGCATTATTCCGCGGCTGCATGCTGTGCGGCGCGCGGCCGGCGCGCGAGCCACACCAATACCAGCGGCGCCAGCGTCAGCCAGCCTGAGATCCAGAAATAATCCAGCGACGACAGCAGGTAGGCCTGGTGGATCAGTCCCTGGGACAATACGCCGATCGCGGTGTGATCGTTGCTGATGCCGAGCGCCTGCAGACCATGGATCGACTCCTGCAGGCTTGGGCTGTAGACGCTCGAACTCTCCGCCAGGCGCGTCTGATGCAGCGCCTCGCGGCGGTCCCAGAACGTAGTGGTGATGGAGGTGGCAAAGGCGCTGGCGACGATGCGCAGGAAGTTCGACACGCCGGAGGCCGAGGGCACCCGTTCCGGTGGCACGCCATCGAGCAGAATGGAAATCATCGCGACGAAGAATGTCCCCATGCCGATGCCCATGACCAGTTGCGGCATCACAAAGGCGGCGAAGCTCGCATCCGCGGTAAGCCCGGAGCGCATGAAAAACGAAATCGCGAAGGCGAGGAAGCCGACCGTGCCCAGCAGGCGCGCGTCGACCCTGCCGACCAGGCGGCCAACGATTGGCGACACCAGCACTGACACCACGCCGGCGGGCGCCGCCACCAACCCGGCCCAGGTCGCGGTATAGCCGAGCTGGGTCTGCAGCCACAACGGCAACAGCACGATATTGCCGAAGAACACCGCGTAACCGATGCAAAACGCGACCGTACCCAGGGTAAAATTGCGCCTGGCAAACAGCGATAAGTCGACGATCGGATAGCGCTCGGTCAACTCCCAGATCAGCCAGGCTGCAAAAGCGAGCACCGCGACGACGCTCAGCGCCACGATGGCCGGTGAACCGAACCAGTCCAGGTCCTTGCCCTTGTCGAGCATGACCTGCAGCGCACCGACCCACACGATCAGCAGGCCCAGACCCACGGTGTCGATCGGCAACTGGCGCGTCGGCGTGTCGCGCCGCCCCAGAAAGCGCCAGCATATATATCCTGACAGCACGCCGATCGGCACGTTGATGTAGAAGATCCACGGCCAGCTCCAGTCGTCGGAGATGTAGCCACCGAGCACCGGGCCGGCGACCGGCGCCACCAGCGTGGTAATGGACCAGATCGCCAGTGCGGTACCTGCGCGCGCCGGCCCAAACAGCCGCAGCAGCAGCGCCTGCGAGCCCGGAATCATCGGCCCGGACACCGCGCCCTGCAGTACCCGGAACACCACCAGCGAGGACAGGCTCCAGGCCGCGCCGCACAGAAACGATGCGGCCGTGAAAGCCAGCACCGACAGAACGAAAGTGCGTACCACGCCGTAACGCTGCATCAGCCAGCCGGTGAGCGGCACCGAAATGCCGTTGCTGACCGCAAACGAGGTGATCACCCAGGTACCCTGATCGGTAGACACGCCGAGGTTGCCGGCGATGGTCGGAATGGCGACGTTGGCGATGCTGGTATCGAGCACCTGCATAAAGGTGCCGAGCGCCAGCGCGAATGCCACCACGCCGCGGGCATAGCCGCCGAGCGGCGCCGTGTCTGCCTGCGAGTTCACCGCACCGGCGCGGCCGCCGTGCGCGCCACGGACTGACGGCCGTCATGGCCGGCGTTCTGTGCGACGATGCGGTCGATGCGCGCCTGCAGGTCGGGATCGTCGCCGGCGCTGGCCTGGGTCGGTTGCGGCACGTTGCGCACCTGGGCCGACACCACCGGGCCGGAGGTGTCGTGTACATCGACTTCCACGGTCATCGACAGACCGACGCGCAGCGGATGCGCCTTCAGCTCCTGCGGATCAAGCGTGATGCGTACCGGCAAACGCTGCACGATCTTGATCCAGTTGCCGGAGGCGTTCTGCGCCGGCAGCAGCGCGAAGGCGCTGCCGCTGCCGGCGGACAGGCCGGCGAGCCGGCCGTGGAACACCACGTCATTGCCGTACAGATCCGCGTGCAGCGTCACCGGCTGTCCCACGCGCATGGTGCGCAACTGGACTTCCTTGAAGTTCGCATCCACCCACACGTCATCGAGCGGCACCAGGGCCATCAGCGGGCTACCTGCCGCCACGCGCTGACCGAGCTCTACCGTGCGCTTGGCGACGACACCCGCCACCGGGGCGCGCAACTCGGTGCGATGCAGCGCCAGCGCGGCATTACGAACCGCGGCCTCGGCGTCCAGCACCTGCGGATGGGTTTCGATCGTAGTACCCTGTATCTGCGCCTCGGTGGCGTTAAGCTGCTCATGCGCGGCGTCGAGCCCCGCACGCGCCACCGCCAGCGCATCCCGCGAATGCGACAGCTCCTCGCCGGAGACGGCGCCGTCGGACAGCAAACCCTGGCGACGATCCAGATCATCCTGCGCACGCTTCAGGTCGGCCACGCGCTGCGCAATCTGCGCCTGCAACTGGTCGCGCTGCGCGAACAGGCCGCGCACGTTGCGCACCGCGCGGGCGAGCTGCGCTTCGGCGCCATTGATTGCGACCTGTGCGTCGGCCGGATCGAGCTCGGCCAGCACCTGGCCACGCACGACGCTCTGCGTGTCGTCCACGTT
>DATAJH010000147.1:0-12441 GCA_036262215.1 Steroidobacteraceae bacterium
CTTCATAGTCGTTCACCGCCACCCACGAGGCGCGCTCGATAAAGGCGCGCAGTTCCACCTCGCCGAACATCGGCAGGCCCTGGCCCGGATCAAACACAAACGGAATGCCCGCGGCGGCGAACTGCTCGGCGTGCTCGAGCATACCTTGGCGCCCGTCGGGCGCCACGATACCGAGCTTGATACCGGTGCTATCACTGACCTTGTTCAGATGTGAATAGTTCATTGCCCCGGGGTGGAAGGCCGTGATCTGGTTGTTCTCCAGATCGGTGGTTATGTAAGCCTGGGCGGTGAACTGGTCAGCCACGACACGCACGTGTGCCAGCGGCAGCGCGCTCAGTTCCAGCCACCCGGAATAGGCTTCAAAATCATGGCCGACGGTCGCCATGATCAGCCCGTCGCCGCCCAGCAATTTAAGGTTATAGGCGATATTGCCGGCGCAGCCGCCGAAATTGCGCCGCATCGAGGGCACCAGGAACGACACGTTCAGCAGGTGCAGGCGGTCGGGCAGGATGTGATCGCGAAACCTCCCCTCGAACACCATGACCGTGTCGTAGGCCATCGAACCGCAGATCAGTGCCGTCATCTGTGTGAACCCCTGTAGGCAAATGTAATGTCCCGCTGCGGCGACGCTGACGCCGGGGGCGGTACGAAGTGCGTGGCGATGCGCTTATGGTCGTCCGGCGAGCACCAGCAGCCACACTACGCCCAGCAGGATGAACGACAGCATTACCGCCGCCGAGCCGATGTCCTTGGCCAGCCCCGCCAGTTCGTGGCGCTCCAGGCCGATGCGGTCCACGGTGGCTTCGATGGCGCTGTTGAGCAGCTCCACGATCAGGATCAGCAGCACCGGCGCCACCAGCAGCGCGCGCTCGACACCGCTGTGGCCGAGCCACATCCCCAGCGGCAGCGTCAGGCAGGCGAACAGCAGTTCCTGGCGAAATGCCTGCTCGTCGCGAAACGCACCGGCCAGGCCCTTGGCACTCGACGCGAAGGCGCGCTGCATGCGTCCCAGTCCCTGAAGCTTCTCGCGCTCCGTCACCCGCCCGCACCCTGGTAAATGAGGTTCAGCTCCCGCGCCGCGCGCACGTCGTCGAGCCGCCGAACCGGGAGTTTATGCGGAGCGCCATGCAGCTGCTCGGGATCCTCCTGCGCCTCGCGCAGGATCTGCGCCATGGCGCCGATAAAAGCGTCGAGCGTCTGCTTGCTCTCGGTCTCGGTGGGCTCGATCAGCAGGCACTCGCTGATCAACTGCGGGAAATACGTCGTGGGCGCGTGGAAGCCCAGGTCCAGCAGCCGCTTGGCCACGTCCATCGCCGTCACGCCCCACTCCTGCTGCGCCCGCTTGAGCGTGAGGATGAATTCGTGGCTGGCGCGCCGCTGCGGGTACGCGGCTTCGAAGCCTGCCTGCTGCAGCCGCGCCGAGAGGTAATTGGCGTTCAAGGTTGCATACTCCCCGACCCGCCGCATGCCCTCACGGCCCAGCATGCGCATGTAGACGTAGGCGCGCAGCAGCACCCCGGCATTGCCGCCGAAACCGGTGAGCCGGCCGATCGACTGCGGCAGATCACGCTCGCCGAGCCAGCGATACAGCGGCTGCCCGGTGTCGGACCCGCGCCCGACGATCGGCAGCGGCAGGAACGGCAGCAGCCGTGCCGACACGCCGACCGCGCCGGCGCCCGGCCCGCCGCCGCCGTGCGGCGTGGAGAAGGTCTTGTGCAGGTTCATATGGATCACGTCGAAACCCATATC
This sequence comes from Steroidobacteraceae bacterium, assembly GCA_036262215.1. GTDB lineage: Bacteria > Pseudomonadota > Gammaproteobacteria > Steroidobacterales > Steroidobacteraceae > FEN-1191. Next base: position 1,750 of record DATAJH010000147.1, read on the forward strand.
CCCCGGGCGCACCTTGCCGAGGATGGCATTGAGGTTGGCGCCGTCGTAGTACAGCAGGCCCCCCGCCTGGTGCACCACGCGCGCCACCTCCTCGATGCGCCGCTCGAACACACCGAGCGTCGACGGATTGGTCAGCATGATGCCCGCGGTCTTGGCACCCACCGCCGCGCGCAGCGCTTCCATATCGACATCGCCGTCGGCGCCCACGGCCACTTCGCGCGCGACACAGCCGCACATGGTCGCGGTCGCAGGATTGGTGCCGTGCGCGGCCTGCGGCACGATGATCTCATCGCGCGCCAGATCGCCTCGGCTGCGGTGATAGGCGCGAATCATCGCCACGCCGGCGAATTCGCCGTGCGCCCCGGCCAGCGGACTGAGCGCCACGCCACGCATGCCGGTGAGCGCCTTGAGCATTTCCTGCAGCTCGTACATGCAGGCCAGGAACCCCTGGCCATGCTCCACCGGCGCCAGCGGATGGCGAGCGGTGAACTCCGGCAGCAGCGCCGCGGCATTGCAGGCCCGTGGGTTGTACTTCATGGTGCAGGAGCCGAGCGGGTAGAAGTGCGTATCGATCGAGAAATTCAGCTGCGACAGCCGTGTGTAGTGGCGCACCGCGTCGAGTTCACTCACCTCGGGCAGCAGCGGCCGCGCCTGGCGCCGCAGCTCCTGCGGCAGCGCATCGGGCGCCGTGGCCGCCGGCAGTGCCGGCCATTGGCCGCGCGCGCCGCGCCCGGGCCGCGAGTATTCGAAGATCAGCTTCTCGCGCAGCGCCAGGCTCATGTGCCTAAGGCTCGTGTGCTTGCGGCCGCGCGCGCCGGACGCAGCGCCTCGGACAGCGCGCTCGCGTAGGCTTCGATGTCGGCGCTGCTCTTGGTCTCGGTGGCGCACACCAGCAGCGAGTGTCCGAGTTCGGGGTAATAGTCGGCCAGATCCAGGCCGCCCTGGATGCCGCGCTGCGCCAGCGCCGCGAGCACCGGTGCCACCGGCCGGTCCAGCGTCAGTACCGCCTCGTGAAAGCCCGGGCGCGCGAATGCGCGTCGTACCTGGGGAATCGCCGTCAGTGCCGTCACCAGCTCCGCGGTGCGCGCCATCGACGCCGCCGCCACGCGCTCCAGGCCCTCGGCGCCCATCAGCGCCAGGTACAGCGTGCCGGCCATCATCAGCAGGCCCTGGTTGGTACAGATATTCGAGGTCGCCTTGGCGCGCCTTATGTGCTGCTCGCGCGCCTGCAGTGTCAGCGAAAAACCCGGCCGGCCGTCGACATCGACGGTACCGCCGACGATGCGCCCCGGCATCTGCCGCACGTGCTGCATGCGCGTGGTCATGAAACCGAAGTACGGGCCGCCCGAGGACAGCGGGCAACCCAGCGGCTGCCCCTCCCCGACGACGATATCCGCGCCCTTCGCGCCCCATGCACCGGGCGCTTTGAGCAGCGCCAGCGATATCGGGTTCACCACCGCGATCACCAGCGCGTCGCGTGCATGCGCCCAATCGGTCAGCGCATCGACCTGCTCGAACAGGCCGAAGAAATTCGGCTGCTGGATCACCAGCGCGGTGATGTCCTGGCCGTCGTGCACCGCCAATGCGTCGAGGCTCATGTGGCCGGCATCGCGTACGTAGGGCACGGTGTCGAATATCAATCCCTGATTGAGCGCCATCGCCAGCGTGACCGCGCGATAGTGCGGATGCAGGCTGCGCGGCAGCAGGATGCGCGCCGCCTTGGAGCGCCGGTTGGCGCGCACTGCCATCAGGCAGGCTTCCGCCACCGCGGTCGCGCCGTCGTACAGCGACGCGTTCGACACCTGCATGCCGGTCAGGCTCGCCATCATGCTCTGATACTCGTAGATCGACTGCAGCGTGCCCTGGCTGGCTTCGGCCTGGTAGGGCGTGTAGGCGCTGTAGAACTCCCCGCGCGTGATCGTGGACCAGACCGCGGCCGGAATGTGATGCTCATAAGCACCGGCGCCGATGAAGCACGATGCACGCCCGTCGGCGCGCGCGCGCGCGGCCATGAGCTGCATCACCTCCATCTCGCTCAACCCTGAAGGCAGCCCCTCCAGCGACTGCAGCCGCAGATTCGCCGGGATCTCATCGAACAGCGCCTCGATGCTCGGCGCGCCGATGGCGGCCAGCATCTCGCGTTCATCGTCATCGGTATGCGGAATGAACGGCATCCGCAGTCCTCAGCCGGCGGCCGCGAGCGCCTGGTAGTCGTGCGCCGACAGCAAGCCCGAATCGGCGCCCTGGGCCGTGGGCTTCAGCCGCATGATCCAGCCACGCCCGTACGGATCCTGGTTGATCAACTCCGGCGCCTCGGCCAGCTGCACATTGATCGCCACCACCGTCGCGGCGACCGGCGCATAGATGTCGGAGGCCGCCTTGACCGATTCGACCACCGCGCAGGCCTCACCGGCGGCAAGACTGCGGCCGACCTCGGGCAGCTCGACGAATACCAGATCGCCCAGTGACTCCTGCGCATGATCGCTGATGCCGATCTCGACGATACCCTCGGGCAGCGACTTCAGCCATTCGTGGCTGCGGGTGTATTTAAGATCCGCCGGAATGTTGCTCATTTGACGTTATTCCTCCCGAAATTGAATTGCCGCACCGTGAAGGGCGCCGGCAGCGACAGATTGATCACGCCGGCAGCGGGATCGTTGGCCGGCCGTGACGCACGAATGGCGGCCGCACGGTGACGGCCGGCAACAGCCGGCCGCGCACGTCGACCTGCACCGCGGCTCCGGTTGCCGTCGGCACGCGCGCCAGGCCGATGGAGCGCGACAGTGTCGGTGAGAAGGTACCGCTGGTGACCTGGCCCTCGCCGACACCCGAGACGATGACCCGCTGGTGGCTGCGCAGCACGGCACGCTCATCCAGCACCAGTCCGACCCGCTTGTGCTCGCTGCCGTGTGCGCGTATGGCTTCCAGCGCGGCGCGGCCGATGAACTCGCGCTGCGTCGGCGCGAACGCCACGGTCCAGGCCAGCCCCGACTCGAGCGGATTGGTGTGCTCGTCCATGTCGTTGCCGTACAGGTTCATGCCGGCCTCCAGCCGCAACGTGTCACGCGCACCCAGGCCGCAGGAGCGCACGCCGGCGGCGTTGAGGCGCTGCCATAATTTTCCCGCCTCGCCGGCCGGCAGCATGATCTCGAAACCGTCCTCGCCGGTGTAACCGGTACGCGCGATGAACCAGTCGCCGACTCGCGCGCCGTAGAACGGCTGCAGCATGATCGCCGCGGATGCGGCTTCGGACGACAGCAGCGTCGCGGTACGCTCGCGCGCCAGCGGGCCCTGGACCGCCAGCATCGCCAGGTCGCGCCGCTCCAGCAGCCTGACGTCGGAGCCGGCGGCCTGGGCGCCGATCCAGGCCAGGTCCTTGTCGCGCGTGCCGGCGTTGACCACCAGGCGGAATTGATCGTCGGCGAGGTAATAGGCGATCAGGTCGTCGATGACACCGCCCTGATCGTTGAGCATGCAGCTGTAGAGCGCACTGCCCGTCACACTGAGGCGCGCGATGTCGTTGGCCAGCAGCCGCGACAGCAGCGCGCGCGCCTGCACGCCGATCAGATCGACCACGCACATGTGGGAGACGTCGAACACGCCGGCTGCGTGCCGCACCGCATGGTGCTCTTCGATCTGCGAGCCGTAGGCGACCGGCATGTCCCAGCCGCCAAAATCGACCATGCGCGCCCCCAACGCCACGTGCAGGTCGTATAAACAAGTGTGCCTGCCCAGAGTTTGACTCCGCTGTGAGCCCGTCTCCTGATGAATCAACGGCGTAGCGGAATGATAGCAGCGAGCACCGCTTCACCACTACGTTTTGCCATTACAATAGGCGCATGCCACGTAATCGCCACACCAGCCTGCCGGTCAAGGTTGGCGGCATCACCATCGGCGGCCAGGCCCCGATCGTGGTGCAGTCGATGACCAACACCGACACCGCCGACGTCGAATCCACCGCACGCCAGGTACAGCAACTGGCCGCGGCCGGCTCCGAACTGGTCCGTATCACCGTCAACACGGCGGAAGCGGCGGCTGCGGTGCCGCACATCGCCGAGCGGCTGCAGCAGCTGCGCTGCAGCGTACCGCTGATCGGCGATTTCCATTTCAACGGCCACAAGCTGCTGCAGGAGCACCCGGCCTGCGCCGAGGCGCTCGCCAAGTACCGCATCAATCCGGGCAACGTCGGGCGCGGCAGCAAGCGCGATCCGCAGTTCGCGGAGATGATCGAGATCGCCTGCCGCAATAACAAGCCGGTGCGCATCGGCGTCAACTGGGGCAGCCTGGACCAGGACCTGCTGCTGCGGCTGATGGATGAGAACAGCCGCAAGAGCGAACCCGACTCGGCGCAGGAAGTCATGCGCGATGCCATCGTGCGCTCCGCGCTCGACAGCGCACAACGCGCGGTCGACATCGGCCTGGCGCGCGATCGCATCGTGCTGTCGGCCAAGGTGAGCGCGGTGCAGGACCTGGTGGCGGTCTACACCGAACTGGCATCGCGCTGCGATTTTGCGCTGCACCTGGGCTTAACCGAGGCCGGCATGGGTTCCAAGGGCATCGTCGCCTCCTCGGCCGCGATGGCGATCCTGCTGCAGCAGGGCATCGGCGACACCATCCGCGTGTCGCTGACGCCCGAGCCGGACGGCGATCGCACGCGCGAGGTCATCGTCGCCCAGGAGCTGCTGCAGACCATGGGACTGCGCTCCTTCACACCGCTGGTGACCGCCTGCCCCGGCTGCGGCCGCACCACCAGCACCTATTTCCAGACCCTGGCCGATCGCATCCAGCGCCACCTGCGCGAGCGCATGCCCGGCTGGCGCAGCGTCTACGACGGCGTGGAGGACATGACCGTGGCCGTCATGGGTTGCGTCGTCAATGGACCGGGCGAGAGCAAGCGCGCCAACATCGGCATCAGCCTCCCCGGCACCGGCGAGCGGCCGGTGGCGCCGGTGTACGAGGACGGCGCCAAGACGGTGACCCTCAAGGGCGAGCGCATCGCCGAGGAATTCCAGGAGCTGGTCGAGCAGTACGTGGCGCGCACCTACGCGCGTCGCGTGCAGAGCTGAGCCGAATGCTCAAGGAGCGGCAATCATGATCGAGCTGGTCGAACGCCACTGCAAGCCCTGTGAAGGCAAGGTCGCCGCCTACACCGCCGAGCAGGCCAAAGCCGAGCTCAAGCAGCTCGCCGCCGACTGGCGCCTGATCGAAGACGGCAAGGCCATCAAGCGCGACTTCGCGTTCCGCGACTTCTATCGCACCATGAGCTTCGTCAACGCGCTGGCACATGTGGCCAACATCGAGGACCATCACCCGGACCTGGAAGTCGGCTACAACTACTGTCGCGTGCGCTACTCCACGCACGCCATCGGCGGGCTGTCGGAGAACGACTTCATCTGCGCCGCCAAGATCGACCGTATCCCCATCAAGTAGGCTGCGCGGCTCGGCGTACGACAAGTCATCAATCGATGGCTAGTTAGTCGCCGGACACCGGTTCGACGAGCCGGGCGCGCGCGAGGCGCGGCAGCGCGCCGGCGGTGCCGAGCGCCTGGCGCGCGAACGCCCGCTTGAGCGTGCTGCTGCGATTAACCACGGCAAGACCGCGATTGAGCAGCCAGGCGGCGGGACCACGGGTGACACCAAAGCCGCTGTGCAACGCGCTCATCGCCGCATCCATAAACAGATTGTGCGTGCGCCGCTGCTGCTCGTAGCCGCGCAACACGCGCAGTGCACCCGGATCCTCGCGCTTTGCGGTCGCCACCGCCTCGCACAACGCCGCTGCATCGAGCAGTCCCAGGTTGGCGCCCTGACCCGCGAGCGGATGGATCACGTGCGCCGCATCGCCGATCAATGCACAGCGCGGCGCGACGTACGACTGTGCGGCCATGCTGCGGAGCGGAAAGCTCAGCCGCTCGCTCGCGAGCGTGGTTGCGCCGAGCACGCCATCGGCGGCGGCCTCAAGGCGCTGGCTGAACTCCGCGCCGCTGCAATCGCGCAGCACCACAGCTTGCGCCTCATCGACCGACCACACGATCGAACTGCTGCCGTCGAACAAGGGCAGCAACGCGAGCGGTCCGGTACGCAAAAATCTCTGCCAGGCGGTGTTCTCATGCGCTCGCTCAGTGCGCACCGTTGCCACGATCGCCAGCTGCCGGTACTCGCGCGTGCGCACCGCCAGTCCCGCGCAGTCGCGCACCAGCGACTGTGCGCCATCGGCGCCGACCACCAGCCGCGCCGTGATGTCGGATCCATCGCTGCATTCCAGTTGCGCGAATTCCGCGCCGACGCTCACGCTCGCCAGCTGGCCGGTGATCAGCGCGCCTCCAGCCTCGCGGAAACTGTCGATACAGGCACGCACCAACGCACCGTTCTCGGCGATGAATCCGAGATTGGGCTCACCGATGTCGGCGGCATCGAAACACAGCGCGGCATCGCCTGTGGCGGCGCTCGATTCATGCCACACCCGCATGCGCTCGTAGGCGCACAGCCGTGCCTGATCGAGCCGCTGCCAGGCCCCGGCTGCGCGCAGCACGCGCTCGCTGGCGCGCGAAATCGCCACCACGCGCAGGTCCGGCGGCGCATCGGCCGTGCCGGCGCTGGGCAGCTCGCTCGAGAGCAGCGCGATGCGCTGCGCTTCGATGCCGGCATGGCGCACCAATAGGGCTGCGGCACAGGCACCGGTCAGGCCGGCGCCGACCACCACGATGTCATAATCTGCCCTCACGACTGCAGCGGCAGGCCGCGCGACAGCCGCGGCAGTGCGCCGCCAAAACCCCAGCTCAGGCGCGACAGCGCGCGCTTGGCCGGTTCATTCAGGTCGAACAGCAGCAGTCCGAGGTTACGCGCCGCAATCGCCGCACCGCGCCGGCTGTCGAACAGTTTCACCAGCTGGTCGGTGAAGCCGATCATGCCGCGCCGGTCGGCGCTGCGGCGGCGCGCGAACTGCGACAGCAGTTGATCCGCCCCCGGATCGCTCGCGCCGGCGATCAGTTCGGCGAGCGTCGCCGCGTCGCGCAGTCCCAGGTTGAAGCCCTGGGCGGCCACCGGATGCAGCGCCTGCGCGGCGTTGCCGACCAGCGCCACGCGCTCACCGCGCAGCTCCTCGGCCCGCACCAGCGACAGCGGGTAGGCGGCGCGCTTGCCGACCGAGCGCACCTGGCCCGCGCGCCAGCCAAAGCTGTGCTGCAGCGCGCGGCAGAATTCAGCGTCATCGCAGTCGCGCAGCGCCGGCGCGCGCTCAGGTGGCAGCGTCCAGACCACGGTGTAGGCACCATCGGCCAGCGGCAGCAACGCCAGCGGACCGGCGGCGGTGAAACGCTCGTAGGCGATGCCGCGGGCACTGCGGTCAGTCCTGATATTGGCCACCAGCGCCACCTGATGGTAGTCGCGCTCGCTCGAGTCGATGCCGGCCGCCTGCTTCACCAGCGAATGCGCGCCATCGGCGGCGACCACCAGCCGCGCCTGCACCAGGCTGCCGTCCTGCAGGCGCAGCTCGGCCCACTCGGGCCCAAGACTGACCGCCGTCACGCGCGCCGGGCTGCGCAGTTCGACCTGCGGGCGGCGCTCGAGCGCCCCCCACAGGATCGCGCCCAGCTGCCGGTTGCTGACCGTGTAGCCGAAGGCCGCGAGCTCGTGTTCGGCGGCGTTGAGCCGGGCAAAGCCGAAGTGCCCGGCATCCGAGACATGGATCTCGCGTATCGGCGCCGCGCCGGCCGCGATGTCGTCCCAGACGCCGAGGGTGGAGAGGATTTGCCGCGCGCCATTGCCGAGCGCGGTGCTGCGCTCGTCGAAGCTCGGCTGCAGCTCGCTGCTCGCCGCCACGGCCTCGATCAGCAGCACCTTCAGCCGCGTGCCGGCCAGCGCCAGTGCCAGGCTCGCCCCCACCATGCCGCCACCGACGATGGCGACATCGCAGCGGCACCTGGCCGGCGCTTTCACGCCGCGGCCATCAACGCTTCGATCGCGTCCGGCTCCTTCGGCGCATCGTCGGTCAGCACCTCGCAGCCGTTGCGCGTGACCACGACGTCATCCTCGATGCGCACGCCGATATTCCAGAAGCGCCGCGGCACAGCGCGCGAGCCGGCGGCGATATAGATCCCGGGCTCCACCGTCAGCACCATACCGGGCTCGAACACCCGCCATTCATCGCCCACCTTGTAGTCGCCGACATCGTGCACGTCCATGCCGAGCCAGTGGCCGGTGCGATGCATGAAAAACGCCTTGTAGGCCCCGGAGCGGATCAGTGTCGGCAGCGAACCCTTGAGCAGCCCGATACGCTTGAGTCCCTGCGTGATGGCGCGCACCGCGGCTTCGTGCGGCTGGTCCCAGGAGTTGCCGGGCTTGACCTTGGCAATCGCGGCGCGCTGCGCCTCGAGCACCACCTCGTACACCGCCCGCTGTTCGCTGCTGTAGCGGCCACCCACCGGATAGGTGCGCGTGATGTCGGAGGCGTAGTAGCCGAACTCGCAACCGGCATCCACCAGCAGCAGGTCGCCATCGTTGAGCCGCGCGCTGTTGTCGCGGTAGTGCAGCACACAGGAGTTGGCGCCGCCGCCGACAATCGGGTGATAGGAGATATCCGCGCCGTGGCGGTTGAATTCGTGCAGCAGCTCGGCCATGACCTCGTATTCCATGCGCCCGGGGCGGCAGTAGCGCATCGCGCGCACATGGGCACCGGCGGCGATCTCGCCCGAACGGCGCATCAGGCTCAGCTCGCCGCGGCTCTTGAACAGCCGCATGTCGTGCAGCACATGGTCGAGCGCCACGAATTCCTGCGGCGGATGCGCACCGCTGCGCGCCTGCGATCGCAGCGTGTTGACCCAGCCGAGTACCTGCTGGTCAAACTCCTGGTTCAGGCCCATCGTGTAGTACACCCGCGAGCCCTGTTCCATCAGGCCCGGCAGGATCTCGTCGATATCGGCTATCGGAAACGCATCGTCGGCGCCGTAGTGCTCGACCGCACCGGCCGGACCGGCGCGCACGCCATCCCAGATCTCGCGCTCCGGGTTGCGGTCGCGCACGAACAGCACGTATTCCCCGGCCGCGCGCCCGGGGATCAGCACCGCCACCGCCTCCGGCTCATTAAAGCCGGTCAGGTAATAAAAATCGCTGTCCTGCCGGTAGTTGTACTCGACGTCGTTATTCCGCTGCCGCACCGGTGCCGCCGGCAGGATCGCGATCGCATCGCTGCCCATCAGCCGCATCAGTTGCGTGCGCCGGCGGGCGAATTCGCCTTTGATTGGATCGGCCATGAATACCTCGGTGACAGAACCGGCAAGTCTAGTGCAGTACGTGTCCTGGCGGGATGTGGCGTTCGCGCAGCGGTTCCAGCTCGTCGAACACCAGCTGCACACCCACGCGTACGAACTCCGTCAGTTCCGCCAGTGCGGATTCGTTGGCTTCCTCGCCGTCGGTGCTATCGACGCCGGCACGCGTGATCTCGGTCAGATCGCGCACGATCTCGCCCAGCTCGCCCGGCAGGCGCTGCGGATCGGCGGCACCGCTGGTGCCAAGCCCGTACAGGAACCCGGTACACCAGGAAGTCAGCGCCTGGGTGCGCTCCTCGATCGGGGCCTCGTCCCCGGGAATCAGCAGATCGAAATCCATGCCGTGACCGGCCAGGGCGGCCACCGTGCCCTCATAAAGAGTCTGCAGCACCGGATCGGCGTCCCCGGCGCCGATGCGCCCGTCCGGCAGGATCTCGGCCAGCCAGTCCTCGAGCCGGTACGGGACCAGCGCGCACAGGGCCCCGGCCAGGGTGCCGTGTGCCTCGGCCGGATCGGCCAGCGCATGCGAGGCGGCCAGTGTTTTCTGGATTTCGGAGTAATCGTGATGCGTCGGCACCGCAAAATGGTATTGCAGCCTTGATATCAACCGCAACTTCGGTCGCTACCCAGCCATTTTCATTGACCGATGTATCCGCGCGGAACTATAGTTTTGCCATGGCAGAAGCTAAGGGTACCGGGGCGTTCGATCTTGAGCTCAAGCGCCTCGAGAAGCGGGTCGAAGAACTGCTGACCACGGTGCAGCAGATCAAAGAAGAAAACCGCGCGCTGCGCCAGCGGCAGGAGATGCTCGCTGCGGAGAAGACCTCGCTGCTCAATCGCAGCGAGCAGGTACGCACGCGCGTCGAGGCCATGATCGGCCGCCTGAAGGCCATGGAACACAGCGCATGACCGAGTCGCGCGACGCGATACGGCCCCTGAGCGTGCGCATCCTGGAAAAAGAATACATCGTCGCCTGCGGTCCCGACGAGCGCACCGATCTGCTCGACAGCGCGGAGATCCTCAACAAAAGCATGCGCGAGATCCGCGACAGCGGCAAGATCGCGGGCCTGGACCGCATCGCGGTCATGGCGGCACTGAACCTGGCACACGAAGTGCTGCGCCTGCGCGCCCGCGACGGCGGCGCGGATCACGACACCGGCCATCGCATCCGGGCGCTGCGCGAGCGGGTCGAATCAGCGTTGGAAAAGGGACAGCAGCTCGAACTGTGATCGAGTCTGCGGACTGACCAATGCGGGGACAGTTGCAGGAAGATTGGTGTACAGTGGCTGCAAGCGTCGCCTGCGGTGTTCGACAATCGGGCTGGGTTACCTCTCGACCCTAATTGAAACACCCAAGGGATCGATAGCCTTGCTGACAGCACTGTGCAGGTCTGCCATGCAGCAGAAAGCCTTACCTGTCGCAGGTGATC
>DATAJH010000148.1:0-28791 GCA_036262215.1 Steroidobacteraceae bacterium
CATGCGTGTCAAGCGATACTGATGCCCGGGTCATAGGATCGCCGCCGCTGTACGTGGTCACCGGCGCCAGCTCGGACATCGGACAGGCCATCGTGCGCAAGCTCGCCTTGAGCGGGCGCGCGACGCTGGCACTCGGGCGAGATCACGCCGCGCTGTCGGCGCTCGAGGCGGAGTTTCCACAACGGGTTCAGGTCCGCTGCCTCGAACTGACCGACGACGCGGCTGTGATTGCACTGGCGCGGGAGCTGGAGTCGGAGGCGCGCCCGCTTGCCGGCGTGATCCACTGCGCCGGGCTGCACCTGTCCGGGCCGCTGGCCGCCACCGACGTGTCCGACATGGACCTGATGTATCGCGTCATGGTGCATGCCGCATACCTGTTGACACAGCAGCTGTTGCCGGGACTGGAGCGCGCCAGCGGCCATGTGCTGTTCATCAACTCGACGGCGGCACTGGCTGCCAGGGCCAACCTGAGCGGCTATGGCGTCAGTCGGGCCGGCTTGCGGGCGCTGGCCGACGCGGTGCGCGATGAAGTGCATGAGCGCGGCGTGCGTGTAACCAGCATTTATCTCGGTCGGACCGCTACCAGGCTCATTGCGAGGATTTTCCGTGCCGAGGGCAGGCCCTACAAACCGGAGCAGTTGCTGCAGCCCGGCGATGTTGCCGATACGGTCCTGTTCGTGCTCGGCTTGCCGGCGACGGCCGAGGTGGTGGATATCCGCCTGGTTGCGGCGATCAAGTCTTATTGATCGCTGCGTGCGACCCGCGAATCATGACTGAGCGGATCGATTGCGCCGTCATCGGCGCCGGGGTGGTGGGTCTCGCCACGGCCCGCGCGCTGGCTCTGGCAGGCCGCGAGGTGCTGGTGCTCGAGGCCGAGGGATCGATCGGCACCGGCACCAGCAGCCGGAACTCCGAGGTCATCCATGCCGGCATCTATTATCTGCCGGGCACGCTCAAGGCTCGATTTTGCGTGACCGGGCGCACGATGCTGTACGACTATGTCGCGCACAAGGCGGTCGAGTTCCGGCGCCTGGGAAAGCTGATCGTCGCGGCCTCGGCCGATGAAGCGGCAACGCTGTCGAAATACGAGGCGCAGGCGATTGCGAACGGCGTCACCGACCTGCGGCGCCTGGAAGCAGAGGAAGTCCGCGAACTGGAGCCCAGTGTCCGCTGCACCGCGGCGGTGCTGTCGCCATCCAGTGGTATCATTGATTCGCACGCGCTGATGCTGAGCTTCCGGGCCGATCTGGAGGCCCACGGCGGCATCGTCGTCTGCAACAGCACGGTTGTCGGCGGTGAACTGCACGACGCCGCAGTAACGCTCGAGATCGACGATGAGTCAAGGCTGACCCTGAGTGCGCGGGCAGTCGTGAACTGTGCCGGCCTCGAAGCTCAGGCGGTTTCGGCAACGCTTGATGGCCTGCCGCCACAGACCATACCCGAGCGTTTTCTGGCAAAAGGGCACTATTTCTCCCTCGCTGGCAGGTCGCCGTTTCGGCGCCTGGTCTATCCGATTGCCAACGCCGCCGGTCTTGGCACTCATGTCACTCTGGATCTGGCAGGCAATGCTCGCTTCGGCCCGGACGTGCAATGGATCGATGTGCTGGACTATGGCTTTGACGCAGCGCGCAAGGGCGAATTTGTCCAGGCGATCAGACGCTATTACCCGGAGCTGGATGAGAGCCGCCTGCTGCCCGCATATACCGGCATCCGACCTAAGATCAGCGGTCCGGGGCAGGCCGCGGCGGACTTCTGCATCCGCGGCCCCGCCGATCATTCCCATCGGCCCTACGTGGCCCTGTATGGCATCGAGTCTCCCGGCCTGACAGCCTCCATGGCGATAGCGGAGTACGTCGAGGCGCTGTTGCGTTACACGCCATCGACTTCGGTCGAGTCGCGCTCATGAGAGAGCGCCGGCTGGGTCAGATAGTGCACATGTTCGGCACCGGCGTGGTCGACCAGGTGCTTCTGTCCGGGGCGAACTTTCTGGTCGGATTGGCGATGATCCGCTTTACCAGCGACGTGGATTACGGCCAGTTCATATTAGTTCAATCGGCGGTACTGCTGCTGACCAGCGCCCAAAGTGCCTGGCTGGCGCCGCTGTGCGCGATCATCCCGTCGAAGCCGCCGGCCGTGCGCCAGGCCATCGTCGGTGCCGTCGAAGCCAGTCAGACGCGTTTCTTGCACAAATTAGTGCTGGCGGCAGCACTCGTGCCGGTCATCGGCTACCTGATCGGCGCATGGAGCGTAATCGTCGCGATCGTGAGTGAGGGCGCCATCCTTGCTTCCTGGACGGCACTGCAGCGGGAATACTTGCGCAGTGTGCTGGTCATATACGGGCGCCCACAGCAGATGCTGCGCGCCGATGTGGTCTACACCGCCGTGCTGCTGCCGGTCATTGCGTTTGCGGTTTTCGGCAGCAGGTTTCATTCGATCTGGGCGGTAGCCGCCCTGATCGTCGCCGGCTGGGCGGGCGGTCGCGCCGCGTATCGTTCGTTCGCCGCCGATCCCGGATGGGTCGGCGGCGATGCAACGCCGTACTGGCGCGAGATGCGGCCGCTCGCTGTCTGGTCAGCCACCGGCGCGGTCACCTATTGGCTGCTCGCACAAAGCTATAACTACGTGCTTGCGACCCGACTTGATTTTACGGCGGTGATCAACGTGAATGCCGCGCGCCTGGTGATGGTACCGGTGATCGTATTTACCATGGGCATCAATAATCTGCTGCTGCCGGTCGCCGCGAACTGGCTGGCTGAAGCCGGTCTGCATCGGCTCATGCGACGACTCGCCTGGCTCACGCTCGGCATCGTGGTGCTCGATGCGATCTACTTTGTGTTGGCATGGATTTTCCGCGACTGGCTGATCAGCGACTTGTTGCACAAGACCATTGCCGATCGCGACCGCCTGCTGATCCTGTGGGGGTGTGTCGCGCTGATATTCCTGTTTCGCGAGGTATTGCAGGCGGCGTTATTTGCACTAAAACGTGTAAAATCAATGGCTTGGCTGATCGCGTGCAGCGCGGTGGTATCGGTACTGACGACCTGGTTCGGAATTCGCTGGTGGGGCGCCGTTGCCGCGCTGTACGGCCAGGTCGCCGGCGAGTGTGTGAATCTGGCGGGCCTGAGCCTGCTGCTGTGGCGCCAGGCGAAACGCGTGCAATCGGATCCACCAGGTGAGAGCCAACTGCCGGTTTGAGGCGTGGTCGAGCTGCCCGCTAGTAAGCCTTATCGTCGCTGAACACCTTCAGCACCGTGCGCAGCATGATTTTCACATCCAGCAGTGGCGACCAGCCGCGCAGGTATTCGAGGTCGAGCCTGATGCGCGCTTCCATTTCTTCCAGTTTCGAAGTCTCGCCGCGCGCGCCATTGATCTGCGCCAGGCCGGTGATGCCCGGTCTGACTTTGTGGCGAACCATGTAGCCCTTGATGAGCGTACGGTACTGCTCGTTATGCGCCACGGCGTGCGGGCGCGGCCCAACCAGGCTCATCCGGCCCTGCAGCACGTTGATGAATTGCGGCAGCTCATCGAGCGAATAGCGCCTCAGGAAGCGCCCGATCGGCGTGATACGGGTGTCGGCGCGCGAAGCCTGGGCTATCTGCGCGCCATCTTCCGTCACGTTCATGGTGCGGAACTTGTAGACGGTGATCTCGTGACCGTCGAGTCCGTAACGGCGCTGCCGGAAGATGGCCGGCCCAGGCGAGGAAAGTCTCACCAGCAGCGCAATCACCACAAGCAGCGGTGAAGCACAAATCAGAAAACTGAGCGACACCCCGATATCGATCAGGCGCTTGGCCAGGCCGCGATAGCCGTAGAACGGCGTCTCGCACATCGCCACCACAGGGATGCCGTTGAGTTCGCTCGATCGCGCCTGAATCAGGTCGAACACGAAAATATCGGGCACATAATAGATCGATGCGGTGGTATCGCGCAGGTCATCGAGCAAATCCAGCACCCGCTTGATGTGGCGCACGGGCAGGGCGATAAAGATCACATCGATGCTGTGCTCCTTGGCAAACGCGGCCAGGTCCGACAGCCGTCCGACCAGACGCGTGTCGGCCTCCATATTCAGCCGATCCGAGCCCCGATCGTCGAAGAACCCCTCGACCTGCAGCCGCAGCGCGCGATTGGTCTCGAGGGTTCGGGCCAGGGCCAGGCTGCTGCTGTTGTAGCCGGCAAATATCACCTTGCGACTGCCGACCGCGCTCGCCACTACACGGCGCATGATCTGCCCGACCGACAGCGTGCCAGCGACCATTGCCACGGGTGTGAGCAGCGCCCAGGCCAGAAATGCCCGGTGCGGGTAGGCGCTCAGGGCGTTGGTCGAGTGGCCGACGATCAGCAGCACCGTCAGTAACAGCGCCCAGCGCAGCACCACACCGGTAGACGCGGCGAGCGGCCGCCAGGCCAGCTGTTCGCTCAGGTCGCGTGGTGGATGCGTCAGCACCAGAAACTGCAGCGTGATGACTACCGCCAGCGTCGAGGACCAGTGCTCGAACGACAGGTGCCAGATCTGCGACACGACGTACAGCGATGCGATCGCCACCAGCGGTGACGTCAGAGTCTGCACCACCACCATGAAGGCGATCAGGATGCTTCGGTTGATGAGTACCGGTTCAGTCATCGCTCATTCCGGCCGCGATGGGGACCCTGAGCGGACGGCGCGCTGCGCCCGCGTTGTATAGAATTGCACCATCGGATACTAGTGTTCGTCCTGCGGTATGGGGTGAGTCGCATGTCACAGCTTGCAAAATCCACAAAACAGCCGCCGGCGGTCATCGTGCCGCTGCTGGATCTCAAAAGACAGTATCAGACGCTGGCGGCCGAAATTGTTCCAATTCTGGAAAATATTTGTGCAAGTCAGCAATTTATTCTCGGTCGATATGTGATGGACTTCGAAAAGGCGGCCGGCCTGTATTGCCGCTGCGCCCACGCGGTCGGGGTGTCCTCGGGCACCGACGCATTGCTGCTGGCTTTGATGGCCCTTGGGCTGGGTGCCGGGGACGAGGTCATCACCACGCCTTTTACGTTCTTCGCCACCGCGGGCACCATCGCCCGGGCCGGGGCACGACCGCTGTTCTGCGACATAGAGGCCGGCAGCTTCAATCTGGATCCGGCGGCGGTACGCGCGTTTCTGCACCGGCAGTGCGAGCGGCGCGGCGGCAAACTGATCAACCGCGTGAGCGGCGCCCAGGTGCGGGCGCTGATGCCGGTGCACCTGTACGGGCAGTGCGCGGACATGGCGGGGTTGCTGGATCTCGCCCGCGAATTCGGACTCAACGTCATCGAGGACGCCGCGCAGGCGATTGGTGCCGATGATGCCCAGGGCCGGCGTGCCGGCAGCATGGGCGATATTGGCTGCCTGTCGTTCTTTCCGACCAAGAACCTCGGTGCGTTCGGCGATGCAGGGATGTGTACCACGCAGGACGGCGCGCTGGCCGAACACATGCGGGTGCTGCGTGTCCACGGCGGCAAGCCCAAGTACTTCCACGCCGTGATCGGCGGCAATTTCCGGCTCGATGAGATCCAGGCCGCGGTGCTCGGGATCAAACTGCGACTGCTCGACCAGTGGACTGCCGCGCGACAGCGCAACGCGGCCTACTACGAGATGGCGTTCGCGCGCGCCGGCCTGAGCGGACAGATCCAGCTGCCGACCACCGCCCCTGGCAACCGGCACACCTGGAATCAATACGTGATCCGCGCTCCCCGCCGCGATGCGCTCAAGGGCTTCCTTGGCGAGCAGGGCGTCGGCAGCGAGATCTACTATCCGGTGCCACTGCATCTGCAGCAATGTTTCGCCTATCTGGGACACGGCGAGAACGATTTTCCGGTGGCCGAGGGCGCGGCTCGCGAAGTACTGGCACTGCCGATCTTCCCCGAGCTCGAACCGGAACAACTGCAGTGCGTGGTCGATCGGATCGCAGCCTTCTACGCCTAGGGCCGCCGACCCGCGGCGCATGTTGCGCCGCCGCGTGTCCCACCGACGCTTATCGGGCCTTGAAGTCGTCGGGTACCAGCTGGTGCCGGCCGAGCAGCTTGTAGAAATCTGTGCGGTTGCGCTTGGCGAGCCGCGCTGCCTGGCTGACATTGCCGCTGGTGATCTGCAAAATCTGCGACAGGTAACTGCGGGTGAATTCCTCCCGCGCCTCGTCGAACGAGGGCAGCTTGCTGCCGTGCGTGCCGCCGAGCGACTGCTGCACCAGTTCCACCGGAATGATCGGTGTTTGCGACAGGGCAACATTCTGGCGCACCACGTTCTGCAGCTGGCGCACGTTGCCGGGCCAGTCGCTGGTGGCGAGCAGCTCCACCGCTTCCGGGGCGTAGATCTTGTGGCTGCCGCTGTCGCGGGTGATTCCGGCCAGGAAATGCGCAACCAGCAACGCTATATCCTCGCGCCGCCGGTTGAGCGACGGCATCTCGATATGGACGATGTTGAGGCGGTAGTACAGATCCTCGCGGAACTGTCCGCCGGCAATCAGGCGCAACAGGTCGCTGTGGGTGGAGGAGATCAGGCGCACATTGGTCGGGATGGCCTGGGTGCTGCCCATCGGGCGGATCAGATTCTCCTGCAGCAGCCGCAGCAGCTGCACTTGCAGGCGCATCGGCATGCCGCCGATCTCCCCGAGCAGCAGCGTGCTGCCCTCGGCGCCCTGGAACAGACCGCGGTGTTCGCTGGTGGCGCCGCTGAAGGCCCCCTTGGCGTGACCGAATAGCTCGCTTTCAAGCGTGTTCTCGTCCATGGCGCTGCAATCGATCGACACGAAGGGGCGATTGCGGCGCGGGCTCGCCTTGTGGATGGCGCGCGCCAGCAGTTCCTTGCCGGTGCCGCTCTCGCCGGTGATCAGCACCCGCGCATCGGTGCCCGCAACCATGTGCGCCTGCGCAAGCTTTTCCTCCATGAGCGGACTGCGGGTAATGAAATCCGCGCGCCAATCCTGATCGGTATCGACGAAGCCGGAGATCTTGAGCGCCTTTTGCACCTGATCGAGCAGTTCCTGCTTCTCGACCGGCTTGGTCAGGAAGCCAAAGGCTCCCATCTGCGTGGCCTGCACCGCATCCGGTATGGTGCCGTGCGCGGTCAGCAGGATGACCTTGAGTCCCGGCCATCGACTCTGCAGCTCCTTGAGCAGGCCGATGCCGTCGAGCTCGTCCATTCGCAGGTCGGAGATCACCAGATCCGGACGGAAACGCAGCGCGGCGGCCAGCGCCAGCACACCGTTCTCCACCGGTTCGACTTCATATTGTTCGGCGCGCAGGCGAATCGTCAGCAGGCGCAGCAGCCCCGGATCGTCGTCGACCACCAGGATGCGGGCTTTGCGTTTGGCGGCTTGATTCACTTTGGGCGTTCCTCGGTCGGGTTTTTCCGATCGCTCAGGTTGCGCTCGATGTTGGCAATGGCATCGAGTTTGGCCTGTGCATCCTCGAGCTGCTTGCGCAGTTTCGCGTTCTCATCCATCTCCGCCTGCAGCCGGCGCTGGGCGGCGGCCGCGACGCGCTCGCGGTCGCCACGTTGCGCATCGGTTTGCATGCGATCGTTGTCGGCCTTGAGGCCCAGCTCCCGATCGAGCTGCGCGAGTTCCACCAGCGCCACGGCGCGCTCGATCGGCACCAGCGTTTCCGGCTGCGCCACCAGCTGGCGCAGCAGCGTCTGTGCCCTGGGCGCATCGCGCCCCGGATGTCCGGGCGTCGCCAGCAGCAAAGCATAGCGTAGTTGCGCGCCGCCCTGCGGTGAGCGCTCGTAGCCCGAGCGGGCCGCCGCCAGCAGTTCCGCCTGCTCGGCGGCCGGCGCCTGCGACAGCCGCTGCATGCTCTGAAACGTGTTACCCATCAGTACCGCGGCGGCGGCGTCGCGATCCTCCTCGAGGTTTTCGTTGCGCTGCGGCGCCGGGGCCGGACGTGGCGTCATGGCGGCACAACCGCACAGCGCGAGCGCCACGGCGAGGATAGCGCTGCTGCCGATACGCCTGCCACGGGTCCGGCTGCTACGCGGCATCAGCCTGCCTCTTCACCGCTTCCAGCGGCGCCACGCGCAGCGGCATGCGGATGCGGAAGTGCGCTCCTGGAACCTCGCCGTCGACGATCTCAACGGTGCCATGATGTACGTTGACGAACTCGTTCACCACCGATAATCCAATGCCGGTGCCGCGCACATGGCCGCCAGGTGCGCGCCCGGTATAGAAGGCATCGAAGATCCGCGCCCGATCTTCGTGCGGAATGCCGGGGCCGCTATCGCCCACCTCCAGCACCAGCTGCTCGCCGCTGGTGCTGGCGCGCAGATAGATGACGCCGCCGCGCGGGGAATACTTGATGGCATTGGACAGCAGGTTCTCCAGGATCAGACGGATCTTGCCCCGGTCGGCTACCAGGGTCACGTCCTCGACCCGCACATCGAGGCGCACCCGCTGAGACACCAGCGTGAGCTGTTGGTTCTCCAGCACCTGCTTGACCACCGGCCGCAGACGAAATTCCGTGACATCAAGGCCGGTACTGTTGCTCTGCCAGGCGCTGAAGCTCAGCAGGTTCTCGATCAGCCGCTGCAGCTTGATGCCGTTGTCACGCAGAATCGCGGTAACCTCACGCTGGCCGGACTCGAGCTCGCCGACCGCGCCATCCATCAGCAGCTCGGTGCCCTCGCGGATGTTGGCGAGCGGCGTCTTCAGTTCGTGCGACAGGTGGCGTAGGAAGCGATTGCGCTCCTGCGCCAGTTCCAGCAGCCGATTGCGCAGCCATTCGAGCTGGTGCCCGAGTCGCTCCAGGTCCACCGGCCCGTTGATGACGATGCTGTTGGAAAAATTGCCGCGCCCGAGTTCGCCGATCGCGCGATCGATCTGCCGCAACGGCCGGCTCAGGCGCAGTGCGAACAGCAGCACCACGATAACTATGAGCGGCAGCAGCAGCGTGGACTCCAGAAACAGCTCGCGTTGCGCCTGGTCGGTACGGGCGCGCAGGTCACGGGATTCGGCATCGATCTGCTGATCGGTCAGGTTGGCGACGCCGTTGGCCAGATCGCCGAGCAGCACGAAGGACTGCGCCAGTTCAGCGGCCTGACCGGCGGCAACCGGGGCGGGCAGCACCAGCGCTTCAATGTGCTGCTGGGTATCGATCAGTCGCTGCCACTGGCCGGGTGCATCGGCGGCGCGCAGCCGCTGCCGCAGCGTGCCGACGATCTCGCTCAGCCGGGCGTCGTGTTCGCGAAACGAGGCCCGTACCGTCGGCTCGCCCAATACCTGGTACAGGCGCGCCGAGCGCTCGAGCAGCGCGATCTGCGCATACATATCCTGCGTCAGGCGCGTACTCTGGACGCTGTCGACCACCAGCTGCTGGCTGGTATCCGACAGGCGCCGCATCTGCACTGCCGCATGCAGGATCGCGAGCAGCAGCGGGCCGGCCAGAAAGCCCAGACCGAGCAGCAGGAAACCGTTCAGAGACTTGGGAAGCAGCCAGCCCATCAAATCATTCTATGCCAGCGGCGTGCGCCATGCTGTGCGGCCAGTCGCGACCGCGGTCACACTCTGGCGGCCGAAGCACGCCCGCTCGCCGGGCCGGCGCCGGCGCCGGGCTTGCTACCAGGGCTCGCGCTGCAGTTTGCGTTCCCAGCGCAACGCGCTCTCGACGATAGCGTCCAGGTTGTCAAGCTGCGGCTCCCATCCGAGCTGCGAGCGGATCCGGTCGGCCCGGGCGATCAACACCGGCGGGTCACCGGCGCGCCGCGGCTGCTCCTTGATCGTCAACGGATGACCGGCGACACGCTGTACGCTCGCGAGCACCTCGCGCACGCTATAGCCGTGGCTGTAGCCGCAGTTGAACACCGCCGCGGCGCCGCCGCGACGCAGATAGTCGAGGGCATCAAGGTGGGCGCGCGCCACGTCCTCGACGTGGATGTAGTCGCGCACGCCGGTACCGTCGGGCGTGTCATAGTCAGTGCCGAAGATCGAAACATACGGCCGCTTGCCGAGGATAGCCTCGCAGGCGACCTTGATCAGCAGCGTCGCGGCGCGCGTCGACTGTCCGATCCGACCCTGTGGATCGGAGCCGGCGACATTGAAGTAGCGCAGGCTGACGTAGCGAAAGTCGCTGGCGACTGCCAGATCACGCAGCATCCATTCCGACACCAGTTTTGAACTGCCGTAGGGGTTGACCGGAGCCAGCGGCATGTCCTCGTCGGCGATGCCGCCGGCCGGGTTGCCATAGACTGCCGCGGTCGAGGAGAAAACCAGCTGGCGTACGCCCTGGCTGATGCACGTGTCGAGCAGGTTACGCGTGGCGCAGGTGTTGTTGCCGTAGTATCTGAGCGGCTCGCGTACCGATTCCGGTACGATCGTACTGGCGGCGAAGTGCATGACGGTATCGATCTGGTGCTCACGTATGACGCCCGCGACAAGGTCGCGGTCGCCGACGTCGCCGATGATCAGCGGTGCGGTGCGCACTGCCTGCCGAAAGCCGGTGTAGAGATTATCGATGGCGACCACTCGCTCACCGCGCGATTGCAGCTGCATCAGCACATGGCTGCCGATGTAGCCGGCGCCGCCGGTGATCAGGATCGCTCTTTGGGGCACAGCGTCGGCGCCTCGCTACCGCAGGCTCGGATGGGGCATAAATGATAGCGGCAATCAACCGCCAGCGTGACCGGATATGAGCTCAAAGAGGACCGGTCGGCGTGCATCCGGCGAGCCTGGCGGCGGCGATGCCGCAGCCGCGGCCGGCACGCCGTTTGCGACACTGACCCCGGACGCGGTGCTGGACGCCGCCGAGGCGCTCGGGTTGGAGCCCGACGGGCGCCTGTTCGCGCTCAACAGCTACGAGAATCGGGTCTACAGGGTGGGCCGCATCGACGCCGAGCCGGTGGTGCTGAAGTTCTACCGCGCCGGCCGCTGGTCGGATCAGCAGATCCTCGAGGAACATGCATTCGGCGCGGAACTGGCGGCGGAGGAGATTCCGGTGGCGGCGCCGTTGCTTGTGGCCGGCAGCACGTTGCACCGGCACCTGGAATTTCGTCTGGCCGCGTTTCCGCTGTGCGCCGGCACTGCGCCGGAGCTCGATCGCGCCGGCGCGCGCGAACTGCTCGGCCGTACACTGGCGCGAATCCACGCGGTTGGCGCGCGCCGTCGATTTCAGGTGCGGCCGACCCTGGAGCGCGCGTTGCTCGGTGCGCGCGCGCGACACAGCCTGCTGCGTTCACCGCTGATGCCCGAGCACATGCGGCAGCGCTACGGCGAGGTCAGCGCCGCGCTGGTGGACGGCATCGAGGCCGCTTTCACGCAGGTCGCGCCGCTGAGCCTCATCCGTCTGCATGGAGATTGCCACCTCGGCAATATTCTGTGGCAACAGCGCGGCCCGCTGCTGGTCGATCTGGACGATTGCATGAACGGGCCGCGCATGCAGGATCTGTGGATGTTTCTCTCCGGCAATGCCGACGAGCAGCAGGGGCAATGGTCCGAGATCGTCGAGGGTTACAACCAGTTCGGCGCAATCGAATTTCGCGAACTGCGGCTGGTGGAACCGCTGCGCGCGGTGCGCATGCTCAATCACGCGGCCTGGGTCGCCGAACGCTGGACTGATCCCGCCTTTCCGCGTGCCTTCCCGTGGGCGGCCGAAGCACGCTTCTGGGAAGGCTACGTCGGCGATCTGATGCAGCAGTGCGAGGCGCTGGAGCAGCCGCCGCTGTTGGCGGGAAACCTGTGATAATGTCGCCGGCGGCTCGGAGGGCAGCGGTGAAGGGAACGCACATGGTCTGGGACTTCCGGACTCTTGCTACCATGGCGATGGCTGCGATGCTGGTCGCGTGCGGACGAGGGGCGCATCAGGCGGGCGCGGCCGGCCAGTCGCAGCAACAGAGCCGGGATATGGGTTCGGGACGTAAATCCGCTACTGCGATCGACCCGGACATGGTGGCTGCGGTCAGCCCGGCGCATTCGAACACTCCGATCAGCATGCGGTTCACGCTGTCGGCGCGCCCGGTGATCGGAACGCCGCTGACCGTGACGGTGGCGCTGATTACGGCCGCGGACGTCGCCATCACTCATGTCCGTGCCTCGTTCCAGCCCGGCGATGGTCTGCAGCTGCAGGCCGAGCGTAACCTCGACGTCGGCAATCCGGGTGCCGGGGCGGTCATCGAACAGGAGCTGAGCGTCGTGCCGCAGCAAGCCGGCGTCCTGAGTCTCAATGCCACTGTCGTGGTGGATATGGACGGCGGCTCGCTCGCGCGCAGCTACTCGATTCCATTGATTGCCGGCGACAACCCTGCGCCGGCGCGCACGCCCTAGCAGAAATCGCTACTGCTTCACACGGACGGCCCAGGCCGATTCGTATGATGCTCTTTATTCTTGCCGCACCCTAGGTTATGTCACACGACTCCGTGGCGTTCGAGGTCATCCCGACCCAGCAGCCGGTGGCGCCGCGTGAACGCGTGTCGCCCATCCCGGAGCTGCATCCGCGCCTGTGCGAACAGCTGGCACAGGCACGTCTTGCCGCCGCCGGTGCGCCGGAACTGCCACAGCTGCTGCCACTGATCAGCGCCTACTACGATCAGCTCGACGATGAGCGCCGCGGCATCGTGCGCTCGATGCAATTGATCGCCGACGAGGCGCGCTCGTTCGGCGACGGCCTGGCGGGGGCGGATGCCGGGCATCTGCAGGCGATTCTCGATCACATCAAGGACGTGGTCATCACGGTCGCGGTCGACGGTACGATCAAGATCTTCAATCCGACCGGTGAGCGCGTGTTCGGCTATTCGCGCTCCGAGATCATCGGGCGATCGATCGAACGGCTGCTGCCGGAGCTGCCGTTGCGCGGCTCGGTCGAGAGCGGCCTTGAATCGCTGGCGGCGCGGGTCGAGGCCGACCGCGGCGACCTGCGGCCGCGTGAGTTCAATGCGCGCCACAAGGACGGACACTTGTTCCCGGCCGAACTGATCGCCAGCCGGGTGCGCATCGAGCACCGCGATGTCTACGTGATCTGCCTGCGTGATAGCAGCGACCGGGTGCGCGCCGAGCAGGCGCTGCGCGACAGTGAGGCGCGCTATCGAACCCTGGTGGAGAGCGCACCGGAATTGATCGTACTGCTGGATCGGGCTTCCGGACACTACGTCGATGCCAATGAAAATGCGTTGCGATTCTTCGGTGTCAGCCGCGAGCGGCTGCCGCAGCTCAAGCCGCTCGATCTGTCGGCGCCGCTGCAGGCGCACGGCGCCGATGCGCAGCTGCTGTTCAGCAGCCGCTGCGCCCGCGCCGCCGCCGGCGAGCCGCAGGTGTTCGAATGGCTGCATCGCGACGCCCGCGGCGACGAGGTCGAGACTGAAATGCGGCTCATGGCGCTGCCGGGGGCCGGCGGTTTGCTGCGCGCGAGCATTACCGATATCAGGGCGCGCCGCCGCGCCGAGAAGCTGACAGCTGGCGAGCGCGATGTGTTCGAGCGCATCGCTGCCGATGCGGCCCTGTCCGAAGTGCTGGATTCCATCGTCGAGATGATCGAATCCATCAACAGCAGCTTCACCGCCGCGGTCAGCCGGCTGGGGCCGGACGGACAAAGCTTCGTTGAGGTGGTTGGCAAGCGCATGCCGGCGCGCTGGCGCTCGGTCGAGGAGCGCCTGCAGATCGACATCCGCAATGGCTCCAGTGCCGCTGCGGTCTATCTTGGACGCCAGGTACTGGTGGGCGACATCGAACGCGATGCGTTCTGGCAGCGGCGACGCGAACTGGCGCGCGAGGCCGGATTCAAGGCCGCCTGGGCGGTACCCATCAAATCCGCCAGCGGCCGCGTGCTCGGAGCCGTAACCGTGTATCGGCCCCTGGCCGGTACGCCGCAGCCCGCCGACCTGGATCTGATGGTGCATGCGGCGCGGCTGGCCGGCATTGCGATCGAACGGCGCCGGGGCGAGGAGGCACTGCGCGCCAGCGAGACCAAGTTCCGCCGCCTGTACGAGCGGGTGCTCGAGGGCATCTACCAGTGTGCTCCGGACGGCAGGGTGCTCGAGGTCAACCCGGCCTTTGTCAAGATGCTCGGCTATGGCAGCGCCGAGGAGATCTACGCGCTCTCGGGCATCGCCATGCTGTACCTGAACCCGGCGGAACGCGCGGAATTCGAGCTCGCACTGGAGCGTCACGGCGAGATTCACAACGCCGAGTTCGTGCTGCACTGTCGCGACGGCTCGCAGGTGGTGGTGCTGGAAAGCGCACGCGTGGTACGCGACGAGGAGCAGCGCATCGTGGCCTACGAAGGCACGATTGCAAACATCACCGCCCGCAAGCGCGCCGAGCAGGCCATGTTTGCCGAGAAGGAACGCGCGCAAGTGACCCTGCAATCGATCGGTGAGGCCGTGATCACCACCGATCGCGAAGGCCGTATCGACTACATGAATCCGGTGGCTGAACAGCTCTCCGGCTGGCGCAGTGAGGAGGCGCGCGGCGAGAAACTTGGCACTGTGCTGCGTCTGCTCGACCAGCTGACGCACCGCGAACTCGAGAATCCGCTGGTGCGCTGCCTGCGCGAAGGACAGCTGGTGCATTTCGCCGAGCACAGCGTGCTGCAGAACCGGCTCGGCAAGGAGATCGAGATCGAGGATTCGGCGGCTCCGATCCGGGATCGCAATGCCGAGATTGTCGGGGCCGTGGTGGTGTTTCGCGACGTCACCAAGGAACGCCGGCTCAAGCGCGCGTTGTCATATCAGGCCAGCCACGACGCGCTGACCGGGCTCATCAACCGGCGCGAATTCGACAACCGCCTGGCCCACGCGCTGCAGTCGGCGCTGGACGGACAGGGTCCGCACGCGCTGCTGTACGTTGACCTGGATCAGTTCAAAGTCGTCAACGATACCTGCGGTCATTCGGCTGGCGACCGGCTGCTGCGCGACGTCACCGGCCTGCTGCAGGCGCACGTGCGCAGCGCGGATACCATCGCGCGTCTGGGCGGCGATGAATTCGGCATCCTGGTGCAGCACTGCACCGCCGAGCAGGCCGGGCGCATGGCTGAGAACATCCGCCAGGCGATCCTCGATTACCGCTTCTCGTGGGAGCACACCACCAGCAGCATCGGCGCCAGCATCGGCGTGGTCGAGATCACCCGCGAGACCGAGAGTGTCGCCAGTCTGCTCAGTGCCGCCGACATCGCCTGCTACGCTGCCAAGGATTCCGGGCGCAACCGCGTGCATCTCTACAACTCCAGCGAGGTATCCGGCCGGCACCGCGAGATGTACTGGGTCAGCCGCGTGACCCGGGCCGTGGATGAGGGGCGGCTGGAACTGCACTTCCAGCCCATCGTGCCGACCGGTTGCGAGGCGCCGAAATTGCCGGCGGCCTGCGAGCTGCTGGTGCGACTGCGCGACGATGAGGGCGAACTGGTGATGCCGGAGGAATTCATTCCCGCCGCCGAGCGTTACAACCTGGTGTCCTCGATCGATCGCTGGGTGGTGCGGCGCGCGGTCGAGGCGCTGCAGCAGCACGCCAGTGGCGACGAGCCGCCGTTTCTATTTGCACTGAACCTCTCCGGTACCTCACTCAGCGATCGCAGTTTCCTCGACTTCGTGCTGTCGCTGGTTGAAGATCCACGCATTGCGCGCGGCCTGTGCTTCGAGATCACCGAGACCGCGGTCATCACCAGCATGACGCAGGCGGTGTCGTTCATGCACGAGCTGCGCAAGCGCGGCTGCCGGTTTGCACTCGACGATTTTGGCAGCGGGCTGTCATCGTTCCATTACCTGAAGACTCTGCCGGTCGACTTTCTGAAGATCGATGGCCAGTTCATCGGCAGCGTCACCACCGACGTGGTGGACCGCAGCATGGTGGAGGCCATCAGCCGCGTCGGACGCGCGCTAGGCATCGCCACCATCGCCGAAAAAGTCGAGTCAGCCGAGGTGTTCGAGGAGCTCAAGCGCCTGGGGGTGCAGTTTGCGCAGGGCTACTTCGTGGCCAAACCCGCCCCCATCGACACCCTGAGCGTGGCCAGCGCGCGCGGTTTCGGCGCCATTGCCGCGGCGGCCGATGAAACCTGATGAGCCGCGTCTAGCATCGCCGCAGCAGGTTGCTTCAGGCATACTCTGAACCGTTTTGCGAATACGGGTCAGCTTTGGTCTGCAGTCACGTGGCTGGTCGCATTGGCCCGGTTCGCGGCGCTTGTGAAGTAACGCAGCATGGATCCGGAGCAATTTGCGTCGATGGGCGCGCACGCGCGCGCCGTAACCGGGCTCGCCGTCGATCGGCGCGGTTGCATGCGTCTCTGCATCGGTCTGCTTGGCGTGCTGTGGCTGGGCCGAGCCGTGGGTGGGCGCGAGGATTTGCCCCCGGCAGGGGACCTGCAAAGCTGGCTGCAACACTTCGGCCCGGGTCGCCTCGGGGATCCCATGGCTTTGAGCCGGCTTGGCGCCATTTATCTTGCCTCGCACCCCGGGGAGCGCGAGCCGCAACATCTGTCGCGACTGATCCTCAGCGACCGTGCGGGTCCGGTGGAGTTGGTCCTGATCGAGACTATCGCCCGGGACTGGTCAAAGCATGACGTCGCGCAAGTAGACGGTTGGGTGTTGTCTCGGACCGAAGCGCGCATCTGCGCCGCTGTGCATTTGATGGGCGGTGGGCCGGGGTGATAGAGGATCTGCGCAAGCTCCCGCCGGGCACCACGATTACCGCGGACATCTGCCTGATTGGCGCCGGCGCGGCCGGCATCACCATCGCCCGCGAACTTGCCGGCAGCGCGCTGCGCGTTTGCATGGTGGAAGGCGGCGGCGCGCAGTACGAATACCAGGAATCGCAGCAGCTGTATGCGGGCGACAGTGTGGGGATGCCGGTCGCACTGGAAGCGGGTCGCCTGCGCTTCCTGGGCGGCACCACCAATCATTGGGGCGGGCGCTGCGCCCCGCTCGATGAGCTTGATTTTCGGCGGCGCGATTGGGTGCCCCACAGCGGATGGCCGATTGATCGGGCTGAGCTTGACCCCTACTACATGCGCGCATGCCAGGTGGCCGGTTTTTCAACGCCATGGCTGTCGGACCCGGAGACTCTTTCATACCTGAACGTCTCGCTGCCGGCGCTCAACGAGCAATGGCTGAAGCCATTTCTCTGGCACTTCACTCCGGCCATGAAGGCTGCCCCGGCCTGGCACTGGGCCACTGCCTATGGCCCATTGCTGCAGGAGTCGAGCAACATTCGCACGCTGCTGCACGCCAATTTCGCAGCGTTCGCAACCAGCGAGGATCGAACTCGGATACGCAGCCTGACCGTGCGAACTCTGAGCGGCGTCTCGGCCAGGATCAATGCGGCGAAATTCGTTGTCTGTTGCGGTGGAATTGAGAATGCCCGGCTGCTGTTGCTCGCCGCCGAGGCGAATTCCGGCGGGTTCGGCAACAACAACGATCTGGTGGGTCGGTTCTTCATGCAGCATCCGCGCGGCCCGGCCGGTCTGATCGTCAGTTCCGGGTTGATGTCGCGAACCCAGGAGCAGTTCAATATCCTGCTCGGGCGCGACGGCCTGGTGGTGGAGGTCGGATTGACCCTGACTCCGCAGCTGCAGGAGCAGGAGCGGCTACTCAATTGCAGCGCTGTACTTCGGTATCAGGGCGACCCCGACTCGGGCCTGGCCGTAGCGCAGGATATCTGGCGCTCGCTGCAGAGCGGCAAGTGGCCACCTGATGTGGGCGAGAAGGTGGGACGCGTTGCCGGCGACTTCGGCGACGTCGTCCGGGGACTGAAGCATCGGCTTGCAGCCGGACACCCGATGGACCTGGAGGGTTCGCAGGGAATCCCATCGCGATCGGCAATTCTTCTGCTCGACCTGGAGCAAGCTCCCAACCCGGATAGCCGCATAACGCTTGCGGCGGAGCGCGACGCGCTGGGTCTGCGGCGGGTGCAGGCGAACTGGCAACTGGGGGAGCTGGAGCGCCGGACTGCAGCACGATTCGCCGGTTTCGTGGGTGCTGAATTTGCGCGCCTCGGTATCGGGCGCTGCCGCATCGAACCCTGGCTGCTGGATGATCACGTTCCGATGGCGAGCGCGCTGGAGGAAACGTATCATTACATTGGCACCACCCGGATGGCCGATGATCCCAGCGCAGGTGTCACAGACCGCAACTGCGCGGTTCATGGCATGCAGAACCTGTTCGTAGCCGGCAGCTCGGTATTTCCCACCGCCGGCCAGGCGAACCCGACACTCACGATTGTCGCGCTGGCTCTGCGTCTGGCGGACCACCTCAAAAACTAGCCGCTACGGGGCTGTGTGCCCGAACAGTTCATGCACCGCCCATGGGACCAGGTACCAGAGCATGATGCTGCAGGCCGCCGTGGCTGCGGCATAAGCCCAAATCAGTCCGCCGGCGTTGGGACGATGGCGGTGCGCGAGCCGGAACACCGGCCACAGGAGCGCCGCACTGAACAATCCGAACCCCAGAACAATAATCGTCCATCCGATGAAAGCCGTCATGGTGCTGCCATCTGCCATCTGCCATCTGCCGTCAGGCAAATATTCTGCCTCATCTGCTGCCGTTCGTCTTAATCTTCCCCGGGCCGCTCCGGGTCTAAAGGGTGCCCGTGACGGTCGCCAACCATCGTCGCTGCACCGGTTCACCCGAAGTCTGCATCTGCTGCTGGTGCAGCAGGTTCTGCCCCGACAGCGCCAGATTGAGATGCGAGTTCAACTGGTAGGCGAAGCGCGCATCGACGGCGCCGTAGGCCGGCACGATGACCGATGTGCCCACGAAGCCGTTGTAGTCCACTCCAGCCGTCTGTGACTGGTAAGCCAGATAGACATCGCTTTCCCATCGGCCCTGGCTCCAGCCGATGTTGAGCTTGAGCAGTCGGGTCGGCGTCTCATTGCGCGGATCCACCTGGCCGACGGCCGCGGCGGTGGCGGGCGTAAAGGATTCGCTTATTCGTTCCAGGCGCAAACTGGCACCCCAACGCCAGTGCTCGAGAAAGTGCCCGTCGAGGGAAATTTCGGTGCCAAGCGCGCTCGAATCACCGATGGTGGTGGGCGTGAAGTAGGCCCCGCCGGGACCCGCCGCGAGGCCGCCGGCCAGGGAAATCATGTCATCGGTGAACTGGTAGAAAAATGCGGTGCGCAGCCGGGCACCGAACTGCGGTAACTGCCGATCCCAGTCAAACTCGTAGTTATCGACCACTGTCGGCGCCAGCGTCGGTATTCCGGTACCGCCGAATTGCGGCACGCGATACAGCAGCGAGCCGAGCTCCACCAGATTGGGCAGCAGAGCCCCGCGCGCCGCCAGCAGCCGCAGCGTGTCGTTGTCGTCCAGCCGCCAGACCAGGCCGCTGTTATAGCTCGGCTGCTGCTGGGTTCGATCCCAGTCGCTGTTGGGGAACGGATAGCCGGCCGGCGAGGAGCCGCTGCGTCCCAGCCTCAGGTCGTCGAGGCGCAAGGCATTAGTCAGCGTCAGCGTCGGGCCCAATTGCCAGCTCCACATGCCACTGGCTGAAATGACATCGTAGTACACCTCGGCCCCGGCGATTGGCGAGGTGTTGGTCGATTCGTGGCGGTATTCGAGCGCGGCGCGGAAGGTTTGACTGGCGCCGAGCTTGAACACATCCTCGCCCTGCAGCACCGTCATGCGATCGGTGTAATTCACCGGCGCGCCCAGCACGCCCTGGTTGCTGGCCAGATTCAGGCGATTGGCGTAGGCGGTGAGCTGCAGCAGTCCGTAGCTGCTGTCGGAGTTCAGCTGCGCCTTGAGCGAGTCGGCGTTGTAGCGCTCGTAGTCATACTCGTAGGCCGGGTTATCGGCGTTCTGCTCTACCTGCGTCGTGCTGGCTTCGACCCGCAGCGAGGTGCTGTCGTTCAGGCGCACGGCGCCATCAAGATTGGCATCGCGCCGCTGGTTGATGTGACCGGTCAGATCGCTGTCGGCCGCGGCGGGCGCATTGGGGAAATCCTGATTGGAGCGCGCACCGCCGGAGATGCGCACGCCGCCGAGCTGGCCGAGCGGCAGGGTCGCGGTCGCCGAGCCTTGCGCCAGCTGCTGACTGCCGGCGCTCACGCTGGCGGTATCGATATCGTCGTACAGCGGATTGTAGGTGACGATGTTGATCACCCCGCCCACCGCATTGAAGCCGAACAGCGCGCTGCTCGGGCCCTTGACCAGCTCGATCTGGCGGATGTCGGCGAGCTCGACCGGCAGCGAGCTCCAGGGCGTAAAGCTGTAATTGTCGGCATAGACCTGGCGGCCGTTGATCAGCACCAGCACGCGCTGCGAATATGGCTGATCGTAGCCGCGTACGCTGATCTCGGCCTGATCGTCGGTCCACTGCTGGAAGTCCACGCCGGCGACGTGGCTCAGAACCCCGGGCAGATCGTAGGCGCCGGAGCGCCGGATGTCGTCGGCGGTGATGATCACCATGCTCGCGGGCACATCGGTGACGCGCTGGGGTGAACCCGTGGCGCTGGTGGTGACCGGTTCCTGGAACAGCTGCTCGAGTGCGCCGTAGTCGATCGATTGTGCGTGCGCTGCGTGCTGGGCGCATAACGCGACCGGCACCATAAGCAGGCAACAGCGCTTTGGCGTGGATGGCATGGCAGTACCTACAGTTCGGTGATCATCACGCGGAACGCCTCGGAGAAAGTCATGCCGCTGGCCGCAGCTGCGGCGCGGTTGACCAGAATCTCCACCCTCGGTATTGCGCGCACCCCCATGGCGCAATTGCCATCCCTTACCTGCACGATATCGGTGGTGATACAGGGGATCTTGCGGCTGCGGTTCAGCTGCGCCAGTGCTATAGCGGCATGACCGAGCTCGGAGGTCAGGAAATACAGCCCGACGTTGGAACCGGCCAGCTCATCGAGCGTGATGAGTCGCGGTCGCAGCACCAGCTGACCGGCCCGAAAGCCGTCTTCCATCATGGCATTGAGTTGCGTGGCTTCGAGCGTCGACTGCGCATTGCCCGGCTGGTAGACAATGCCGACGATGATTTCGCCCTGCGGCGGGTGCTGCAGGAAGCTCAATGCCCGTGCCGCGACCAGCAGCGTGGTGTCGCTCACCTGGGCGGCGGCCGGCAGCGCCATGAGCGCGCTGCATACCAGCGGCGCCCAGAGTCTGGGGCGCATCTTCAGATTCCGTCGACGCTGGCCAAGACCGGCGCCGCCGGCTGGACCGCGCCGGCGCGCAGCATGTCGCCGGCGTGCTGCGCGTCCACCGCGATGCTGAACAGATTGCCCTGCGCCCTGGTGGTGGCGCCGGTGGCCACCAGCAGGCTGCGCTGCTGCTCGGTCTCGACCCCTTCGGCGATGACGCCGATGCCGAGCTCGCGCGCCAGGTGGATGATGGCGCGCACCGTGGCGGCTACTTCGGGCCGGTCAACCGCGCGTGCAATGTAGTCGCGGGCGATTTTCAGGTGGCTGACGCCGTAGGCGCGTGGATAGGTGAACGAGGAATATTCCGTGCCGAAATCGTCGATCGCCACCCGGGCGCCAATCTCCCGCAGTCGGCCCAGCGCGTCATCGCTCGCCAGAGTCGCCTGCCCGAGCGCGGCTTCGGTGACGTCGAATTCCAGCACCGACGGCGACAGACCCCACTGGGCGGTGATATCGCGGATGTCTTTGATCAGTTCCGCACTGCCCATGAGCTGTGTCAGGCTCAGATTGATCGCAATCTGCGGCGGGGCAATGCCGGCATCGCCCCATAGCTTCATCTGACAACAGGCCTGGTTCAGCACCCAGCGCCCCAGCCGCATCATGACGCCCGACCGCTCCGCGACCGCGAGGAACTCCTTGGGCAGCAGCATGCCGCGGCGCGGGTGATTCCAGCGCAGCAGCGCCTCCATGCCGACGATGCGGCCGGAAACCACTTCGACCTGCGGCTGGTAATGCAGCAGCAGCTCGCCGCGATCCATTGCCTGCTTGAGTTCCTCGCCCAGCTCGATGCGCTGCTGCACCTCGCGGTCGAGCTCGGCGCTGTGAAAATGGTACTGGTTGCGTCCTTCATCTTTTGAGCGATACAGCGCGAGGTCGGCCTGCGACATCATGGTTTCCGGGTCCGGGATGCTGTCGCTGTACGGGCAGATACCGATGCTGGCCGATACATGCACGTCGTGGCCGGCGACGAAATACGGCTTGGCCAGCGCCGCCCGCAGCTTTTCCGCCAGCGTGCCGGCGCTTGCCGGGTCGGTCATGTCGAGCTGCAGCAGTGCGAATTCGTCGCCGCCCAGACGCGCCACCACGTCGGTCTCGCGCACCTGGCCGTGCAGCCTGCGCGCCACCTCGCACAACAGCAGGTCGCCGGTGGCATGGCCGTAGGTGTCGTTGACCGGCTTGAAATGATCGAGGTCGATATAGAACACGGCAAACGGTTTGGCGCCGCGTCGTGAAGCGGCGTAGGCCAGCTGCAGGCGCTCGATGAAAGTGGCGCGATTGGCAACACCGGTCAGCGTGTCGGCGCGCGCGAGCAGGGTCAGGTTTGCCTCGGCTGCCTTGCGCTCGGTGATGTCGATGATGATGCCCTCAACCTCGATCAGGCGACCGTCGGCGTCACGCACCGGGGTGTAGCGGTTCTCGACCCAGCGCCACGCGCCCTGGCCGGTACGCAGTCGGAATTCGATCGACGAGCCGCTCACATCCTTCTTCAGGATGCTGGACATCGCCGCTGCCACCGTCGCCGCGTCCTCCGGCGCAACCAGCATCTCCATCCACTTCTTCGAGTCCAGCAGCGCCTGCGGGTCGTGGCCGTACTTGCTGATGTTGTGCGAGATATAGGTGAGCGGGAACGGCGGCTCGCCGCGCAGGCGATAAAGGATGGTCGGGCTGTTCTGCACGATGGTATTGGCGTCGGCCAGCAGCTTGATCTGCAGCGCACGCCCGATCGCGGCCCCCATCAGCCCGGCGAGTGCCTTTAGCGTATCGGTTTCGGCCCAGCTCCACTCGCGCCGCGTGTCTGAGGAATCGATGAAATTCAGACTGCCCCACAGCTGGTTGTTCACCATGACGAGCAGCTGCAGGAACGAGCGCATCTTCGCCGCGGCGAACAGGCCGCGGTAGGTGCCGGAGATGTCATCCAGGAAGAAGGAGGTCGGGGCACCGCCGGCAAGTGGTTTGGTGGCACGCGGCAGGTGCGCCGTCAGGTCGATCTCCTGCAATATGCGATTGTCGATCACCGGCTCGATACCCGGCGCGCACCACTCATAGCGCACCCGTGAGCGGGTATGGCCGGAAGGGTCGGTGTTGAACGAACACAGCTGCACGCGGCTGACCGCGATCGTCTTACCGATCAGTTCCAGAACCGGCACGATGGCGTCCTTGTGCTGCGAACCCAGCAGCTCCTCGGCGCTTTTCGTCACCACGTTGAGCAGTGCGTCGTGCTCGCGCAATGCGGCCTCGGCGGCGGTGCGGTCGTTGAGCTCCTTTTCGAGCAGGGTATTGCTTTGCTGCAGCTCGCCGGTGCGGCGCGCGACGGTTTGCTCGAGCTCGGCGCGGTACTGCGCGAGCTGCAGGCCGCGTTCGTGCTCCGCAGCCCGATCGCGCTCGGCGTCGCTCTGGGCGCGCAATGCCCGCGACAGAATGCCGGTGACGGTAAGAAAGGCGAGGCTGATCAGTGCAGTGATGATGGCGCGCTGCCACACGCCGCGTTGCCACTCCACAAGCGCGTCCTTGCGCGGCAGCGCCGCATGCACCGACCAGTCGCCGCGGCGCTCTTCGACCACGATCATGGCGGCGCGATCGCCCTGGGGGGGTTGGCCGGCGCTCAGCACGCCATGGTCCTCCACCCAGATGCTCGCGCTCGGATACTGCAGCAGCGCACGCCAGATTGCGGCCGTGCGACTGGCGTTGGTGTCGCCGCCGGAGCTGTCGTGACTGAGCTGCGCCAGCGCGTTGAAGTCGGCCAGCGTTGCCACGGTGAAGCTGAGCTGTCCCTGCACGCGCTCGAGCGTTGCGCGACGTTCACTCAAACTGAGGTTGAACAGCAGCGCCCACACCCCGATCAGCGCCAGCAACAACGGCACGAAGATCAGTCTGGTATAGCGCCGCACGCTCAAAGATTCAGCCATATGTAGCTGCACTGCCGCTCGTGATGGCCGTAGGCAAGCGCGTTCATCCTTGCCGGTTCATGATACGCGCTGACTACTATGGCTGGCGCATCGATCCGGTCACTGTTTTTAAGATTGCGCGCGACCAGAGCGTTTTGTGATATTTACAATCGAACTGGCAATAATGCCGATGCCGCCTGCGCCAATGGCGGTGCGGAACTTACGCGTGACGCTTGCTGCCTGTGGAGTGTGAATACGGTGATGACGACGGCTGAATTTGACCACCGCATCAGCGTGGCTCCGATGATGGATTGGACCGACCGCCACTGCCGCTATTTTCTGCGCGGCTTCTCCCCGCGAGTGCTGCTCTACACCGAGATGATCACCGCGGCTGCGATCGTGCACGGCGACCGCGAGCGCCTGCTACGCTACTCGGACGAAGAGCAGCCGCTGGCACTGCAGCTGGGCGGCAGCGACCCGGCACTGCTTGCGGCCGCTGCCCGCGCCGGGGCCGACAGCGGCTACCGCGAGATCAATCTCAATTGCGGCTGTCCCAGCGACCGGGTGCACGCCGGTGCTTTCGGCGCCTGCCTGATGCTCGATGCTGAGCGGGTGGCCGCAGGCGTGGCCGCAATGCGCGCCGCCGTAACGATTCCGATCAGCGTCAAGATGCGTATCGGCGTGGTGGCGGGCCGGGGCGCGCGCGCGCAGCTTGCGCGCTACGATGAGGACGACTATGGGCGCTTGCATCGCTTCACCGTGCTGGCGGCACAGGCGGGCTGCGGGCGTTTTATTGTGCATGCGCGCAAGGCCGTGCTTGGCGGCCTGTCGCCGCGCGAGAACCGCGAAGTGCCGCCATTGCGCTTCGACGTCGTGCAGCGTCTCAAGGCCGAGCTCCCGCAGCTGGCGATTGCCGTCAACGGTGGCCTGCGTACCTCAGCGGCGTGTACCGCCGCCCTCGACTGGTCGGATGGGGTCATGCTCGGACGCGAGGCTTATCACCGGCCGCACCTGCTGGCCGAGCTGCAGCAGCTGGTGTTCGACGATGGCTGGCGTTGCCCCGACGCCGCTGCGCTGCTCGAGCGCATGGCCGCATACACCGAGCGCGAAGTCGCCGCCGGCGAGCGCCTGTCCGCGATCACCCGGCACATGCTCGGTTTGTGCTCCGGGCGGCCTGGCGCTCGGCGTTATCGGCAGTGGTTATCGGACGGCGCGCGCCGGCACCAGGTCGGGGAGCCGGCCGCCGGTCCAGTGAGCGCGGCCGGGCTGCTGCGTGCGGCGGCCGCGCTGTGTGCGGTATAACACCAGGCCGCTGTGCGTCGCGGCTGTTTCCAGTAACATTCAGCAGGCATGGGCAAAGACATCGAGCTTGCGATCCTGTTCGCCGACGTGGTTGGTTCCACCCGCCTGTTCGAAATCATGGGGGACCTGCGTGCCCGCGATATGGTTGCGACCTGTCTCGAGGTGATGCGCGAAGCCACCGAACAGCACAGCGGCAGCGTGATCAAGACCATCGGCGATGAGGTGATGTCCACGTTTCCGACCGCGGACGATGCGCTGAACGCGGCCGGCGAGATGCAGAAGCAGATCGCCGCTCACACCGAGCTGCGTGTGGACGGTCAGCCGGTTGCTATCCGCATCGGCTGCCATTTCGGACCGGTGGTGCTGGAGGCGCGCGATGTGTTCGGCTCCAGCGTACACACCGCCAACCGCATGACCAGCCAGGCCAAGGCCGGGCAGATCATTACCACCGCCGCGACCGTCGAACGGCTGTCACCCGAGTGGCGCGCCTCGGTGCGCCAGATCGATGTCGCTACCATCCGCGGCCAGGGCGGTGAGATTGCGCTGTATGAAGTGCTGTGGCAGACGGAAGACGTCACCAGCATGCTGCCGGCGCTTGCGATGTCCGGGCGCGAGCATCGCAAGCCGCAGCGTCTGCGCCTCACCGCGCAGGAGCGCGAACTGGTACTCGATGACCAGCGGCCGCTGATCAACATCGGACGCGCCGACGACAACGACATCGTGATCCGCGGCAATCTGATCTCGCGGCTGCACGCGAGCATCGAACTCAGCCGCGGCCGCTTCACCCTTACCGACCAGAGCACCAACGGCACTTTCGTGCAGATCGTGGGCGAGGAGGAGAGCTTCGTTCGCCGCGACAGCATGGCGATCAAAGGCGAGGGCATGATCGGTCTGGGCAGGATTCCCGATCGGGACTCGCCGCTGACGATTTATTTCATCTGCGAGGAATGCTAGCCGGCGGTCTGGAGCCGGCGCGCGACTTCATCGGCTTCCGCCAGCATCGCGCCCGGCAGGTGCGGGCCAAATTCCAGCAGGTACTGACGAAAGCTCGCGATCTCCCCGCGCCACGCGGCGTTCGGTACCGCGGTCAGTTCGGCCAGCGCCTCCGGGCTGATGTCGAGGCCCGCAGTGTTGAGGTCGCCGGGGCGCGGCATGTTGCCGATCGGTGTATCGACCGCGCCCGCACTGCCTGTGCTGCGATCGAGGATCCAGGCCAGCACGCGCAGATTCTCGCCAAAACCCGGCCACAGGAATTTGCCGGCGGCATTCTGCCGGAACCAGTTGACGTGGAAGATGCGCGGCGGGTTCTTCAACTCCGCCCCGACCTTGAGCCAGTGCGCCCAATAGTCGCCGAAGTTGTAGCCCGCGAACGGTTTCATCGCCATCGGGTCACGACGCACGACGCCGACCTGGCCGGCGGCGGCGGCCGTGGTTTCCGAGGCCACCGAGGCACCGACCAGTACACCGTGCTGCCAGCTGCGCGCCTCGTACACCAGCGGCGCGAGCTCGCGCCGGCGGCCGCCGAAGATCAGCGCCGAAATCGGTACCCCGCGCGGGTCTTCCGCCGCCGGGCTGTACGCCGGGTTCAGCGACGCGGCGACGGTAAAGCGCGAATTGGGGTGTGCCGCCGGCCCGTTGTTCGGATCGTACGGACGGCCAAGCCAGTCGGTGACCGGGCGGCCCTCGGTGCGGCCTTCCCACCACGGTTCATCGTCTGCGGTCAGCGCGACGTTGGTGAACAGTGTGTCGCGGCGAATCATCTGGTCGGCGTTGCGATTGGTGCGCTCGTTGGTGCCGGGAACGACGCCGAAATAGCCCGACTCGGGATTGATGGCCCACAGCCGACCGTCCGGGCCGGGTTGCAGCCAGGCGATGTCGTCGCCGACCGTGAACACTTTCCAGCCCGGGAGCGAATTCGGGGGGATCAACATCGCAAGATTGGTCTTGCCGCAGGCGGACGGAAATGCCGCGGCCACGTAATGCGTCTCACCGCGCGGATTCTGAAGACCTACGATCAGCATATGCTCGGCAAGCCAGCCCTCGTCGCGCGCCTGCCAGCTGGCGATGCGCAGCGCGTGGCACTTCTTGCCCAGCAGCGCATTGCCGCCGTAGCCGGAGCCGAAGCTCTCGATCGCCAGCTCCTCGGGGTAATGCATGATGAAGCGGCGCGCCGGATCCAGATCGCCGATCGAATGCAGGCCGCGCACGAAGCTGCCGTCGGTCGCGATGCGTTCCAGCGCAGCGCGGCCCATGCGCGTCATGATCGCCATGTTGAGCACCACATAGGCGCTGTCCGTGATTTCGACGCCACAGCGAGCGTAGCGCGAGTCGAGCGGCCCCATGCAATAGGGCACCACGTACATGGTGCGGCCGCGCATGCTGCCGCGAAACAGTTCTCGCATCTTGGCGCGCGCCGCGCTCGGTTCCATCCAGTTGTTGTTCGGACCGGCGGCGTCCCTGGAACGCGAGCAGATATAGGTCAGATGTTCGACCCGTGCGACGTCGCTGGGATTGGAGCGATACAGATAGCAGCCCGGAAAGCTCGCCTGGTTCAGCGCTCGCAGTTCGCCCTTGGCCAGCAGCTCGGCGCGCAGGCGCCGCACTTCCGCCTCCGATCCGTCGCACCAGTAGACCCGGTCGGGCTGTGTCAGCTGCTGCACATCCGCGACCCATTCGGCGACGTTATTGGACACTTCCGAAAGGCCAGCAAAGGTGTGGAGAGCGATCGCCATGACGTATCCTCAACTCTTGGGTGAAGCCGAGTCAGGAAAAACGGAGCGTGTTACGAACTTTTTCGATTATACGCGTGAGCCCCCGAATTTCCGGAGTATTGCCGCATTAAAATTATCCCGCTGGATAATATGTTGAACCTTGAGGCGATCCTGGGCGCCGAAGGGCCGCTGGCACGCGCGCTGGAAGCTTTTCGGCCCCGTCCGGCCCAACAGCAGATGGCGGCGCGCATCGATGCGGCGCTGCGTGCACGCGAAATACTGCTGGTCGAAGCTGGTACCGGTACCGGCAAGACCTATGCATATCTGGTACCTGCATTGCTGTCGGGGCTGCGGATATTGATATCAACCGGCACGCGCACGCTCCAGGATCAGTTGTTCCACCGCGATCTGCCGCTGCTGGCGGCGGCCTTAGGAAGGCCGGCACGGGTGGCGCTGCTCAAGGGCAGATCGAATTATCTGTGCCGCGCCCGGCTCGCGGACATAGGGCGGCAGGAGCAGCTGCTGCCGGCGTCCGCCGACGCGCTGTTGGCTCGTATCCGTGACTGGTCGCAGGCGACGCGTAGCGGGGATCTGGCGGAGTTGCCGGAATTCGCCGATGCGCACCCGTTGCGGGCCGATATCACGTCGACGCGCGACAACTGCAGCGGCACGCGCTGCAGTGAAATCGGTCGCTGCCACGTGTTCGAGGCACGCCGCGCAGCGATGGAAGCCGATATCGTCGTGGTCAACCACCATCTGCTGCTGGCAGATATGGCGCTCAAGGAGGAGGGATTCGGCGATCTGCTGCCCAGTGTCGATGCCGTGGTGCTCGATGA
>DATAJH010000149.1:0-25517 GCA_036262215.1 Steroidobacteraceae bacterium
AGCGCTGCCGGTCTCCCACGCAGGACTATTTCGGTGCACCACATGCACCGTCGTGGCACGCCCACTTCAACAAGATCGTCGTTTCGAGTGCCGCGACAGTTCAAACGCGACACGCCGCTTGTCGCAAACTTACAACAAAAGTCGTCGCGTGAATCCCTCATAATTATATGTATAATCTAGAAAGATCGCCCGGACGGCTCGGGCATGTATCCAAAACACATCAATCAGGGAGCATTGAAACATGATCTCAAGAAGCGCAGCGCGTCAGCTCACGTGGGTGATAGCGCTGACAGTCGGGTTGGCGTCTGCTGCCACCGTCTATGCCGATGCCGCGTACGAGTCCGGGGACCAGCTTTCCGAAGTGGTCGTCACGGCGACCAAGCGCGAGTCCACCGTCCAGGAGACGTCCGCGAGTATCACAGCGGTATCGGGCGCAGAGATCGCCGACCGTGGCCTGGTTGACTTCAATTCGCTCGCCCAGTCGGTCCCCGGCATCGCCATGCGTACCTCCGGCCCGGGTCAGACCGAGTTCGAGATGCGGGGTTTGAATTCCGCCGGCGGCAACACTTCCATGGTGGGCTTCTACCTGGACGAGACACCGCTGTCCTCACCCGCCTCGGCGCAGCTGGGCAAGGAGGAGATCGATCCGAGCCTTTACGATCTCAGCCGAGTTGAGGTGCTGCGCGGGCCTCAGGGCACACTATACGGTTCCAGCTCCATGGGCGGCACCGTCAAACTGGTACCCAACCCCCCCGAACTCGGCAAGTTCTCGGCTTCGGGTGAAGACGTCGTGTCTGATACGGCTTCCGGCGGCGGCATCAACCACAAGATCAACGGCATGGTGAACCTGCCAATCGGGGATACCCTGGCGGTGCGCCTCGTGGGCAGTGAGACCTCCGACAGCGGCTGGATCAAGCGTCTGGTCATTCAGGACGGAGCGGTTCCCGTCGATACGGGAGCCTATAACAGTACGACTAATCCGCTGACGCGCCCGCCCGGCTTCTACACCGCGCCGCTGCAAGAGGAAATCGACGGCGCGAATTCCACGACGATAGATACGGTGCGCATGTCGGCGCTCTGGAAGCCGATCGATAACCTCTCAATCACGCCGGCGGTGATGTGGCAGCTGACGCAGCAGGCCGGGCCGGACGCCGTAGACGTCAACGGCTATTCAACCCACCCGTCCGTGCCTTCCGAAAATGCTCACTGGGAGATCTACGATTCCCCGGAGCCGCAGCGCGACCGCTTCACACTCGTGAGCCTGAAGCTCGAATATCAGCTCGAGCACTTCCTGATCACATCGGCCACCGGTGACTGGAACCGCAACACGCTGGTGTCGCAGGACTCCTCGGAGGAGAACGCCGGAGCCGTCGGCCTTCCATCGGGCGTTTACGATGCGCCGGCGGGCATTGGTCCGACCGGCCCGGCGCCCAACGGACCGGCCACCACTGAGAAAGACTTCACGCGACAGATCAGCGAGGAGTTGCGTGTCACGTCGAGCGATGCGGGCCCGTTCCAGTGGATCCTCGGCTATTTCTATCAGGACCTGTATTCGGAATGGGACGAGTGGTCCATCGCGCCGCAGGCCGGGCCGGCAATAGGCATCACCAATCTGTACGTGGACTATCAGCCCCAGACCATCGTTCAGAACTCGGTGTTCGGCGAAGCATCGTGGCAATTCACCCCGGACTTCAAGGCTACGGTCGGCCTGCGCCACTACCGCTACACCCTCGGCCAGTCGAATCTGGAATACGGCGCGTTCACCGTGTTAGGCCCCACGCCGTACGTCACCGCGGCCTCAAGCAACGCCAGCGGCACCGATCCGAAGTTCGATCTGAGCTACAACCTCGATAAGGACATCCTGCTTTATGCGACGGCTGCCAAAGGCTTCCGTCTCGGTGGCGCGAACCAGCCGATTCCGGTGGCAGCGCCCGGAAATCCCAATCCGGTGCTGGTCGGAAACGAGTGCGCTCTGCAGGCGAAGATCCTCAATCCATTTAATCCGGCCGCAGCCTGTAATCCCGCCGTCCTACTGCAGGCCCCCGCTACTTTCTCGTCCGATTCGGTCTGGAATTACGAGATCGGCGAGAAGTCGGCCTTTCTCGATCACCGGCTGATCGCCAACGTTTCGGCCTACTACGAGCGCTGGAGCAACCCGCAGATCGCGACCAACCTGTCGGGATACGGCCTCACCGTCAATGGCGGTACGGCGCGCATCTTCGGAATCGAGGCGGAGCTGCAGGCGCTGCTGACCCGGGAATGGAACCTCGGTGTGAACTTTGGCTATACGAATGCGCAGTTCACGCAGGAGAACGCTCTCTCGGGATACCCCAGCGGCTATAAGGTTCCTGACATCCCGGAGGTCACGGCGGCGGGGACTCTGCGCTGGAAGCATCCCATCGCGAACAACCTCGCATTGACCGCGGCGCTCGAGGCAGACTACGTCGGCGCGCGCACCGACGCGCCGTACGGTGAGACCCTCACGCTGGGTAACATCAATTCTTACCTGGTGCATCTGCCTGGGTATGCCATTGCCAACTTTCGCGTCGGGGCAGCCGGCGAGGCGTGGGCTGCTAACCTGTTCGTGAACAACCTCACCAACAAGGAGGCGCTGCTCGATCCGGAGCCACAGATCGTGCTGCAGATCCCGGCCTACGTGCGCTATCTCGTCAATCGGCCCCTCACCGTCGGTGTCGACGTGTCGTACCGGTTCAACTGAGCGAGCGCGGTGCGGGCCTCGCACGGCCCGCACCGCCGCCGTGTAATCGACAAGCGCCGGTTCGTTGGGGCCCCTCTGAATTGTAGAGGCGTCGCCATTGCGGTCGCTGCGGGCACAGTCGGTGCGATGGCACGCATCGACGAGAGCGCCGCGCAACGGCTAGCGATTCTTCAAAAGATCGATCCGATGACAGCTGAACGCCAGGCATGCGGATGACGCGAATCGTGGTCATCGGCGGCGGCGTCATCGGCGTAACCACGGCCGCCGAGCTCGCGCGTCGCGGCCTGAAAGTGACGTTGCTGGAGCGATCCGCGACACTCGGCTCCGGTGCGACCACCCGTAACGGTGGGCAGCTTTCGTACAGCTATGCGGATGCGCTCGGCTCGCCTGCCGTGCTGTTTGATCTGCCGCGGCTGCTTTGCGGTCTCGATCCGGCGGTTCGGATCCGTGCGAGCGGGGACCGGTGTTTCTGGATTTGGGTGGGACGCTTCCTGGCGAACTGCACCTCCGCTCGATTCAGCGCCAACACGTTGGCCGTTCTTCGACTAGCGCTGCGGTCGCGCTCGGCACTCGCCGCGCTGAGAGCCCGGCACCCCGATCTGGCCTTCGACTACAGCAATTCGGGCAAGCTTCACCTGTATGACGATGTCGGTAAATTCGAGGCGGCCAAAGAAGGGATGGCATTCAAGAATGGGTTTGGGTGCAATCAGCGCGCATTGACACTCAGCCAAGCCGTTGCCATCGAGCCTGCGGTGGCCAAGTGCGGGAGAGAGATCGCCGGAGCCATCCATTCTCCCATCGATGAGGCCGGGGACTCCTACGGGTTCACGCAATCGCTGGCCGCGATCGCCGTGCGTGAATACGGCTTAACCATCCTGACCGGCATGGCGGCGGAGCGCTTCATTGTGGAGGGCCACAGGATTCGGGCTGTCGCAACTCCGCGCGGGCTGGTCGAGGCGGACTTGTTCGTTCTGGCGGCGGGGTCCGATGCGTCTGCGCTCGCGCGGACCGTAGAAATCGGCCTGCCGATCTACCCCTTGAAGGGGTATAGCATCACACTGCCCGCAACAGCTGACTCACCCCTCATCAGCATCACCGATACCCGAGCCAGGATTGTCTTCTGCCGACTGGGTAAACATGTTCGCATCGCCGGCATGGCCGACCTCGGCCGACCCGATCGCATCATCCAGCGCGACCGAATCGATATGCTAATAGCGGCTGCCCGGACCTGCTTGCCAGGCGCTGGCGACTGGAGCGCTGATCCGCAGTTCTGGACGGGCCTACGACCCATGACGCCTGACTCCCGTCCAATCATTGGTGCCACGCCGATCGCAAACCTGTTTCTCAACTGCGGGCACGGCATGCTGGGCTGGACTCTGGCGTGCGGCAGCGCCGAATTGGCCGCTGCAGAAATCGTTGGGGACAGGCAGGCCATGGTCGAAGACTTCAGCCTGGCACGCTTTTGAGCTGGTGAATCAACCGCGTACAAAATGGAATGATACGAATGAATTCGCGAGTCTCCATAAACCTGGTGTCGCTGCAGGCGGCGGTCGCCTTTGAGCAGGCTGAGTACGTCCGTCGCAATCCTCGCAGCGCCGAGATTGCGGCGTCGGCCGCCACCTACCTGCCGGGAGGCAATACCCGCAGCTCGCTCTGGTATGACCCGTTTCCTTTGTGCATGGTGCGCGGCGAAGGGAGCCATCTCGTTGATGCGGATGGCCATGAGTATGTGGATTTTCTCGGTGAGTTCACCGCAGGAATTTATGGTCATTCGTCGCCGGTGGTGAAGGAGGCAATCGTGTCTGCTTTGCAGGACGGACTGAACCTCTCCGCGCACAATCAGCGCGAGAGCCAGCTGGCCGCGATGATCGGCGCACGGTTCCCGTCGATGCAACTGCTGCGCTTCACCAATTCCGGGACGGAAGCGAACCTTATGGCCCTGGAAGCCGCGAAGGCCTTTACCCGGCGCACGCGGACGCTGGTGTTCGAGGGCGCCTATCACGGCTGCGTGCTCGCCTTCGGACCGACCATGAACCGGCGTCGCACCGACGAGTTTGTCATTGCCCCGTACAACGACGAGTCGCGGACGCGGGCATTGATCGAGGCGCATCGGGATAC
This sequence comes from Steroidobacteraceae bacterium, assembly GCA_036262215.1. GTDB lineage: Bacteria > Pseudomonadota > Gammaproteobacteria > Steroidobacterales > Steroidobacteraceae > FEN-1191. Next base: position 4,838 of record DATAJH010000149.1, read on the forward strand.
GCTTGCGGCCATTCTGGTCGAGCCAATGCTCGGCGCCGGAGGCTGCATTCCGGGAACGCCGCAGTTCCTGCATTCGCTGCGCCGGATTGCCGACGAGACGGGCGCCGTGCTCATTTTCGATGAGATTCAGACCGCACGACTCTCCCTCGGGGGACGGCAACAGCTGCTCGGCCTATCGCCCGATCTGACCACGATCGGCAAGTTTTTCGGGGGCGGGTTGGCATTCGGTTGCTTTGGTGGCCGCCGCGACATTATGCAGTTGTTTGATCCCCGCAGGCCCGACGCTCTGTTCCATCCCGGGACCTTCAACAACAACACCCTCACAATGGCTGCGGGCGCGGCGGCCTTGGGCGCAACGCTGACCGCGGAGAACCTCGACCGCCTCAACGAGCGAGGTGAGCGCTTACGCCAGTCGATGCTCTCGCTTTTCGAAAGCTCGCATGCGCCATTCACGGTCACTGGGCTGGGATCGATCATGAATATTCATCCCTTGGGACCGCCCGCGACGGTTGCAGAGCTACGCAAACTATTGTTTTTCGACCTGCTCGACTGCGGTATCTACCTTGCGGCACGCGGGCTGATTGCGCTCTCGCTCGCTGTTACGGATGAGGAGATCGCCCGGTTGCCGCGGACACTGCAAGCCTGCCTGGAAAAGCATCGGCCGCAGTTGATGAATTAGACGATCAGTGCGGACCACTGTTCGAGGGAGAGATCACTCGCCCATACTCGGAAGCCCGCGCGAGTCGGTCGAACATCTGATAGGCGGCCGCCGAGATGCTGGCGATGGCCTCCTCGCCGCGGCGCTCATTGGCGAGGTAGGTCGTCATCACGCAGATGACGTACGGTCGGTGCTCCAGAAAGACGACGCCAGAATCGCTGCGCACGCCCTCAAGCCAACCAGGCTTGTTCGCCACGCGCACATCGTCGGGCAGATCATGCGTCAGGTAGCCTGTCTTGTGCGTCGAGAGCATTTGAAAGAAGCCCTCGCGCCACGGCTCCGACAGGATGCGCCCTCGATACAGCCGCTCGAGTAACGTCATCATTTCGCGTGGGGTCGAGACGTTCTCGCGGCCCTCCGCGGCGGCGTGCAGGTCCATCATCTTGCGCCGCAGGTGCGTCTGACGTAGGCCCTCTCGATCCAGAAAGGCCTCGATGCGTGCCATGCCGAGGCGATCGATGAGCACATTGGTGGCTGAGTTGTCGCTGACGGCGACCATCATTGTGGCGAGGTCCTTGAGCGTCAACAGCGTAGTCCCAGGGGTGAGCCCGCCCATGATGTCGCTTTCGGCGACCAGGTCTTCGGTACGCACGACGTACTGGTCGGTCAGAGCAACATTGCCGCTCGCGCCACGCGCGGACTGCTCGGCTTGCCGGTAGAGCTCAGCGAGCACGGTAATCTTGATCGAACTCGCCTGCGGAAAGACTTCGTCCGGGCGAACCAGCAGCTGCTGCCCGCTCGTCAGGTCAAGGATCGCGACGCCGAGCACCCCATCGAGTCGCCGCTCAACTTCTCCTATCGTCGTGCGCAGCTGGTCCCAGAGCACCTGCTGCTTCTCCGCTGGCGGGGCCTGCTTCTCCGCGGGCGGGGCCGCCTGGGCGACAGTTCCAATCAATAAACATGCAACGAACATCAGTTCACGCATAGCAGTCTCCGCAACTGTTGCGATAATGCCAGGGCGAGCAGAACAATATAATAGAAACAGTTACGTGGCGGCGTGCGAAATTCGATCGGTAGAAATTCGGTAGAGGCGGCCATGTGGACGGCTCACGGTTGGAGGTAGCGGCGAGAAAACTTTGGCATGCGCCAAACGCTCGATTCCGTACCTCAATCAATCGCTACTTGCCGTCGACGAAAAACGCCAGAAGAACGGTCCCAGGCATCCCTCCCCAGGATGCATAATTCGCCGGGCAAATTGACATTTGGCCGCCGGCGTATAAACTCGTTTATACATCGGAGAGATCATGGCAAAGAGTGCGACATTGACTGTTCAGCAATGGGGAAACAGCCTTGCTGTGCGGATTCCTGCGGCCGTGGCACGGTCGGCTCGATTCAGGGTCGGCCAACCCGTCGAAGTATCAGCACAGGACTCGAACGTTCTGGTCAAGGCGCTTGGTGAGCCCAAGCTTACGCTGGCACAAAAACTGGCCGCTTTCGATCCGGAACTGCACGGTGGCGAGGTCCTGGTCATCCGTCCGGTTGGAAATGAGGTGCTCTAGTGGCTGTCCGCAAGTCATGGTGCCCTGACCGGCGCGACATGATTTGGATTGATTGCAATCCTCAGGCCGGCCGCGAAATGAAGGATGTTCACCCGCTGGTCGTGTTGTCTACGCGAGAATTCAACGCTCGAACCGGGATTGTGATTGGGTTGCCGATGACCACGGCCTCCTACAATGAAACCAATCCGTTCGCAGTGAAGTTCACTGGACCGAAAGGCGTCGCTAGCTACATCCTTGGCCATCAACCTAAGTCTTTCGATTGGCGAGCCAGAAACGCAAAGCCTCACCCGCTGAAGAAAGTGCCTGAGAATTCATACGCACTGGCCTGCGAGACTCTAAACCAGATCATTGAGGTTGGAAGTTAGCAGCGTACTGGCCGACGACCCCGGTGCCTATTGCCCCGATCATTCCTGCGGTGTGCGCTATAGGTCGCCGGTTTCCGTGACGTTGAAATAATCGCGGCGCTGGCGCTCGGGTGGGTTAAATTGCCGGCGTGACCCACTCCAAGCCCCGACTCACGGCCCGGGAATTGAGCGCAACGCTGTCGCGTGTGTTCGCCGCCCTTGCGGGTGCCGACACGATCACCCTGGGTCACCTGCACCGGGTCAGCATCCGCCACAAGGCGGATGGCAGCGAGGTGACTGTGGCCGACCGGTCGGCCGAACGGCTGCTGCGCCGTCACCTGCGAGCGGCCTGGCCGCGCGATGCCGTGCTCGGCGAGGAATATGGCGGCCAGCTGGCGCGGGCCGGCCGCTGCTGGCTGCTCGACCCGATCGACGGCACGGCTTCCTACGTGCTCGGCCTGCCGATGTTCGGCACGTTGGTGTCGCTGCTGATCGATGGCGAGCCGGTGTTCGGCTGCATCCATCTGCCGGCGCTCAGGGAAACCACCTATGCGGCACTGGGTTTCGGCTGCTGGCTCACGCGAGACGGTGCCCGGGCGCGGCGCGTGCGTGTTGGCCCGCGACGCGCGCTGTCCGCGGCGCAGGTCGGCCTCACCAGTGTCAGGCAAAGCGATCTTGCGCGTCGCCCCGGTGCATGGCGGCTCACGCATCTGGCGCGCAAGGCCGGGCGCCTGCGGCTGGTCGGCGACTGCGTGCAGTACGCGTTGCTGTGCCGCGGGGCGCTCGACGCCGCGACCGATACGCTGATGAAACCCTGGGACATCGGCGCCCTGGCACCGTGCGTGCTCGAGGCCGGCGGTTCCATCAGCGACTTCAACGGCGAGACTACGCGCATCGTTGAGCGCAACTCGTTCGTCGCGGCGAATTCCGCAAGCCTGCGCCGCGCGATCTGCGCATGCGTGGGCGCTCCGCGCGACGACCTTCCAGAAAACTGAAATGTAACTGTCGTATAAAGGCATACGATGCCCGATGTGAAGCACAGCGGTGGGGTACTGCCTTGCGACGGCGCTCCCGCTCAGGGTGCGGCGCCTGTGGGCGCTGCGCGCACGCTGGGACCGCGTCAGTTTCTCACCGTAGCGCTGCTGTTCGGCGGTTATGCCGCATGCTACTTCTGCCGCTCCGACCTGTCGGTGGCGGCGCCGCTGCTGATCGACGAGCTGGGCAGCCGTGGCATCAGCCACGCTGATGCGCTGGTGCATATCGGCCAGATAGCCTCGCTGGGCGTGTTCGCCTACGCCATGGGAAAACTGTTCCTGACCGGGCTCGGCGATTTCTGGGGCGGTCGACCGAATTTTCTTGTCAGCCTCGGCGGCGCCACCGTATTCACGGTGCTGTTCACGCTTGGCGGCTCGCTGCCGGTGTTCACTATGGCCTGGCTCGGCAACCGCCTGACGCAGTCGCTCGGTTGGGCCGGGCTCATCAAGGTGTCCTCACGGTGGTTCGATTTCACCTCGCATGGGACCATCGTCGGGATCCTGAGTATCAGCTATCTGATCGGTGATGCCGTGGCCCGCCAGTGGATGGGGGTACTGATCCATCACGGCTATGGCTGGCGCGCTCTGTTCTACCTGGCGGCCGCGGTCGCGGGATTTTTTCTGGTTGCCAACACGCTGCTGTTGCGGGAGTCGCGCACCGATGTGGGCTACCCGGAAGCGACGCCGAACCCACAAAATCTGTACGGCGATTCTACCGGGCGACCGGCCAGCGTGGCAGCCCTGGTGCTGCCGCTGTTCCGAAGCCATGCCTTTCTGCTGGTGTGTCTGTTGTCGCTGGGTTGTACCGTGGTGCGCGAGACGTTCAACACCTGGACACCGGTGTATTTACGCGATTACTTCGGTTACAGCGTGAGCGCTGCGGCCAGTGCGAGCGCGGTGTTTCCCGCCGTTGGTGCGGTGTCGGTGATCGCCGCCGGCTGGCTGAGCGATCGACTTGGCGCCAACAGCCGGCCAGCCGTCATGGCACTGGGCCTGCTGGCCACCGCCGTCGCGCTGCTGATGCTGGCGCTGCTGCGACCGAGCACAGTGGGCCCCCTGTTGCCGCTGGCCGCGATCGGGACCACGGCGTTGTGCCTGCTCGGTCCCTATTCGTACCTCGGGGGCGCGCTGGCGATCGACTTCGGCGGCAAGCAGGGCGCGGCGCTGTCGTCCGGTATCATCGACGGCGTCGGGTATCTGGGCTCGGTCCTCGCCGGGGTCACGGTGGCCCGGGTCTCGATCGCGTTCGGCTGGAAGGGCGTGTTTCTGTCCCTGGCGGTGATCAGTCTCATCGCTGCATTTGGAGCCGGCCGCCTGTACGGTCTGGAGGCCAGGGCGGTTGCCAGGAACGCCCGCATGCCATGATGCCGCTACCGAAGCTGAGGATGACGCGGTGACCACGAGCGACGAAGTGCTGTCGATCTACGCGCGCTGCGGCTCCGCCGCCTACTTTGGCGAGGCCGTGAGCATGACCGAACACGGCCTTCAGGCCGCGCATTTCGCCCAGGCTTCCGATGCATCCGAGGCGCTGGTCATCGCGGCACTGCTGCATGACATCGGTCACCTGATCGAATCGGTACCGGACGACATCGCCGACTGGCATACCGATGCGCGTCACGAACTGAGCGGCAGTCGCTGGCTGGGGCGGCGATTCGGTCCCGAGGTGTGCGAACCGGTGCGGCTGCACGTACCGGCGAAGCGCTTCCTGTGTGCGACCGAGCCGGCCTATTTCAACCGGCTGAGTGCCGCGTCGGTGCTGACCCTGAAGCTGCAGGGCGGTCCGATGTCGCCGGGCGAGATCGCTGCTTTCCGGGCTGAACCGTACCATCGCGAGGCGATCCTGGTCCGGCAATGGGACGACCAGGGGAAGATTGCAGGGCTGTCGACACCGGATTTAAGTCATTACCGCGTCCTTATCGATCGCCTCGCGACCGCGTCAGCGCCGGGTAAGTGACCGGCAGCAGCGCATGGCGCCATGAAGATCCACAAGCTGGAGACGTTTGCCGACCAGTTCGTCTGTTTCGTGCGGCTCACGACCGATACCGGCGATGTGGGTTGGGGACAGACCTCCACCTATAACGCCGACATTACGGCGACCATCTTCCACCGCCAGGTGGCGCCGTGGGCACTGGGTGCGGACGCCGGCAATATCGAGGCGCTAGTGCGCCGGATCGAGGAGCGCGAGCACAAGTTTCCGGGCAGCTACCGCTGCCGCGCGCTTGCCGGTCTCGACACTGCGCTGTGGGACCTGCACGGACGACTGCAGGGGAAGCCGGTGGTGGAACTACTCGGCGGACGGCCGCGGCGGTTGCGCGCCTACGCCTCGTCGATGAAACGCGACATCACGCCCGAGGCCGAGGCGCAGCGTCTGCAGCGGCTGCGCGACACCAAGGGCTTCGATGCATTCAAGTGGCGCGTCGCTGCCGAGTGCGGCCGGGACGTCGACGAGTGGCCCGGGCGCACCGAGGCGATCGTGCCGACCGTCGCGCGCGCGCTGGGCGACGGCGTGGCGAAGCTGGTCGACGCCAATGGCGGCTACTCGCCCCGGCGCGCGATCGAGGTCGGCCGGCTGCTCGAGTCCGAAGGCGTGGGGCACTTCGAGGAGCCCTGTCCCTACTGGGAACTCGAGCAGACGAAGTCAGTGACCGAGGCACTGGATCTCGACGTGACCGGCGGCGAACAGGACTGGGACCTGGCGACATGGCGCCGCATGATCGATACGCGTGCGGTGGACGTCGTTCAGCCGGATGTCATGTACATGGGGGGCCTGAGCCGCACACTCATGGTGGCCGCGATGGCGGCCGACGCCGGGCTGCCGTGCACACCGCACAGCGCCAACCTGTCGCTGGTGACGATCTGCACCATGCACTTTCTGGGCGCGATTGCCAATCGGGGAAAGTATCTCGAGTTCTCGATCGAGGGAGCCGATTACTATCCGTGGCAGAAGGGTCTGTTCCTCGGCGACCCATTTGCAATCCGTGACGGGCAGGTAACGATCCCTTCTGCTCCGGGCTGGGGCGTGGAGATCAACCCGGCATGGCTGGCAGCTGCGGTCCATCGGGTGAGTGCACGTGAGTGAACTGGTCTGATGCCGCAAGGTGCCCGCAAGTGCCCGCCAGCGGCCGGCAGTGGCGGGCGTCGATCCGGCTTCCGTATACTCGCTGCCGATCCAATACCTGCATCACCCGATGACGCGAAGCCCACTGTCGGAGCGGTTCGATCTCGCCGTCGTCGGCGCCGGCATCGTGGGACTCGCCACGGCGCTCGCTGCCGCGCGGCGCGGTCTGCGCGTCATCGTCATCGACCGGGACGCACAGGCCAATGGAGCCTCGGTGCGCAACTTCGGCTTCATTACCGTCACCGGACAGCAGCGCGGAACGATGTGGGCGCGCGCGCGACGCAGCCGCGACGTTTGGCACGAGGTTGCCGCAGCAGCCGGCATCCCGATCGTACACACCGGCCTTTGGATGACCGCGCGTCGTCCGGAATCAGTGGGCGTGCTCGAGGCATTCATGGCGAGCGAGATGGCCGCGGGCTGCCGCCTTCTGAGCCCCGCGGAAGCGCGGCGTCGATGCCCGCAACTGGCGGCGCCGCAACTGGCAGCGGTTCTTGAAAGCACGATCGAACTGCGGGTCGAGTCGCGCGAGGCGATTCCGCGTCTGGCGGACTGGCTTGCCAGCCGGCACGGCGTCGCCTTCATGCGCAACACTGCGGTACGAGGCATCGAGGTGCCTAGCGTCCACACCTCGCGCGGCAGAGTGCAGGCGCAGCGCGTGGCCGTATGCCCGGGGGACGATTTCACTGGCCTGTATCCGGAGCGGATCGGAACCTATGCACTGACCCGCTGCAAGTTGCAGATGCTCAGGCTTGCCGATCCCGGATTCAGACTGCCCGGTGCGCTGATGTCGGATCTGGGCCTTGCGCGCTACCTCGGCTACGCTGAGATGCCGGCTGCGGCACCCCTTAAAGCACGCCTTGCGGTCGAACAGGCCGATCACCTCAGGCACGGCATTCACCTCATCGTGGTGCAGAGCGCGGACGGCAGCCTGGTGGTAGGCGACAGCCATCATTACGCCGCCACCCCTGACCCGTTCTCGCTCGAGGAGGTGGATGCGCTGATCCTGGACGAGTTTCGCGCCGCACTCGGCATTGAGCCGCCACCGACCGTGGAGCGCTGGATCGGGACCTACGCCTCCGCCAGCGATCGGCCGATAGTGATCGACCAACCGGAACCCTCGGTGCGTGTTGCCATCGTCACCTGTGGCGCCGGTGCGTCCACCGGCTTTGCGATCGGCGAGGAATTAATCACCAGTCTTCTGGATACCGGAGTGTCAGCATGAGCCTCAAGAGCCGATTCGATATGGTGATCTTCGACTGGGCCGGTACCATGGTCGACTTCGGCTGCGAGGCTCCGGTGAAGGCGCTGATCGAGGCCTTTGGCGCCGAGGGCGTGGTCATCGATGCCGCTGCCGCGCGCCGCGATATGGGCAAGGCAAAGATCGATCATGTCCAGGCCCTGTTGGCGCACCCCAGTGTGGCGGCTGCATGGCGCGCCCGTCACGGTCGCGATCCCGATGCCGGCGACGTCGAGGTACTCATGGCGCGTCTGGGACCGCTGATGCGTGATCACGCGGCGCGCGCGTCCACGCTCATCCCCGGGGCGCGGGAGACTTTCGATCGGTTACGCAGCGCGGCTGTGCGGGTTGCCTCATCGACGGGATATACGCGCGAGATGATGCAACCGGTGTTGGCCCGGGCCGCCGAACAGGGCTACGTGCCGGAACATGTTGTGTGTTCCGGTGAGACGCCGGCGGGTCGGCCCTCGCCGCTGATGATCTACAAGGCCTGTGCGGAGCTGGGAGTCTGGCCGTTGTCCCGGGTGGTCAAGGTAGACGACGCGGAAGTCGGGATTGCCGAGGGCAAGGCCGCGGGTGCATTCACGGTCGGGGTGGCGTCGGGAAATGCGCTCGGCCTGTCGCTCGAGGAATTGCAGGCGCTGTCAACGTCCGAGCGCGCCAGCCGCATCGACCGCGCGCGCCATTCACTGCTCGGCGCGGGCGCCGATCTGGTCATCGATTCGGTGGCGGATCTGGTTCCGGCGCTCGAGCAGGCCAACTGACATCCGGGGGAATTTCGATGGACGCATCACAAGCACTCGCTCACATCCACTGGCTGGCCGCGGCGGTGGCCGCGATCGCGGGCTTTCCGCTCGGCGCGCTCTGGTATGGACCGCTGTTCGGCCGGCCCTGGATGGCGGCGACCGGCATCACCCGCGAACGCGCGCAGCAGGCGAACATGGCGCGCATCTACGGTACCACCCTGCTGCTCAACCTCGTCATCGCCACCAGCCTTGCGATGTTCATCGACCCGGCGGCGACTTGGCAGGACGGCCTGTTCGCCGGCTTCATGGCCGGGTTTACCTACGTCGCTGCGGCCCTGGGCATTACCTACCTGTTCGAGATGCGTTCATTCGGGCTCTGGGCCATCAACGCCGGCTACCAGGTGGTGGTATTCAGCGTGATGGGCGTGATTCTCGGAGCCTGGCACTAGCTTTCCGGGATGCGCATCAACTGCGCTTCCAATGATCCGCGTAAACCGCTGCGAGCATCGGCCGGTTAACGTCTAGCACCGCCCGGGCGATCGCCTGCTGCTGGCATGTCCGGGCCTGGACGACAGCGTGCAGATCGCCGATAGGAGCATCCGGACATACCTTCAGGGCGGCGCGTGCGATACGCGTGTACAGCGTTCGCACCCCCGGGTCGGTTGCCAGATCCAGGTCGGCGTAGCGGACCACGACTGACGGTACATCGGTGGCGGGGCTGGCTGCGCCGGCCACGCCGGCGGCGGTGGCTGCAACGAAGTATCCCACCAGCGTCGCCATGCGCACGGTATTGCGGCGACGCGAAGGAAAATGCGGCTTGGCAGTGGTCATGACTTGTCTCCTCGAGAAAATGCTGGTCGGTTTTCGAAACGCGGATCGCCATGCGGCGACGTGTGTATAGGAGACAACATGCAGCCGGTGAGCGTCTGCATGCGCGCCACGTGATGGTCCCCGCGTGTAACGCACTGGTACCTGCAGCATGTGCAGCGACAGACTTCGGACTGGCTGCCGCAGGTGGCATACACGGTTAATTCATCCCTGGGATCGACGGACTCGTCCCTGTGCGCACGATCGCACTGGCGGGCCACTCGAACTGGCGTAGGCTATGGTTATCGAAATCGAGCTAATACGGGACATGCCTGGATGAACGTGGTACCGGCGGAGCGGCTGACTGCCGCGTTCGCGACAGGGAATGCAGATATTGCTTCCCGGAGCCAATCTGGTTCGAATGCGGCCAAATCCATGATGTGGCCGCAGCTTGGAATTCTGACGGCGTTCTGGGTGTACGTCATGCTGTCCAATGTTCTGTACGCGCGCAGCATGGCGGCCACTCTGGATCCGAATGGATCGGAGCATTTCTTTGCGGTCTGGCAGGCGCGTGTCCTGCAGCATCTGTTTCTCTATCCAGTGCTGATAGCCTGCGTCTGGGCATCACGCCGGATCGGCTGGCGTCCGGCCTGGCGCACCTGGCCGATGCAAATGGCGCTCGCCCTGGTGTTCTCCGCGCTCGCAACGCCCTTTCTGGGGCTATCAGAATTGCTGGTCGGCGAGGAGTCCTCCTCACTTCACCCCGCTACGCCGTGGACCATATCCTCGATTCTCCACGAACCAAAAAGTCCCTTATGGGTCGCGAGCACCACCAGCTTCGTGCTTGCCTACGGATTCTGCCTGGCGCTGATCATGGGCTACGTGCTGGTGCAGCGCTTCAGGGATTCCGAGCTGCGATTGGCGGCGCTCGAGCGCGCGTGGAGCAGTGCGCGACTGGCCGCCCTGCGCATGCAGTTGTCGCCGCATACGCTGTTCAATCTGCTGCACACCATCCGCGGCAATATCGTCTGGGATCCCCCGGCTGCGCAGTCGATGATCGTGCACCTCGGCGACCTGCTGCGCCGGCTACTCACGGCGGGGGAGCGGGAATTCTCGGGATTGCCGAGCGAGCTGCAATTTGCACGACTTTATCTGGAGTTGCAGCAGAAGCGCTTCGCCGATCGGCTCAGCATAGCGCTGCCGGATAACGAAGTGGTTCCTTGCGCGTGGGTGCCGAGCCTGATCCTGCAGCCGCTGATTGAAAACGCGGTGGTGCACGGGCTCGCGCGTCACGATGGCGCCGTGGAAATCCGCGTCGAGATCGAAGCGACAGTGGAGATGCTGGTGCTGCGCGTGGTCAACACCATGGCGCCGGATGCGGTTGCCGCCGCGGACGGCATTGGCATGCGCAACGTGCGCGAACGTCTGGCGCTGCACTTTGGCGATCGGGCGAGCTTTTCGGCTGGGCCTGATCGGCCCGATCAATGGGTGGCGGAGATCCGTCTGCCCTGGCTGCGCGAGCCGCCGCAGATGCGGTCGGGCGCTAATTGAGCGCGGGCAATGATCGACGTCATCATCGTTGACGATGAACCCGCGGCGCGACGCACATTGAGGGAATGCTGCGATAAGGAAACGGATTTGCGGGTCGTCGGCGAATACGGCGATGGCCGCGCGGCGCTCGAAGCGATACGGGCCAAGCCACCCGACCTGCTGTTTCTCGATATCCAGATCGAATCGGTCGACGGCATCACGCTGGCGCGCTCGCTCGATGCCGACACGCTTCCGCTCATCGTGTTCGTGACCGCCTACGACCGGTACGCGCTTGACGCGTTCGAAGTCAGCGCCACCGACTATCTTCTCAAGCCATTCGACGATCAGCGCTTTCGGGACACGCTGGCACGGGTACGGCGACGACGCGGCACCGAGAGCCTGACGGAGAGGCAGGCCGGATTGACGTCGCTGATGGCGCAGCTGGAACGCAACGTACAGGCCCTGGCGGGCACTGCACCGCGCATCCTCGCGGAGTCCGGCAGCCGGATGCATCTGCTGGACGTGGCCGACGTGGAGCTGGTCGAGGGCGATCGCAACTACGTGAAAGTCACTGTCGGCCGCGATGCTTTCCACGCGCGCAGTACTTTGCAGCAGGCCGAAAAGTCGCTGCAGTCGCAGCCGATTTTACGCATCAGCCGCTCCTGCCTGGTCAATGTCAATCATGTACACGAGCTTAGCCGCACACCCAGAGGGGACTTCATCTTCGTACTGGCCGGCGGCGCGACCGTCACCAGCAGCGAAGGTTATCGCGATACCGTCAGGGAGTATCTCAAGGGCCTGAAGATCAGCCCGGAATAGCCGGTTGACCGCGGCTGCGTGGTCAACGCTGCGGCGACGGCACTACCGCCAGGCTGCGATGTCCCGCCTTATCGAGCGCGCGCACTGCGAAGATCACGTTATCCTTGGAAACCGCCAGCGTATCGGTGGTTGCGGTGCCGACGGGTTCGGCATGCTCCCACTCGGGACTGCTGCTGGCGCGCCAGATCACCTCATAGCCGCTGGCCCCTGCGGAGGGCTCCCACTTCAGGGTCGAATCATTTTCCACGCTGGCGGTCACGAGCTTCACATTGGCGGGCGCCGCCGGAGCCGATGCCAGCGATGCCAGCGTGGCGGCATTCAGGCGCGCTACCCTGGCAACATAGTCGAAGTCCACGAACTTCGGCAGATCTCCGAATTCGGTGCCGTTCTGGTTGCGCACATTCTGGTGCTGGCGATTGAAATCCTCCCGATATTCGGTGAAACGCACCGCCGCGAATCCCTGTTGATTGAAGGAATAGTGATCGCCACCGCGCAGGTAGCGATCCAGCCGGAAGATGAGCAGCGGCTTGACACCGGTGTCATAGGCAGCAGCGGTTTCAGCGACGTAGCGCGCCAGTTGCCGCGAGTCGGAGTCGCTTTCGCCGCCTATGGCGCGAATCTGCCGCAACCGCCCATCATCGGCCGCTACCGGCACGCCCTCGGAAAATACCCGCACCGTGCCGGCGTCCTGTTCGGCGCCCTTGTTGCCGCCCACGATGTCATTGTTCAGCGCCGCCTCTATGTTCCACTGCAGTTGCCTGGCCATGTGCGCGAAGTGATCGCTGCCGTACAGCCCTTGTTCTTCGCCGGCCACCGTGAGGAAGATGATCGTCGCCGGAAATTTCATTCTGCTGAGAACGCGGGCGCACTCCAGGCTAACTGCGGTGCCACTGCCGTCGTCGTTGGCACCCGGCGCATCGCCGGTGACATCGAGAACGTCGCTGTTGCGTGAATCGTAGTGACCGGTGACCAGCACAATGCGCTTCGCGGCTTCCGGATCCGAGCCCTTCAGGACCGCGTAGACATTGGTAATCTGTGTGGGCTGAGGTACGCGTTCGGCGGCCGGCTGCATGAAGACGTCGGTCTTCACCTCAAGACATCCGCCGCACTCTCTGGAATAGCGCTCGAATTCCGACTTGATCCACTCGCGGGCGGCACCGATTCCGCGGCCGGCGGAGATCGCGGCGTGATCCTGCGCCGACAGCGTGGATCGCGTGCCGAAGCCCGCCAGTTTTTCGATGTCAGCCCGGATGCGCGCGGAAGAGATGTCGGTCAGAGCGGCGGCGATACCGGCGTCGACCGCCTGGGTGCGAGGCGGTTCCTGGGCGCGCGCCCACGATGCGAACGTCAGCACACTCGCAATACCGATCACGCGCATCAGCGATATGGCCGGGGATGTTGGCGAAGCTATGTGCCGGGGCATGATGCGATAATATCAAGGACCGAGCGCCTCAGGCACCGGCCGCGATCAGTCCTCGTCGCGCATCCGAATCTGCAGTTCGTGCCTTCGGTAGTCGATGATCAGCGTGTCGAGCAGTCCCAGTGCGTCCATTCCGATCAGCATTACCGGTTGGCTGGTCAGGTGCCAGTGCTCGAATATACGCATGTCGCCGAAGGTCATGTCGTGATAGTGAATCTCGACCACCCCGCCGGAAGCAAGCTCCCCCATCAGCAGCGGCGGCGTGCGGGCGGCATCGCCGTCCTGAACATCGGTGGTAACGCCGATGATCTTGTCCGGCCGGGTCTTCAGTCGCGACCATCGCAGTTCCAGTGCCCGCCGCAGAGCCAGATTGGCAATCGTGACCTGACCGCCGGTGTCGATGATTGCCGTGGTGCGCACGCCCCCCACCGTCGCATCGACCGCCACCAGGTTGCCTCGTATCGACTGAAAAGGAATGGTGCGAAATCCGGCCGCCGCGCGCGCATTATATGAACGCATGATGATGATCTGGTCGTGACGAAAATCCACCACTATGCGTCGGTCCGACATTCCATCGGTACCCAGAATGCCGTCGGCGCCTCCGAGCGCATCAGTCACGATCGGCAATTCGGAGGTGCCGAATGCCATGTCGCCGACGGTAAAGCTGTCGATGCGCACGGTTGGCACCGCGGCAGTTCCGGTTACACCCCGCAGCAGGACGTGCCGCGACTGATTCAGAGGCAGGCCCAGCGCTTCGGCGACATGCGTGTTGATTCCCGAATGGTCGGCGCCCGAATCGAGCACCATGCGAAATGGTCCCTTGTCGTTGATGTAGACCGGCGCCCAGATTCGCCCGATACGATCGCGGCGCGTTGGCGCGACGAATCGTGGCTCGGTTGCATGCACGACTATTTCCGTCAGCTGCTCCGGCTGCTGATCGGCCGGCGGTGAGATTTGCGGCTCGACCGCCGCGTGCAAGCCGGTACACAAGAACACCATGAGCAGCGCGGCTGCCAGGGATCGACGACGAGGCTGTGCGAACGTCGCGGCCACGGGGCGAATCATAGAGGCAACCGGCTGTCGGCGGCGTCAGTGGATTTCCGCAGACGCGTAATCAACTGATATATAACAACTTTGTTGCGCTGCCGGTCGCAGTGGGATAATTGCCGCCGAGCCTGGGCCGCTGGCAGGAGGACCGATGCAGTACATGGCGCTCCCTGTGGAGCAGCGCGAAGCGCTGATGCGCTCGCTCGAGGACATGCCGCAATACCTCGAGCTCGAATTGCTCGCATTGCAGCCCGAACTGACACGTCAGCCGGGTACCGGTGGCACGTTTTCGCCCGTGGAACAGGTGTGGCATCTCGCGGATCTGGAGCGGGAAGGGTTCGGCTGCCGGATCGATAAGCTGTTATCCGAGCGCGAACCACAGCTGCCGGACTTTGACGGCGCGGCGATCGCTGCAGCCCGGCACTACCGCTCGCTGTCGTTATCCGAGGGGCTGGACGCGTTTCGCGCGGCGCGACGGAGCAATATCGCCAAGCTGCGCGGGCTCGCGGCCGAGGCCTGGACCCGAACTGGGCAGCAGGAGGGTGTCGGCAGGGTGTCGATGTGCGACCTGCCGAGCTTCATGGCGCAGCACGACGCCGCGCACCGCGCCGAGATCGCCGTCTGGAAGTCGCAGGTCGCAGCGTAGTGGCAAAAACCGGCGCCGATGGCGGTGCCACAGAGCCAGCCGACTAGCTGTTGTGATCCCTAGGATCCGGCCGCACTGCCGGTTCGATGCCGCGGCGGCCGCGTGTTTTCGACTTTGCCCTGATGGGGCTCAGGAACTCGACCAGTGGCTGGCCGCGTGTGCTGTGCTCAGCGGCGACTTTCAGCGCAACCAGACTCGGCACCGCGACGGTGATACCGGCGATGCCCCACATCCAGCCGCCAAACCACACGGCGAGAAAAACCATAAGGGGATTGAGCTCGAGTCGGTGACCGACAAACAGCGGTTGTACAATCTGGCCCTCGATGGTCGCCAGCGCCAGGTAGCTGGCCATGACCGCGGCGATCCGGCCGACACTGTCGAAACACACCAGCGCAACTATTGTCAGGATCAGCAGCGTCAGTGCCGAGCCGACGTAGGGTATGAAATTGAGCACGGCCGCGACCGTTCCCCACAGGAACGGATTCGGAACCCCGAGCAGCATCATCGTCACGCCGGTGGCGATTCCCAGCGTCAGATTGATCAGTGCAACGGTGCCGTAATAGCGCCCCAGCTCACTGCGAATGGCCTCGATCACCTTCAGCGCGTGCATCGCGTACACGTCGGTCGCGAGTGCGGCCATCATGCGCGCCAGCATTGGCGGGCCCCCCGACAGCAGGAACAGCGTCAGGATGATGACCGTGATGGTGCTCACTATCCCCGAGCGGGTTTCAATCAGAACGTCGGCGGCGCTTATCGTGCCGGTCGCATTGGATGCCGCGGGCGGCGGCGCACCGCGCGGCGCAGCCGGGCTCGCCGACGCCAGTGCATCGGCGCGGCTGGTGAGCAGCTCGATTCGACTCAGCGCCTTTTGCACCGGCCGGACCTTGCGCTCGATGGTCTGCAGGGTCTGCGGCAGGCCGGCAAACCAGTCCTGGGCCGGCCCGGCCACGGCACTGAACGTGGCGCCGATGATCGTCAGCAGCACCAACAGCATCAGCACCGCGCTCAGGCTGCGCGGTAATCCCCGACGGTGCATCGCCTCGACGGCGCTGGACAGGACCAGCGCAAACAGCAACGCGAGCGCAACCGGCACGAACACCTCATGACACACGTAAAGCAGCGCCGTGACGGCACACACGGCGAGCGCGAGCAGCGCGCGCGCCTGTAGCGTCAGATGCCTTGATTCTTTGCCGCGGGTCACGTCGGCAGCTGTCGCATCGTCTTTCATGCTATCGGTGAATCATGAGACCGGACGCAGCATCCGATTTGGGTGCGGCATCGTGCCATAGTAGTTGCTGCACCCGGCGATCGCCACCGTGTCGGAGCCGCCTTACTGCGACCGCTCTCCAAACCGCCCTTCAGCGGCAGTGAGGAATAGGGCACACTGCCGGCGTGGCCGACGATCTCGGCCGACCAGCGCAAACCATGAAAGCATTTCATTGCGATCACTGCCGCAATCTGGCGTTCTTTGAGAATACCCGGTGCACAAATTGCCACCGCCTGCTGGCGTATCTGCCGGATCTCAGAGCCATGGCATCCCTGGATCAGTCAGCGGATGGTACCTGGATCTCGCCATGGCCCCAGGCCGCCGGCCGCTCCTATCAGCTGTGTCAGAATTACAACGCGCAGGGCATCTGTAACTGGGCGATTCCGGCCGGCGATTCCAACCCGCTGTGTTCATCCTGTCGCCTGACGCAGCTCATTCCCAATCTCAGCCGACCGGGATCGGTCGAGCGCTGGCAGCGGCTTGAGGCGCCCAAACGCCGGCTCATGTACGGTCTGGCGCAGCTGGGTCTGGCGGTAAAGAGCAAGGTGGAAGATCCCGACGACGGATTGGCGTTCCAGTTCTGTTCCGATGAAGACACGGCCGACGATAAGCCCGCACTGACCGGTCACGACGCCGGTCTCATCACAGTCAACGTCGCCGAGGCAGACGATTCCGAACGCGAGCGGCGCCGGGTGCAGCTGCACGAGCCGTATCGCACGTTGCTCGGCCATTTTCGCCACGAGATCGGACATTACTTCTGGGACCGCCTGATCCGCGACAGTTCGCAGCTGGAGGCATTTCGATCGCTGTTTGGCGACGAGCGTCTCGATTACGCGCAGGCCCTGAAGGAACACTACGGTAGTGGCGGTCCGCCGCCTGACTGGCAGCAGCGCTTCGTCAGTGCCTACGCGACCACTCACCCATGGGAAGACTGGGCGGAAACCTGGGCGCATTACCTGCATATCACCGATACGCTGGAAACCGCTGCCGCCTGCGGGTTGTCGCTCCGGCCGCGCAACGACAACGAGCCGGCTCTGGACCACATCGTCCTGCAGACGGCGGATCGCTCGGTCGCCTTCGATCAGCTGATTGCCGACTGGTTTCCCGTCACCTATGTGCTCAACAACCTGAATCGCGGCATGGGTCTGCCCGACGCATACCCATTCGTTCTATCGGCAGCCGCGATCGATAAGCTGCGCTTTGTGCACGATGTAATCGCCGCCGCGCCGCTCGAGTCGTCAGCGCCCACTGAGCCGTCGGTGCCCGAGCCCGGCGGCAGCAGACCCGTAGCGTCGGCGTAGCCGATTGCGTCAGGCGGTCGACCACGGCGACTAGGTGTTCTTGCCCTCGTCCAGCAGATCGGCGATGTCCTCGGCGTGCTCCTCTTCCTTGGCCAGTATGCCCTTGAGCATGCGGTGCGTGGTCGGGTCGCGCTCGCCGACATATGCGATCATTTCCCTGTAGCTTTCGATTGCAACCCGCTCCGCGATCAGATTGGCCTTCAGCATTCCGGCCAGATCGTTGCTTTCGTCATACTCGGCATGGCTGCGCGAGGCGAGCGTCGAGGGATTGAGATCGGGATTGGCCCCCAGCTGTACGATGCGCTGCGAAATCTCATCCGCGTGCTGCTGTTCGTCCTGAGCGTGCTCCAGAAATTCGGCGGCGGCGACTTTGGCGCGGATGCCCTTGGTGGCGTAGTAGTGGCGTTTGTAGCGCAGCACGCATACCAGCTCGGTCGCCAGGGCCTCGTTCAGAAGTTCTATGATCGTCTCCCGGTCCTTCGGATAACTCGAGGTCACCGCGCCGTCTTCGATGTGCGCGCGGGCACGTTGGCGCAGCGTGGCCACATCGGATATCCCGGCCGTCTTTCTGTGCAGCGCCTTTACCGGTTCATTCGTCATCTAAAGATACCTCCTCATTTTTTTCAGTTATTGCAGCCTGCGGCTCGCCACATCACCTCGCCGACGAGGCCTGAGCTCTCGAGCTCGTCCGCTTCCGGGGTACACGCGCGCCGGCGCGCCGCGCCTCGGACAAACCGATGGCGATCGCCTGTTTGCGACTGGTCACCTTCTTGCCGGACACGCCGCTGCGTAATGTGCCGTGTTTCAGTTCATGCATGACCCGTTCAACTTTTCGTCCACTCGATTTGGAGTATTTCGCTGGCATTGCTGACGACTCCTTCTGGCTGGCTGGCATCGCTACGCCGTTGCGGGCGTTCGCGTGAAGGCGGCGGACCGGCGCAGATCACGGGCGCGTTGACGACACAGTGGGCACCACGCCTCGGTCGTGGGACCCAGCGGCGGGTCTCCGATCGGCGCAGGAGTCGGGTCATAAGGCTGGGGTGTTGGCGTCTCCATCTGCAATCTCCATCGGTCGCTGGCAAGGATGCAGCAGTGTGACAGGGCGGCACGCCCCGCCGTGTCTGACATGACCGGGTGCAATCAGTCACAACGCCGCGATCTGCCGTAATGACTGTCCTACAGCGGCATGGCGACCCGCGTGCAGGGACCGGAATGCGTGCCGTGTCAGTCATCTGCACGCTGCAAAGCAAACTATCGTCTGACGCGAACACGGGGCGCGGCGGCACTGTGTTCATCCGCTGCTGGGCATAATGTCGGACGATGGGCGAACCGCATGTGGCCCCGCGCGGCCTGGCGCCGGCAAAGGGCAAAATTAAACTGAAGCTGATGCCGCTGTGGGAGCTGCTGCGCCAGACCGTGATCGAGTGCAACCGGCACGAGAGCGTACGACTGGGGGCGTCGCTGGCTTTCTATGCGGTGTTGTCGCTGGCGCCAATAGTGATCCTGGCAATCGCCCTGGCCGGTTCATTTGTCGGCATAGAGTCGGCGCGCGAGCAGGTGCTGGGGCAGTTTCAGGAACTGCTGGGGCCGGTCGGTGCCGCCGCCGTGCGCGACATGATCGGGCATGCGCAAGGTGTGCGCGCGACCTCGATCGCGTCAGCGCTCGGACTGCTGACGCTGTTATTCGGGGCCTCGCAGATCTTCTCCGAGCTGCAGTCGGCGCTGGACAAGATCTGGGAGGTTGACGCCGCCCGCAGCTCCGGAATTCTCGCGCTGGTCAGGCAACGGTTTTTCTCCTTCGGGTTGGTACTCGCCATCGGCCTGATGTTGCTGGTATCGCTGCTGTTGAGCGCGGCGCTCGCGGCGGCGGGCAAATTCATGGGTGGGGCGCTGCCGCTGCCGGAATGGATGCTGCAGGGATTTGACTTTCTGCTGTCCGTGGCCGGCACCTCGGCTTTGTTTGCGCTCATTTTCCACTATATTCCGGACGCCACGACCAATTGGCGCGATTCATGGACCGGCGGCCTGGTCACCGCAGCTCTGTTCAGCGTTGGAAAAACCCTGATCGGCCTGTACCTGGGAAAGGCCGGCATCGGATCGGCGTACGGTGAAGCCGGATCGCTGGTCGTGGTGGTGGTGTGGGTATATTACTCATCGCAGATTTTCTTCTTCGGCGCCGAACTCACGCATGTCCTTTCACAGCATCGGGGCACGCGTAACGTCAAGGCCACGAAGATCCGTCGTCTCGGAAAATCAATGCGTCCAGACTCGTTGCAGCGCGCCACCGAGTAGAACTGAGCAATTCTTCCGAACCGTCGGTACCTGCAAAACCTGCTACTTGGGCGGCGACTCGGGCGGTGGAGGTCGCTCGACTTTGTCCTGTGTTTGTTCGGTCAGCCCGGAGCAGTCGGCATCCTTGGCGAGCCCGGGATCGATAAACGCGAGCGCAGCGGCGATCGGCGTGCCGATGACCGCCAGCCCGGCCGCGACGGCGCCCTGCTTGATTATCGCGGGGGTCGAGAGGCTAACGCTCGGATGCCGCAGCGTGCCGCGAATATTGATCGGCGAGCGCAGTCGATCGAAGCGAAATTTCTTGGGCTGCCCTTTCAGATTCAGATCCAGCTTCTCGTCATCCAGCGTAATGTGTCCGTCTCCGGTGACGAGGACGTTGGTGGTATCGAACACCAGCCGTTGGGCCTGCGCGTTGCCATCCTTGAGCTCAAAGGCGACGATCCCGCAACGGATCGAGATTGTCTCGTCTTTCTTTCCAAGCAGCAGTCCCAGGCCGCGCACCATGTCGATCCCGGCGAGTTCGGCGAACGCCGCGCGCATCTGGCCGCGGGGAACCACGGCACTGATGGTGCCGTTGGCGTCGGCGGCAATCGCGTGCACGGAATTGCCGTGACCTTCCAGTCGCACACGTCCCTCCATGAGGCCCTCCAGCGGCGGCGGCGCCGATGACTTGCTGGATTTGAATTGACTCAGTTGTATGCCACTCAACCGGATATCCAGGTTCGCGTCCGGCGCGCCGTCGCTGGTGTTCAGTCGGATTTGTCCGGCGAGCTTGCCGGCCGGCATTTCGAAATCGATGGGATCGATAGTCAACAGTCCGTGGTCGAGTTTGAGCTTGAACGAGACGTTCTGGAA
>DATAJH010000150.1:0-37951 GCA_036262215.1 Steroidobacteraceae bacterium
CTCGAGGCAACGATGTTGTCGCCCGCCTCGGAGATGGTGAGGATGGAATAAGTGACTGCGGCTTGGCCCGAGGCCAGCGCCAATGCAGCAATGCCCCCCTCGAGGGCCGCCAGCCGCTGCTCCAGGACATCCTGCGTCGGATTCATGATGCGGCTGTAAATATTCCCCGGCACCTTCAGATCGAAAAGATCCGCGCCGTGTTGCGCATTGTCGAACGCGTAAGCGACGGTTTGATAAATGGGCACCGCGACTGCTTTGGTCGTCGCTTCCGGCGAGTAGCCGCCGTGCACCGAAATGGTTTCAAAGCGCCAGTTTTCTCGATTGTTGGGTGTTGCCACGGGTATCACCTAATTGTTTGACATTTGGCAATCGGCGCGTCATGTAAGCTGACTTTGCAGATCGCGGCAGGGGCACACGCCTATAGTAACGCAATGTGTAACAAATTGTTTCAGCCTCACCGATAGAAACATTCGCTCGCAAGTTGCGTGCCTGCAGCACGCCATTCTCGGCCATCGATGCCGGGCAGTTCATCGCGGCGCAGGGGCCGCTGTTCAACGTCGCGGCCGGCGTCCGCGCGTTTCGCTTTGACTGCTCGATTCCTTGAGCGCCGGCAGCTCTACGACCTTGCGCAGGTGCACATAGCTCGCCGTCTTGTGCGGAATCGCCATGGCCTCGACGAACAGCTGCTGAAATCGCGGTTCGATGGCGGTCTCGACTTTCTCGATGCGCCTGACCAAGGCCTCGATGAGATCCCGCGACGTCGCGTCGAGCAGTGCGATGCGCGCACCGGTGCCGGCGGCGTTGCCGGCCGAGCGCACCTGCGCGAGATCGCAATCGGGAACCATCCCCAAAATGATCGCGTACTTGACGTCGATGTGGCTGCCGAACGCACCGGCCAGCCGGATCCGTTCCACCTGTTCGATCCCCAGCCGCTCCATCAGCAAGCGGATGCCGGCGTACAGCGCGGCTTTCGCCAGCTGGATCGCGCGCACGTCGTTTTGCGTGATCGACAGCGCATGCTCGCCCGCAGCCAGCAGGTAAGCAAATGTCCTGCCGTTCGCCACCACCCGCGGGCTTGTCGCCGCCAGTGATCCGTCGATGACGCCATCCTGGTTGATGACGCCGGCGAGATAGAGCTCGGCGACCAGTTCGATGATGCCCGAGCCGCACACGCCGGTGACACCGGTGGTGCCGACGGCCTGGGCGAACCCGGGATCATCCGACCACAGCTCGCAGCCGATCACCCGGTAGCGCGGCTCGAGCGTGCTGCGATCGATGCGCACGCGCTCGATTGCGCCCGGGGCTGCGCGCTGGCCGCAACTGATCTGCGCGCCCTCGAATGCCGGGCCGGTCGGACTGGAACAGGCGAGCAGCCGCGCCCGGTTGCCGAGCACGATTTCCGCGTTGGTGCCGACATCCACCAGCAGCGTCAGCGGCTGCGCAAGGTCAGGCCGTTCCGCCAGGATCATGCCGGCGGTGTCGGCGCCGACGTGGCCGGCGATGCACGGCAGCACGTAGATGCGTGCGTTCGGATTCACGGCAATGTCGAGCTCGGCCGCCGTGACCGTGACGGCGCTGTCGACCGCGAGCGCGAACGGCGCGCCGCCCAGCTCCACCGGATCAAGGCCCAGCACCAGGTGGTGCATGATCGGGTTGCCGACCAGGGTCATCTCGAGGATCGCATCCGTGGCGATGCCGGCCGAGCGCGCCACGTCGGCCGCCAGCTCGCTCAGCGCGCCCCTGACGGCCGTGGTCATCTGCGCGGCGCCGCCCGGGTTCATCATCGCGTACGACACGCGGCTCATCAGATCCTCGCCGAAGCGGATCTGCGGATTCATGATCCCGGCCGCAGCCACGATGTCGCCGCTGGTCAGGTCGCACAGGTGCGCCGCAATGGTGGTCGAGCCCACGTCCACGGCCAGCCCATACACCTTCTCGTGCAGGCCCGGCCAGACCGACACGATGCGCGAGCGGTCGTGGACCGCGACCGTGACCTTCCATTTCCCGCCCCTGAGTGCCGCCTGCAGCGCCTGCAGCACTTTAAGATCACATTCCAGGTCGGTGAGCTGCCACTCGCGCGCCAGCGCATCGGCCAGTCGCGCAAGGTCGCCTGAAGGATCGTGCATGTCCGGCTCGGCGACTTCGACATAGTGCAGCGTGATGAGCGGATAGAGCTCGATGTCATGCGCCTCGGCGGCCTTGCGCACCACCTGGCGGTGCACCTGGCTGGTCGCCGGCACATCCACCACCACGTCGCCCTGCAGGCGCGCCTGGCAGGACAGCCGGCGGCCGGCCGCGAGCAGCTTGCGATCGGCAAGCTTGTGCTCCGCGGCCGACATCGGCGACAGGTTGCCGGCCGAGGAGCGCACGTTGTGCTTGGCGAACTCGCCCTCGGCGATCAGCACCTGGCAGCGCGTGCACAGGGCACGCCCGCCGCACACCGAATCGATGTCGACGCCAAGGCTGCGCGCGGCCGAGAGTATCGGGGTGCCCAGTTCGAAGCGTCCGCGCTTGCCGGACGGCGTAAAGACTACCAGGGCATCGGCTGCGGCCACGAATGCGCTCTAGGCCGCCGGAGTCGGACGACGCCGGTGACCGCCCTCGCGACGACCACGGCCGGCCTCGCCATCGGCACCTGCCGGCGGCGGCTCGCGGAATTTCCTGATCCAGCGCGCGCAGTCCGGATCATGGCCCATCATGACGTCGGCACCGAGTACCGCCTCCACCACCTCCGGGTGCAGCGGATTGGTGATCGCGGAGGTCATGCCCGATCCGATCGCCATGGTCAGGAACGCCGCGTTGATGCCGTTGCGGCGCGGCAGTCCGAAGCTGATGTTGGAGGCACCGCAGGTGGTGTTGACCTTGAGCTCGGTCTTCAGGCGATGCAGCAGCCGCATCACCTGCACCGCGGCGCGATTGATGGCGCCGATCGGCATCACCAGCGGATCGACCACAATGTCGGACGCCGGAATGCCGTGATCGAGCGCGCGATGCACGATGCGCTTCGCCACCTCGAAGCGCACGTCCGGATCCTCGGAAATGCCGGTCTCATCATTGGAAATCGCGACCACCGCAGCGCCGTATTTTTTGATCAGCGGCAGCACGCTCTCAAGCCGCTCCTCCTCGCCGGTCACCGAATTCACCAGCGCCTTACCCTTGTAGACCTTAAGTCCCGCCTCCAGCGCGGCAACGATCGAGGAGTCGATCGACAGCGGCACATCGGTGATCGACTGCACCAGCTGAATGGCCCGCGCCAGGATCGCCGGCTCATCGGCCAGCGGGATACCGGCGTTGACATCCAGCATGTGGGCGCCGGCTTCCACCTGGGCGCGGGCGTCGGTCTCCACCCGGCTGAAGTCACCGGCCGACATCTCGGCCGCGAGGATCTTGCGCCCGGTCGGATTGATGCGCTCGCCGATGATGACGAACGGGCGGTCAAATCCGATCACCACCTCCCTGGTTGCGGAACTCAGAACGGTATCGGTCATGATGCTTTCCTGTCGGCAGAATTCTGATCGCGTCCCGGGTGCCAGGGCGTACGTCCCTCCAGCACGCCGGACCTGGTGATGATCTCGGCCACCGCCTCCTCCTGGCGGTATGCCATCACATGCACGCCGTGGACACCGCGCATGGTGCGTATCTCCTGAATCAGTTCGACGCAGATGTTGCGCCCTTCGCGCGCCTGATCCTGCGCGCCTGCGAGGCGTTCGACCATCGCATCGGGGATGTGCACCCCGGGCACGTGCCGGCGCATCCACTCGGCGCCCCTGGCGCTCTTGATCGGACCCACGCCGATTAACAGGAACACGCGCTCGAGCAGCCCCAGCTCCTCGACACCGCGCATGAACGAGCGCAGTCGCGCCAGGTCGTACACGTACTGCGTCTGAATGAACTGCGCACCGGCGGCCACCTTCTTTGCCAGCCGCAGCGCGCGGTGCTCGAGCGGCGGCACCATCGGGTTCTCCCCGGCACCGAACAGTACCCGCGGCGAGAAGCTGAGCTTGCGGCCGCTCTGAAAATGGTGCTCATCGCGCAGCATGCGGCCGATTTCCAGCAGCGACACCGAGTCCAGATCAAACACCGGCCTGGCCTGCGGGTGATCACCCGCCTGCACCCCATCGCCCGTCAGGCACAGCATGTTGCATACGCCCATGGCCGCGCCGCCGAGGATGTCACCCTGGATGGCAATTCGATTCTTGTCGCGGCAGGAGATCTGCATCACCGGCGCGTAGCCGACGCGCGTCAGCAGTGCGCATACCGCCAGGCTCGACATGTGACAGTTGGCGCCGGAACCGTCGGTGGCGTTGATCGCGTCGACGTAGCCATCGAGCACGCGCGCGCGCTGGTAGACCTCCTGCGGGTCGGCGGAATCCGGCGGTGCCAGCTCGGTCGTCACGGCAAAGGCGCCGGCGCGCAGCACGCGCTCGAAGCGGCCCGGAGAGACGTGGCCCGGCAGGATCGGCAATGGATAGCCCGGTACCGGCTCGTCTTCGAACCTCATGGCGCTGACGCCTGCGGTGTCGACTCGGTGCGCTCCCGCACCAGCCGCAGCCAGGAGGAGCGCCCCTGCAGGCGCCCGTCGACCGGAGCCTGAATCACGCGGATCCGGTCGATGCCGCCCGCAATACGCTCAGCGCCGTCGAACGCCAGCAGCCAGACGCAGCGCATCTGCGAATTGACCTCGCAGCAGCCATCCGGGCGCACGCCGCCGCAGGGGCCGTTGCGCAGATTTTTCGGGCAGTTCATCGGGCACGACATGCCGGTGGAACTCAGCACGCATTGGCCGCACATCTTGCAGTCGAACAGCAGCCCTTTGACGCCGCGCTCGACCGCCGCCAGCGGCCGCTCCAGGCGCTGATAGCCGATCGCCCGCAGCAGCGGGGCGAGCCGCACCAGTAGCCGTTCGAAGACCCCATAGAATCGATCCAGGCCCCGGGCATGGCGCACCGACCACAGGCGTATGCGGTACATCAGCGCGCTCCGGAACTATCGGCCGCAGCGCCCTCGCCTGCCAGGCGATCGTCGACGCCCTTGGCGCGGATCATGCGTTCCAGATCCTCATCGCTGTAGCGAGCCTCCAGAACCGCGGCCTCGGCATCGGCCACCGCCTTGAGGTCATCGCCGCACAATCGCGGCGGGCTGCGCTTCCAGTCGGCAAGATAGGCATCGGAACTGCCCTTGCCGGCGCGCATCGCGGCGCGGTCGACCGCCTCCTGAAAACGCTGCGACAGCTGCACCTTCGCCGTCTCGCGGCCACGCTTGACGATGACCTGGGCCGGGATGTCGCGCCACGAGATGATGATCAGCTGCGCCACGCGGCTGAACTCTGCTAGGTGGCCGAGTGCGCGCGCGGGCGCTCGACCACGACGCCAATGCCGGGGCTGCGCACCGCGCGCGCAAGCCCGCTCGCCAGATCGCCGTAGCCGGTAGCGCGCTGCTCGTAGGCGAGCCCGAGCCGCGCGGCGATGGCGCGCGCCTGCTGCTGCAGCTGCGCGTCCGTGACCTGCGCCAGATAGAGCACGCGGCGGTAATGGCGGAAGTACTCGCCCGCCAGCTCGGGATGGCGGTCGATCGCGAGACCGGCGATGACCAGCCGTTCGAAATGCCGCACCAGGAAATCAGTCAGATAGAACGTGCCGGGCTCGGCATCCGCCAGCGCCGCGAACACGGCCGAGGTGGCGAAGAATTCATAGCAGTGCGCCCCGGGCAGCCGCTCGACGCCCTCCTCGGCCAGTATTCGATCGAGCGCCCCGCCGGTGCCGCAATCGGCATAGGCCACGAAGATACGTGCATAGCGTGCACGGGCATCGCGGATCGCGGCGCCAACGGCGGCGGGAATCCTTTCCGGACGGTTGTGCAGCTCTGGTGGCAGGCAGGTCACGTCGATCGCCGACCAGCCGCTGGCGCGCTTCAGCGCCGTGATCTCGCGCGCCAGCGCGCCGCACGCGATAACCAGTAACCGGTCCGGGGACTGCATGATGGTCGGCGCTTTTAGCGCGCGGCGCGGCGCGCCGCCACCATCGACTTGGCGGTTTCCACGGCGATCGCGGCATCGCGACAGTAGGCGTCGGCACCGATGGCTCTACCGAATTCCTCATTCAGCGGGGCGCCGCCGACCAGCACGATGTACTTGTCGCGGATGCCCTTTTCCTTGAGCGTATCGATGACCACTTTCATGTAAGGCATCGTGGTGGTCAGCAGCGCCGACAGTCCGAGTATGTCGGGCTGGTGCTGCTCGATCGCAGCCAGGTACTTTTCGACCGGATTGTTGATACCCAGATCAATGACTTCGAAGCCGGCGCCCTCGAGCATCATCGACACCAGGTTCTTGCCGATGTCGTGGATGTCGCCCTTGACGGTGCCGATGACGATCTTGCCGATCGGTTCGACGCCGGTCTCGGCCAGCAGTGGCCGCAGGATCTCCATGCCGCCTTTCATCGAGTTCGCCGCCAGCAACACCTCGGGCACGAACAGGATGCCGTCGCGAAAATCGATGCCCACGATGCGCATGCCTTCGACCAGCGCGTGGTTCAGCACCTTCTCGGGCGACCAGCCGCGTGCCAGAAAAATCCGGGTGGCCTGCTCGACCTCTTCCTTCAGGCCGTTGTAGAGATCGTCGTGAACCTGTTCGGTCAACTCCTGATCATCCAGGCTGTCGAGATCGAATTCCTCATTCTGGCCATCGGCCATCGATGTTCTCCCCGGCTTGTGGGTAGGGCGTTTCCGAACTTAAGACAGACGGAGCCTCATTGTCATCGTACAGTCTGCGGCCGCGCTGCTATGCCGGTATAGCGACCGGCACATGTCTCAACGCGACATCGCCTGGCCGCAGCGCCAGGCGGGCGCTCGGCGGGGGGGCGCGCCGCCGCCAGCGCCGCAGCCGGCGCCGGCATAAGCCGCCCGGCATTACCGTAATTCATTGATCTTTCAATATTTTATCGCTGGCAGCGCTGCTTTGACAAAATGCACCAGGCGCAGCACGCTGATCGCGCCCGCGCCGCGATGCAGCGGCACCTGCGAAGGTGAACAGCTTATGAAAATCGGCTTCATCGGTCTCGGCAACGTCGGTGGCAAGCTTGCCGCTACGCTGCTGCGCAACGGCCACGCGCTCATGGTGCGGGATCTGAACCAGCAGCTGGAACAGTCCTTCGTGCAGCGCGGTGCCAGCTGCGCGGCATCGCCGCGCGCGATGGCGGCAGCAGTCGATCTGATCATCACCTGCCTGCCCTCGCCGGCCGCGTCGGCCGCGGTGGTGGAAGGAGCGGACGGCTTTCTGCCCGCGCTGCGCGCCGGACAGATCTGGCTCGAGATGAGCACCACCGATCACGCCGAGGTGCTGCGCCTGGGCGCGCTGATCGAGGCCAGGGGCGGCCTTACGATGGACTGCCCGGTGTCGGGCGGCTGCCATCGCGCCGCCACCGGCAACATCGCCATCTTTGCCGGCGGCCGGCGCGACACCTTCGAGCGCGTGCTGCCGGTGCTGACCACGATGGGGCGGCGCATCCTGCACACCGGGCCGCTCGGCACGGCTTCGCGGCTGAAGGTGGTCACCAATTATCTGTGCACGGTGCATCTGGCCGCCCTGGCCGAGGCGCTCACCACCTGCGCCGTTGCCGGCCTGGATCTGAATACCGCCTACGAGGCGATCCGCATCTCCTCCGGCAACTCCTTCGTTCACGAAACCGAATCCCAGGTGATCCTGAACGGCAGCCGCGATATCAACTTCACCATGGAGCTGGTGATCAAGGACGTGGGTCTGTTCGACCAGCTGGCGCGCGATCTGGAGGTGCCGCTGGAGATCGCGCCGCTGGTGCTCGGCATCTTCAAGGACGGACAGCGCCGCTATGGGCCGCGCGAATTCTCGCCCAACATCATTCGCCGTCTCGAGGACGCCTGCCAGGTCGAGGTACTCGGCCAGGGGTTCCCGGCGCAGATTAGCGATGACGAGCCTGAAGAGCGTGGCTATGAAGTGGTGGCGCGGCGGGGCGCCCCGCCGGCTTAGGTTCATGGTTCACTCGCCCTTCAGGTGACCGCTCCGGGATGCATTTCCAGGTGCAGCTGGTCGCCCTGGTACGGATGGCGCAGCGCGCATTCCTCGTTGAGCTCGACACCTAGGCCGGCTGCGGTCGGTGGGATGACGTAGCCGTCCTGCCACTGGATCGGCTTCATCAGGATATCGCTGTGAAAACCCTGCCAGCGCTCGATGCTCTCCAGGATCAGGAAATTCGGGCTGCAGGTGGCCAGTTGCACGTTGGCGGCACCGACCACCGGACCGCAATACAGATGCGGCGCAATCTGCACATGGCGCGTCTCGGCCATGCCGGCGATCTTCTTGGCCTCCAGCAGGCCGCCGACGCGCCCCAGGTTCATCTGAAGAATGGCGGCGGCGCCGGCCTGCAGCAGGCGGGCAAAATCGTACTTGGTCGTGAGCCGCTCGCCGGTCGCAATCGGTATGGTGGTCGCACGCGCCACGCGCGCCATCTCTTCCGGACTGTCCGGCGGCACGGGCTCCTCGAACCACAGCGGATCGTAGGGTTCGAGCCGGCGCGCCAGGCGAATGGCCCCGGCCGCGGTCATCTGGCCATGGGTACCGAACAGCAGATCGGCCTTCGATCCGACCGCCTCGCGCAGCACGCGCACAAACTGCTCGGCACGATCCAGTGCCTCGAGCGACAGCTGTCGCCCGTCAAATGCGCTGTACGGGCCGACCGGATCGAACTTGAGCGCGGTGAAGCCCTGGCGCAGGTAATCGTGCGCGCGCTCGGCCGACAACGCCGCGTCGTGATAGATCTCACTGCCCTGGTCGGGCCGGGGATAGATGTAGGTGTAGGAGCGCAGGTGCTCGTGCACCTGGCCGCCCAGGAGTTTGTACACCGGTTGGCCGGCAGCCTTGCCAACGATGTCCCAGCAGGCCATCTCGAGCGCGCTGAGCACGCCCATCATGCACAGGTCCGGATGCTGAGTGAAGCCGCTGGAATACACGCGCCGCCACAGCGCTTCGATGTCATGCGGGTCCCGGCCCACCAGGTAGCGGCCGAACACATCCTCGAGCATCCTGGCCACCAGATGCGGATGAAACGGCACGCCGTAGGACTCGCCGATCCCGCTGATGTTGTCGTTGGTGGTCAGTTTGACGAACACGAACCAGCGGCCGCCGAAATGCGGCGGCGGATTGCCGACCACAAAGGTCCTGATGTCCTTCAGCTGCATAAGGTCGCCCTGGCTGGACCGGCGCCGCCGTTTGACGCAGAGCATAGACGTAAACCGGCGTGTGCGGCGGCCAAGCCGCATACAGAAAAGGCCCACGGCTCAGCAAACAAAGGCATCCGCGGACCTCTGGGCCTGCGTCGGCGGCGCAAACCCAGTACCATGGTTCGGGCGCGACGCGTCACCGGGGTACGGCGCGGCGCGGCTTCGGAACCGATCCCACAACCAGCAATGGGGGCCAGCAACATTTCAGTCCCTGCCGCCCTGGAACCGGTCTCGGTCGATGCCAGCCAGGCGTCCTTCATGGCGCGCTGGTACGTGCTGATGATGATGGTCGCGGTCTATACGCTGAGCATCGCGGACCGCTATGCGATCTCGACCGTGCTGGAACCGATCCGGCTCGAGCTGCATCTGACGGATTCCGGGATCGCGTTCCTGACCGGCACCTCACTCGCGCTGTTCTACGTGCTGTTCGGCTTCCCGCTGTCCTGGCTCACCGACCGCTTCAGCCGCCGCATCATTCTGACCTGCTCGGTGCTGGCCTGGTCGGCGATGACCATGTGCACCGGCCTGTCGCATGATTATCGCCAGCTGCAGCTGTCGCGCCTCGGCGTGGGTGTCGGCGAGGCCGGCGGCACCCCGGCCGCGAACTCGATCCTATCGGATTATTTTCCCTGCGTACGCCGGCCGATGGCGTTGACGATGTTTGCCCTCGGCGCACCGATCGGAGCCTGGATCGCAGCGGATTTCGCCGGCCGGGTATCCGATCTGTATGGCTGGCGCACGGTATTTCTGTGGCTCGGTGCCGCCGGCGTGGTGTTCGGCGTGTGGCTGTATGCGACGGTGCGCGAACCGCGCCGTGGCTGCCTGGATCACAAGCTGCACGCCGACAGTCCCTCGTTCCTGGTCACGATGCAATATCTCTGGAGCCAGCGTGCCGCAGTGCACGTCATCATGGCCACTTCAGTGTGTGCGCTGTGGGGCTGGGGCCTGATGTGGTGGACACCGACGTTCCTGATGCGCAGTTATTCACTCAGCGCCGGCCACGCCGGAGCGATCACCGCCCCGATGCACCTGTATGGTGGCATCGCCGCCTCGCTGCTGACCGCCTGGCTGCTGGCGCAACCGTGGATGGCTAATCCCAAGCGAATCGTGTGGCTGCTCGGCGGCGTCATCGGCGTATCGACAGTCATCTCCATCGTGATCTACTGGAGCCACTCGCTGCGGCTGTCGACGGCGCTGCTCTGGGTGTTCATACCGTCGATCTATTTTTATATCGGGCCGGGCTTCGGACTGTTGAATAACCTGGCCGAGCCGCGCATGCGTGCCATGTTTTGCTGCGTCGTGCTGTTCATCGCCAATGTGTTCAATCTGGTGGTGGCACCGCAGGCGGTCGGCTTTTTGAGCGACTGGTTCGCACCCGGCCACATTGCCAATGCCGCATCGCTGCGTCTGGCGCTGCTGTGCCTGGCGCCGACCGGCTTCTGGGCCACGTTTCATTTTTTCTGGTCGGCGCGGCGCCTGGTCCAGGACCAGGAGCGCGCCACTGGCATCAAGGTGACAGCGGCCTGAACGGAGGCGTCTTAAGCCGCATCCGCCGCCGCGGCCGCTGTCCTTTCCGCGCCACGCCGGCCACCGCCCATCAGGGACAGCGCCAGCAGCGCCGAAGCCAGCATCAGAAACAGGCTCACGGCGTTCAGTACCGGGCTCGCGCCCTCGCGCATGCGGCCGTACATCAGCACCGTGAGCGGCGCATCCTCGCCCACTAGCATCAGCGTGGTATTGAAATTCTCGAACGACATCAGGAATGAAATCGCCGCCGAGCCGATCAGCGCCGGGCGCAGGTAGGGGAACGTGATGGTGCGCAGCACCGCCGCCTGCGAGGCCCCCAGGTTGAGCGCCGCCTCCTCCAGCGTACGGTCGAAGCGCTTCAGCCGTGCGCTGATCATCAGCGTGGCAATGGTCGCCACGAAGGAGAACTGGCCGAGCACCACCAGCACCAGTCCGGGCCGCAGGAAGTCCAGGTCCAGCCCCCACAGGCTGTCGGCAAATTCCGCCAGCCGGCTGCAGAAAGCAAGGATCGAGATGCCCAGAATGACGCCCGGAATCACCAGCGGCACCAGCATCAGCACCGACAGCAGCTGCTTGCCTGGAAAACGGTAGCGCTCCATCAGGAAGGCATTCGCCGTGCCCACCATCACCGACAGTGCAGTCACCCAGCTTGCAACCACGACGCTGGTCCAGATGCTGCCGAGCAGCTCCGAATCGCGAAACAGCCCGGTGCGGCCGGCGGCCGGATTGCCGAGAAACCAGTCGAGCGTGAACCCGTGCCACGGCGGGGCCGGATAGGGCGCATTGTTGAACGCGAATACCGCAACCACCGCCAGCGGCACGAACAGGAACAGCAGGAACGCGCCCAGATAAAGCGCCGTGGCGGCACGCAGCCAGGCCGGACGTGGCAGCGACGCGATCATGCGCGGCGCATCACGTCGACGAAGCGCTGGCCGCTGACCCGCAGCCCGAGCGCGACCATGCCGGTGGACAGCGCCAGCAGCAGGAAGCCGAACGCGGCACCCTGCTCCCAGTTGAAGCGCACGATGAACTGCGTGTAGATCAGCTCGGTGAACCACTGCGAATTCTTGCCGCCGAGCAGGTTCGGCGTCAGGTAGTTGCCGAGCGTGAGCATGAACACCACGATGCAGCCGGAGGTGATGCCGGGCGCCGCGTGCGGTATGACGATCTTCCGCAGGATCGCAGGCCCCTTGGCTCCAAGGTTATAGGCCGCCTCGATCAGCGAGTTGTCCAGGCTCTCCAGGCTGCTCACCAGCGGCACCACCATGAACAGCAGCGAGGTATAGACCAGCCCGACCAGGATGGTGGAATTGTGGTAGAGCAGCTCGACCGGCACCGCGGTGATACCCAGCCGCACCAGCAGCGTCGGCAGGACTCCGGATTCGCGCAGCAGGATCAGCCAGCCGAGCGCGCGCACCGTCTCGCTGACCCAGAACGGAATCAGGCACAGCACGAACAGCAGCGAGCTGGCACGGCCGCGCGCGACCTTGGCGATGATCCACGCCACCGGGAACGCCACCAGCAGCGTCAGCGCGGTGGCGAGCGCCGACATGACCGCGGTGCGGACGAATACCCCCCAGTACAGCGGTTCGGCGAAAAACGTCCGGTACTGCATCAGGCTCGCCGCGTAGGTGCGCGGGGCGATGCGCTCGCGAAACGACAGCAGCGCAAGCTGCACGTGCGGCAGGATGATCAGCGCGAACAGCCACAGCAGTGCCGGCGTCAGCAGCACCGCCAGCACCATGCGGCGCTGCCACACCGCCCGGCCGGAGGTGTCAGACATGCGCGCTGCCCGGAACGGCGGCCGCGGCCGCAGTGAAGCAGATCGCGCGCTGCGGATCGAAGCCAAAGAATACCTGCGCGCCGGTCTTCAGATCCGCCAGCCGCCCGGTCTGCGGCAGCGCGACGCGAAACTCGAAGCGTGTTTGCCGCTCCACCAGCAGCACCGCGGAATTGGCGCCGTCGAACAGCAGGCTCTGGACCTCGCCCGCGTAGCGCGTCATCTGCGGCGGCAGCTGCGCGGGGTCGAGTTCGATGCTGGCCACTTCCGGGCGCACGAACGCCGCGACCGAATCGCCCGCTGCAATCGCGCCACTGCGACGGGCGCGCACCGACCAGCCCTGCGGCGTGACCAGCTCGACCAGTTCCCCGTCGACGCTGGCGGCGCGCCCGGCGATGCGATTGTTGGCGCCGACGAAGCCGGCGACGAATGCCGTGGCCGGCTCGTAGTAGAGCTGTTGCGGCGTGCCGGTCTGCTCGAAGCGGCCGCGGTTCATCACCGCCACATGGTCCGACAGCACCAGCGCCTCGGACTGATCGTGCGTGATGTAGACGAAAGTGGTAGCGAAGGCAGCCTGCAGTTGCTTGAGCTCGATCTTCATGTGCTCGCGCAGCTTCAGGTCGAGCGCGCCCAGCGGCTCATCGAGCAGCAGCAGCGTGGGTTCGAGCACCAGGCTGCGGGCGATCGCGACCCGCTGGCGCTGCCCGCCCGAGAGCTCCTCGACCCGCTTGTTGGCCGCACCGGCCAGGCCCACGCGCTCGAGCATGGCCGCGGCGCGGCGCGCGCGCTCGGGCTTGTTCACCCCGCGCCGCGCCAGTCCGAAGCCCACGTTGTCGCCCACCGACATCATCGGAAACAGCGCCAGATGCTGGAACACCATGTTGACCGGCCGGCGGTTGGGCGCGACCGCGCGCATGCTGCGCCCGCCGATGCGGATGTCGCCGCTGTCGGGCAGCGTGAATCCGGCAATCATGCGCAGCAGCGTGGTCTTGCCGCAGCCTGAAGGCCCGAGAATGGAAAAAAAGCTGCCGCGCTCGACCGCGAATGACAGCCGGTCGACCGCCACGTGATCGGCGAAGCGCTTGTCGACCTGCTCGACGCTTAGGTCCGGGGTACTCAATTGGCGGCCTTGATGCGATCCAGGATCCGCCCTTCGGTTTCCTCGACCCCCGACGGAATCGCCGGGTACCAGTGAATGTCCTTGAAAGCCCCGCCGGGAAAGCTGGCGTTGAACTGCGCCCGGAATTTCTGATTCACCAGGTTTTCAGTGCCGCGCGCGGCGGTCCAGTTGCCCACCGAATTGGTGATCTTGGCGGCAACATCCGGTCGCATGGTGAAATTGATCCAGGCATAGGCGGCAGCGTCATTGCGGCCGCGCGCCGGGAGCGCAAACGTATCCAGCCAGCCCATGGCGCCGGATTTGGGCACGATGAACTGGATGTTCGGATCCTCGCGATTGAGCGTCCAGCCGCCGGTATCCCACATCATCGCGGCCACGATCTCGCCCGAGCGCATGCCGTTGAGCAGCTGGTCCTTGTTGTCATAGAAAAACCGGACGATCGATTTGCAGGCCGAGAGCGTCGCGCCGACGCTCTCCATCAGCGCCGCGTACGCCTTGGGATCGCCGTAGAGCGCGAACGGATCCTTGCCGGAGGCGAACGCAAACGCCATCAGTACCGGGCGGCGCAGCCGCAGCGAGGTCTTGCCCTTGAGATCCGCGCGGCACAGATCCGGATAGTCGGCGACCTTGGCGTATTTGGTGTTGACCACCAGCCCGTCGGCGCCCCACAGGTAAGGCAGTCCATACAGCTTGCCGTCGAGCGTGGTGTTCTTGCGCGTGACCTCGAGTATCTCGGGGCTGAATTGTTCGATCTTGACCTGGGCGAGGTCGATCGGCTTGTAGATGCCGAACTCGCGCTGCACGCCGGTGATGCGATCCTGCGACGGCTGCGCCAGATCAAAGCCGGCGCCGCCGGTGGCGCGCAGCTTGGAGATGATCTCCTCGTTGTTCGACAGCGTCACTTCCACCTGGATGCCGGTCTCCTGCTTGAACTGCGCGATCACTTCGGCCGGCGCGTAGTCGGCCCAGGTGATCAGGCGCAGTTTCTTGGCGTCGTCGGCCACGGCAGTCCCGTGCACCACGAGGGCCAGCAGCAGCACATTGCCGAACAGGGCTTTCATAGTCTCTCCGTACCGAAGCGCGTGCATTTTTAATGGTAAGGCCGGCGTGTGACGCTGCACGCCACGCCAAGCTTCTCCGTTCGCCCGGGCGTCGTCAATTTACCGCGGCCGATTTATCCGCGCAGCCGCACTCCCCCGGGATCGTACAACGGCTGCAGCCGCACCGTGGCCGTGCGCATCTCGCCCAGGATGTCGATCTGGAAGGATTCACCGTCGCGCGCCAGGCCGGCGGGCAGGTAGCCGGCGGCCACGCTCTTGCCGACGCAATGGCCGTAGGCGCCCGAGGTCACGTAACCCACCGCCGCACCATCCTTGATGATCGACTCGTAGCCGATGACATCCGCATCCGCGGCCGCGACCTCCATGATCACGAACCGGCGCGCCGGGCCGGCCGCGCGCTCGGCGATGGCGGCGGCGCGACCGGTGAAATCCGCCTTGCCGAAGTCGATGAAGCGGTCGAGACCGGTTTCAGCGGCGGTGTAGTCGGGGCGGAAGTCCTTGTTGAACGAACCATAGCCCTTCTCCAGCCGCAGCGATGACAGCGCACGGCCGCCGAAATGCGTCAGGCCGAGCGCGCGCCCCGCATCCCACAGATCATCGTAGAGCGAGGCGAAATAGTCGGGCGTGGTCCAGATCTCGTAGCCGAGCTCACCGGTGAAACCGGCCCGGGTCAGGATCGCCGGCGCGAATCCGACCGCGGTCTGCCTGAGCTGGAACAGTTTGAACACGGGCGCCGACAGGTCCTCACGCACCAGACGCTGCACCAGGGTGCGCGATTGCGGACCGGCGATCGACACGCCGCACAGCGTCGAGGCCGCCGAGCGCACGAATACATCGGCCGCAGGCTCCGAGGCCCAGAACCAGCGCAGGTGGAATTCCTCGGCAAAGCCTGAGCCCACGATCATGAAGCGGTCGTCGGCCAGGCAGGCTATCGACAGATCGCCGATGATGCGGCCGGCGGGGCTGAGCATCGGCGCCAGCCCGAGTCGCCCCGGTGCGGGTATGCGGCAGGCAAACACCCGATCGAGCCATGCGCGCGCGCCGCGGCCGGTGACCTCGTATTTGCCATAGTTCGTGGTCTCGTACAGGCCGACCGTGGTGCGCACCGCCTGGCACTCGGCACGCACGAAGGCAAAGGCTTCCGAGCGCCGGTAGGTCGGGGTCTCGGTCGGCGCCACACCGCTCGGTGCGAACCAGAGCGCATGCTCGAGTCCGAAGTTGGCCCCCATGACCGCGCCGGCCGCGCGCAGCCGATCGTAGATCGGTGAACGGCGCACCGGGCGCGCGGCGGGCAGCTCCTCGTTCGGATAGGCCAGCCGGAAGCGCCGCGAATAATTTTCCGGCACCTTGAGCGAGGTGTATCGGGGCGTGGCGAAGGCGCCAAAGCGCGCCACGTCCATCGACAGGATGTCCTGGCCGGGGTCGTTATGGGCCATCCAGCGCGACAGCACCAGGCCGATGCCGCCGCCCTGGCTGAAACCGGCCATCACCGCACAGGCCACCCAGTAATTGGCGAGGCCGCGCACCGGCCCGACCAGCGGATTGCCGTCGGGAGCGAAAGTAAACGGGCCGTTGATCGCCTTTCTGATGCCGACGCGGCCCAGTGCCGGGAAATGCCGGAACCCGACCTCGAAATACGGCGCCAGGCGCTCGAAATCATCCGGCAGCAGCTGCATCGAAAAGTCGTCCGGGGTGTTCACCGGCGACCACACCACGCCCTGCGGTTCGTAGGTTCCGATCAACGCGCCGCCGCGCTCCTGGCGCATGTAGATCTCGCCCGCGTAGTCGGTGGTGTTGACGATCTCGTGCTCGCGACCGGCGAGCTCCGGAATGTCCTCGGTAATCAGGTAGTGGTGCTCCATCGCCAGCACCGGCAGCTCGATGCCGACCATGTGGCCGACTTCGCGCGCCCACAGGCCGGCGCAATTGACCACGTGCTCGGCGTGCACCGTGCCCTTGTCGGTGACCACCTCCCACGAGCCGTCCCGGCGCTGCGCCAGCGACCGCACGCGCGTGAAGCGCTCCACCGATGCGCCGAGCTGGCGCGCCGCCTTGACGTAGGCGTGCGTGGTGCCGGACGGATCGCAATGGCCGCCATCGGCGCGCCACAGCGCACCGATGAAGTGGCTGGCATCGATCAGCGGATTGAGCCGCCGGGCCTGATCGAGCGAGATCATCTCGGTTTCCATGCCGAGATAGCGCGCGCGCGAACAGATGAGTTTCAGGCTGTCGAGCTCGCCGGCCGTCGCCGCCAGCATCAGGCCGCCGTTCGGATGCAGCCCGCAGGACTGGCCCGACAGCGCTTCGATCTCGCGATACAGATCGATGGTGTATTTCTGCAGCCGCGAGATGTTGGCCTCGCCGTTGAAGGTGTGCATGCCGCCAGCCGCGTGCCAGGTCGAACCCGCCGCCAGTTCGCTCTGCTCGATCAGCAGCACGTCGCGCCAGCCGATCTTCGCCAGGTGATAGAGCGTGCTGGCGCCGACCACGCCGCCGCCGATGATCACGGCTCGCGCGCTGGCCTTCATGATGGTTCATCTCCAGACACAGTGGCATCATCCGGGTGCGATGGCGGTACGAACCCCAAGCACCTGGAAGTGGATACCAGCCATTGGTGAAAATGTCGCGCCGTGCTCGCGGGCGTCAGCAGCAGTACGCCCGATGCCAGCGCCACCAGGGTTACCGGCACCTGAGCCATGATCGTGGCGCAGGCCGCGCCCACCGGGAACGCCTGCGGATCAAGATCGATGCGGCAGGAGCGGACCAGAACCTCGCGGGCGTCGGGGCCGGCAAGCTCCAACGCGCTCAGTCCCGACGACAGATCGAGCACGGCGCCGAGGCCGGCGCACACGGCCTGCCAGACGGCCGCGCTGGCGCCCGCTGACGCCGGCGGAGTCAGGACCAGCCAGCGCTCCGGACGCACGCACAGCGTCAGGTGATCGGTCGCGACCAGCGCGCGCCCGAGCGGCGGAAGTTGCACCCCGTGGCCGAGCGCGATCCTGTCAAGATCGCGCGCACGACCACGCAGCGCCGCGATCTCGATGATATCGCTCGCGCTGGTCTCGAGCCGCAGGCCGGCAGCTTTGCCGGGCATCGGCCGAGCCTCAGGCGCGGACACGAACGTTCTCCGGATCAATCATGTGCGGGCTGACAATCTCGATCTCCGTGGACTCATGGTGGATCGGCGAGCTGGCGAGCAGCCGCTCGCCGTAGCGCTGCCGACCGCCCGCGAGCAACGCCAGGCCTACCCATCCGGGAAGCTCAACCGAAGGTGTCGAGGAAGTCACGTACCCCAGGCTGGTGGTGCGCGCCTTTGGCGCGACCAGGTGTGCGCCGTTGCGCAGGCGTCGCGCGCGATCCAGCGGCCGCACGCCCACCAGCTGCAGTCGATCGGGCGCGCAAAGCCCAGCACGCTGCGACAGCGCGCGGCCGATGAAGTCACCCTGCTGCTTGGGCAGGCGCTGAAAGCCGAGATCCGCCGCGCTGGTGTTGCCATTGATCTCGGCTCCGGTCACATGACCCTTCTCGATGCGCAGGGTGTTGAGCGCATCCAGACCGTAAGGCTCGATGCCGAACGGCCGGCCGGCCTCGAGCACCGCCAGCCACACCTTTAGCCCGTGACGCCCAGGCACGGCCAGCTCATAGGCCAGTTCGCCGGAGAATGAGATGCGAAATACCCGTCCGGCGACGCCGGCAATCGTGGCTGCGCCCGCCGCCATGAACGGAAAAGCCTCGCTCGACAGATCCAGGTCCGCGACCACCGCGGCCACGACCTCGCGCGAGCGCGGCCCGGCGATCGCAAATTGCGCCCACTGGTCGCCGACATCGCTCAGCAACACGTCGAATTGCGGGCACACCGCCTGCAAGTGAAATTCCATGTGCTCGAGCACGACCGCCGCGTTGGCGGTGGTGGTGGTCACCAGGAAGTGGTGGTGCGCGAGCCGCGAGGTGGTACCGTCATCGAGCACCATGCCATCCTCGCGCAGCATGATGCCGTAGCGCGAGCGTGCGACGGCCAGCGTCGAGAAGGTATTGGCATAAATGAAATCCAGGAACTTCGCGGCATCCGCTCCCTGCACGTCGATCTTGCCCAGGGTCGACACATCCGTGATGCCGACCGAACGGCGCACCGCGCGCGCTTCGCGCAGCACTGCTTCCCAGCCGGATTGCTGCGAATAAACCAGCGGCCTCATCCACAGGCCGGTGGCCACGAAGGCCGCACCGGCAGCCTCATGCCAGTCGTGCAGCGGCACCCGGCGCTTAGGCTTGAGGTGCTGGCGGACCTCGCCGCCTGCGAGCGCAGCGAATGGCACGGGCTGCGAATACGGGCGCGGCTTGGGCTGCCCGACCTCTGACAGCGCCAGTCCGCGGGCCTGCGCCAGCACGGCGCTGCCCACCAGACCGCCGATGCGGCCCTGATCGGTGGCCATCCCATGAGTCGTGTAGCGCTTCATGTGCTCAACGTGCTCGTAGCCCTCGCGCTGGGCGAGTCGTACATCCGCGGCGGTCACATCGTTCTGCAGATCGACGAACGCCTTGCCGCGAGCGCGCACTTCCCACAGCGCGCCGATCGGTGTTGCCTGCGGATCGGGCGGCAGCGCGAGGTCCAGGCCCGCGGCCAGAGCCGCATGACCGAGTTCCGCCGCAATGACGCGGGCCGCCGCCTCGCCGTTGCGCGCCGCCGCGGCAAGCCCAAACACGCCGCGCGCCGCACCCGCCACCCGTCCGATCGTGGGGGAAAGATCGGGCGTGAAGGCCGCGATCGCTTGCTGCCACTTGAGCGCTGCCCCGAGCTGGCTCGCCAGTGCGGTCGTCGGGCAATAGCCTCCGGACATCAGCAGGCAGTCCGCCTCGAACTCGCGCCGATGGCTGCCGTCCCGGTTCGCGACCCGAACGCTGGCGACCCCGCCGCGGCCCATGACCGCCTCCACCACCGCGCCCTCGTGGACGTCGATGCCCAGCGCCCGGGCGCGCTGCGCTGCCAGCGAACCGCTGCGCACATCGATCACGCCGGCGCGTTCGATGCCCGCGGCGGCTAACGCAAACACAGCCTCGTAGGCCTGGTCGGTGTTGAGGAAAAACGCCGGTTGGCGGCCGACGGCGACACCGTAGCGGCGCAGGTAACCCAACGCTGCCCCGGCCAGCATCACCCCGGGCAGATCGTTGCCGGGGAAGGCGATCAAGCGCTCGAGCGCCCCGGTGGCGAATATCACGCGCCGGGCACGGATGATCCGCAGCCGCTCACGCAGGCCGC
The DNA here is from genome assembly GCA_036262215.1 of Steroidobacteraceae bacterium. GTDB lineage: Bacteria > Pseudomonadota > Gammaproteobacteria > Steroidobacterales > Steroidobacteraceae > FEN-1191. The sequence continues at coordinate 19,995 of DATAJH010000150.1, forward strand.
CCAAGCCGGCCGCCTCCGCGCCTGCCAGGGTTTCCAGTGCACCGAAGACGCCATGGCCGTAGGCCCCGAGCACCGTGGTACGCGGCAGGCAGCGCACCTTGCCGAGGCCGATCAGCGCGCTGCATGTGGTCTCGCGCCAATCGGTCCAGCGCGCATCGAGCAGTGCGCCGCCACCCAGCACGGCGTCCTGATCAACCAGCAGCACCCGCAGGCCGCTCGCGCCAAGTCGGTGCGCGGCGGTCAGGCCCGCGACCCCGGCACCGACCACCAGTACGTCGGCATGGTCGTGCACCGTCTCGGCGGGCGCTGCTTGCTCGCCCACCATCGCATCGAGCCGACCGAGCCCCGCGGCGCGGCGGATCAGCGGCTCATAGAGCCGCTCCCAGGCCCAGCCTGGCGTCATAAAAGTCTTGTAATAAAAGCCGGCAGGCAGAAAGCGGGCGATGAGGTCGTTGAGCGCCATCACATCGAATCCCAGCGACGGCCAGCGGTTCTGGCTTTCGGCCACCAGGCCCTGGTAAAGCGTGAGTGTGGTGGCAAGATGGTTGGGCTCGCGGCCGTCGGCACCGATCACATCGACCAACGCACACGGCTCTTCCGGCCCGGCCGTCACGATGCCGCGCGGCCGGTGGTACTTGAAGCTGCGCCCGACCAGCCGCCTGCCATTGGCCAGCAGCGCCGAGGCCAGCGTGTCGCCAGCCATACCCTGCATCAGCTGCCGGTCGAAGCGAAAGCCGAGCGGCCGCTGCGCGTCGGTGAGAAGACCCGGGGCGATACGGCCAGGTCCCTGCATCAGCGCCCCGGTTCCTGCGGCAGCGATGGCTCATCCTGCGCAGTGCCGACGAAGCGGATCTCGTGCGTCAGTGTGTGACGTACCAGTTTCAGCAGCCGGCGGCAGCCGCCGACATGCAGCCACCACTCCAGGTGCCAGCCGCGCGGATTTTTGCGCTCATAGACATAGGCGCTGAACGCCGCCAGTCCGGCATCAGCGGCGGGCCGCGATTGGCTGGCGTCGCCGCGGTAGCGAAACTCGGTTTCGTCGCGCTCGCCACACCACGGACATCGGATTCGCAGCATCGCCGCAGACTGTCAGTGCGCGTACGGAAACGGGCCCGCGCCGCGTTCATCCACGGTGCGCCCGGCTGCGAAGCGCTCCAGATCCAGATGCGCTGCCAGCGGGTGCGGCGCATCGCAGGCGATCAGGTGCGCGGTGGTCATGCCACCGGCCGGGATGGCTTTGAAGCCGCCATAACACCACCCCCCGTTCAGGATCAGGCCGTCAACCGGCGTCTTGGAGATGATCGGCGAGCCGTCCATGCTCATATCCATGACCCCGCCCCATTGCCGCAGCACCTTCACCCGCGCGAGCCCCGGCATCAGCGTCACCGCCTCCATCGCCACCTCTTCGGCGATCGGCAGCGTACCGCGCTGGCCGTAGGTGTTGTAGCCGTCGATAGCGCCGCCGAACACCAGGCCGCCCTTGTCCGACTGGCTGATATAGAAATGTCCGGCACCATAGGTGACCACCACGTCGAGCACCGGCTTGATGGCTTCGCTGACGAACGCCTGCAGCACGTGGGTCTCGATCGGCAGTGTCAGTCCTGCCATTGCCGCCAGTTGCGAGGAATGGCCGGCCACGGCGAGGCAGATCGTGTCGGCCTCGATAAGCCCGCGCGTGGTGTCAACGCCGGTCACGCGCCGGCCGTCGCGCCGCATGCCGGTGACCTCGCAGTGCTCGATGATGTCCACACCGGCCTGGCAGGCTGCGCGCGCGTAGCCCCACGCCACCGCATCGTGGCGCACGGTACCGCCGCGCGGCTGGAAAAAACCGCCCAGCACCGGATAGCGGCCATTGTCCAGATCCACCAGCGGCACCAGCAGCTTCACCGCCTCGCGGTTCAGCGGCACCGCGTCCACGCCCAGCAGCCGCATCAGGTTGGCGCGCCGGGTAAACAGATCGCGCTGCGCCTCGGTGTGAAACAGGTTGAGTGTGCCGCGCTGGCTGACCATGGTGTTGAAATTCAACCGGCGCTCGAGCCCCTCCCACAATTTCAGCGAGTACTCGTAGAAGCGGATATTGTCCGGCAGGAAATAGTTCGAGCGGATGATGGTGGTATTGCGGCCGACGTTACCCAGTCCGATGGGACCCTTCTCCAGCACCGCCACATCGCGTATGCCGTATTCGCTGGCCAGGTAATAGGCTGTCGCCAGTCCGTGTCCGCCGCCGCCGACGATCACTACCCGGTAGCGCGGGCGCGGCGTCGCCTTCCTCCAGGCGCGGCGCCAGCCGCGCTGCCCGGCCAGACCCTCGGCCAGCAGCCGCCAGCCCGAATAGCGGCCGCTGGATTCGCGTTCGGCGCGCGCGGGCAGCGGCTCAGGGTTAGGCACGGCAGTCATCTTCGAGCCTGAAGACTATTTATGAAAAAGATCCCGCAGTTTGCTGAAAAATGAGGGAGAGCGCATGTGCCTCAAAGTCGCGGTCCACTTGTCCTCTGCTAGCAATTTTCGTTGGAGATCCGCTTCTTCTCTTTTCATCAGTTCCAAGACTCTTGTGTCCTCGTCATGATCGAGCCAGTAGCCATGGCGGTTCGGACAGAACTCCATCTCCAGATCGTAAAATCGGTACCTGAACCTCTGTAGCAGAGCGGTGCATTCTGGGCACTTGTGAGTCGTCGCGGCTGAGCTGAAAACCAAAGTTCCCTTCCAGCGATCGCCGAAGTCAAACACCTCATCCTCCAGTTCTTGGAGTTCATCGTGCTCGAGCCACATTCCCTCACAGGATGGACAGTAGTTGACCTTTATCTTGTGCCGTATCGTTGGCTGCAGCTCCACGTTGCATTTAGGGCATTTCACTTGAGCCTCCGCTTCGTTCACTTCGTGAAGTGGGGTAAGCCGCTATTCTTGCACCAACCTATATGACATCGTGTGGATGCTCAAGCGAACCGATGACCAGACAAGCGTGCCGACTGTTGCCGCATGGGTTGCAGTGGCGGTCTTGACCCGATCCAGCCGGTGGCGATCGGCTGCCTTCCGGAATCTCAATTGCGCCCACGCAACTGCCGCAGCAGCCGGCGGTCGCGTTTGTCCGGGCGCTCGTCGGGTCTGGGCGTGAGGCCGGCGGCCACTTTCATGCGCGCAGCGAACTCCTCACGACGCGCCTTGCTCGCGGGTGTTTCGTCATAAGATCGGGCCGCCTCGCTCGCTGGACCACGACGCAGCGGTACTGCGGTCACAACGCATTCGAACACAACGGCGCCGCGGGTAAAGGTGACAACATCGCCGGGTTTGACACCGTGCGAGGGCTTCACACGCTCGCCATTGAGGTGGACTTTGCCACCACCGACCGCATCGGCCGCGACAGAACGGGTCTTGAACAGGCGGACTGCGAACAGCCAACGGTCGATCCGCATGGCGCCCGGCCCTGTCTCTTCAGGTGCACTCATGGCCGACGGAGTGCAATTGACGACTTGAAATGAGCTCTCATAGAACTGCGCGGTAGATCTTTGCAGGAATATCTGCATATCACTGAGTGTGTATGACCCTGACCAGCCATTCAGGGGTGTCCGCTTCGTAGCAGGTCAGTAGTATGCTGAATTAGGGTGGCGGGCCTGGACGGCCGTGCTGACTCGCGCAAATCAGCGAGTGGCTCGTTGCTGATGAAAAGGTCCGCGATGTCGGGTGGAATTGGCGCTGCTGCCTACTTGGGAATCACCAGCTCGAAGCTGAATCCGGGCGCGGTTGACACCGTCACGTTGGCTGGCCGCGGGCATGGCGTGTCCGCGAGGCTGAATCGTGTGACTATCGTGTACTGTTGCTGCTCAGTGTCGTTGAATTGATCGTCGAGGATGTCGGCGTTAACCAGTGGCATGCGACGACCCGAGTCGTCGAACTGGCAGGCTCCCCATTTGAGTGTGAACTTGTGATTCGGATTCGTGCCACCGTACAGCATCGTCACGACGAGTTCGTTCGTCGCGCGGTCATAGTAGCTGGGACCGAAATTGTCGGCGCTCGCAGGGCGAGACATCGCAAGTACGCAGCCCAGCGGCGCGAGCGCGCAGAGTACGAGAAGACGACGAACTGTCGTGGACATGGTTAATCGCAGTCCAGGTCTTTGACCGGGTCAGCTTAGCAGTTCGGGCAACCGGCCAGATGCCGGAGTCTCAATATCTCAGGCTGGCAAATTGCTCCGGTCGGGCTCCCGCTTGAATCCGAATGTCAGCTTTGAAGAAGCTACTTCGATGCACTGAACTTCCGGTCTTGGCTGCGGATTCAACCGAATCGCGCCTACAACAAGCCGCCGAGAGCCACGGTGATCGTCTCGCCGTTCACGCCACCGGCAGCGTCGCTGCACAAAAACTCGATCACCTGCGCGACCTCTCGCGGTTCCAGCACTCGGTTCTGTGGGTAGATGGCGGCGCGCTCGCGCCACACCTGCTCGACGCTGACGCCGCGCCGTTCGGCCGCCGTTCTCGCCGAGCGCTCAGCCATTGCCGTTCGCACCCAGCCAGGCAGAACTGCGTTGGATGTGACTCCGAATGGCCCAGCGTCCTGCGCGACCGCGCGTGCGAGCCCGATAACCCCATGCTTGGAAGCGGTGTACGCGCTGCCGGAGCGTTCCGCTTTCTCGCCGGCGGTCGAACTGGTAAAGACGAGCCTGCCGAAGCCGCGGTTGCACATGCCGCCTACTGTCAGCCGCGCGAGCTCGAACGGACCGTCGAGGTTGATGCGCATCGTCTCGCGCCAAACCTCCGGATCCTGCTCCCACACCAGCCGCTCGTGGGCCGAGCCGATGCCGTGGTTCACGACCAGCACATCAATCGGGCCCAGTCGTCGCTCGGTCTCGGCTACGGCTAGGGCGCAACCCGCGGCCGTGCCGAGGTCGGCCGCGACGTATTCGAGGCCAACGGCCGCCAGTTCCGTCGCGCTGCGCGACACGATCATCACGCGCGCTCCCGCTGCCGACAGCAGTAGCGCCACCTCACGCCCGATCCCGCGGCCGCCGCCCGTGACCAGCGCCACACGTCCGTTCATCCCCTGGCTCCCCTATGCGTGTTCCCGGGATCGTCCCGTGCCAGGCATTATGTTTTGTCTTTCCCGATTTGGCGAAGGTGTCAGCCTGCGAGTTGAGCGGCGGCTTCCTCGAGTAGCTCTTCAGTACAGGATCGACGGTAAGTAAGCACCGGCGGGTTCGGAGTAAAGGCCAGTGCTCATCAACGTCATCTGAAAGACCAGCTTCAGCTCGCAGTTCAGGCACCATTCGAAAACGTCGTGATTGCGCGTGGGTAACAGGAATCCCGGGCCAGGAAATTCTGTTGCGGCGCCAATCAGAGCCTTCAAATCCTGATTTGTCCGGGCGACGGCGTGGGCAAGGAAGCCAATCGCCGTCGCATATCCCGTGATCGCTTCCAAATGCTCGACCACAGTTGCCGAGCGCGCGCGAATCGCAGCGCGTAGCTCGCGATCCCGGTCAAAGCCGTGAACTTCGCGGCACAACTTGTTGCACCCTTCAACATCGCGCTCTTCAGCCGGTCGGACATCGTAACCGACAAACTTCACATTGAGCTCGGGTCCTTGCAACAGCGACAGGGGTTCGCGAGTGATAAATCCGAGCTTCGTATAGAGACAAAGCGAGCGATTGTGGTAGCCCGCTTGTACCAGGCGGATCCCTGCGGCTTCTTGTGCCGCTGCCCTATCGAGTACGGCAGTCATCAGGCTTCTGCCGATAGCGTGATTTTGCACTTCTGGAGCGACGGAAATCGGACCGATTCCAAAAATGGGCGAGCGTTCGTCCATAAAGTTGCTGCCGACAATTTTCCCGGCCTCCTCGGCGACTACGCCGTAGAATCCTGGAGCACCGATCAGCATCGACGCGAGACCCGTCGCGACTTCGGGAGAAGGAAAGTCTGGCGGAAAATTGTGTTGTTTCGCGAGATTTGTGAAAGCGTCATACAGGATACGGCCACACATCTGCGCATCGGCTTTGTCCGCGTCGCGAATATTCATAATCGAATCCCCTGCGTGGCCAATGGGCTCATAGCGGCCGCGAGGCCGCGCCCTGACATTTTAGCTTCCGGTGACTCGCGCCGGAGCTTTGTCGCCCAAGAAGAAACACTATGCGCCGTGAGCATGCCTGTAAAACCGGCGTTAACGGATCCGATGTCGACCGGATACCGGCAGCCTGCGAACGGCAGGTATCGGTCGACCATTCTGAGCAACTGTGGGTCCGCACCTGGCCGGCAGCGCAAGATAGGCAAAATGAGACACTGCCCGATCCACGGCGCTCTTGACGCGCACAGCGACAACCGACACCGTGGCGGTGGGCATGGAGGTGGCCGGTGGCCAACATTCTGAAGTCGCTGTGCGTGGCCGCGGCCCTGGCGCTTGGGGCGTCGCCGCAGTTGCAGGCGGCTGTGGTGGTGTCCTCGAAGCTGTCGAGTGAGTCGGCAATGATCGGCCACATGATCCGCCTGTTACTGAATGCGGATGGGATCGCCACGGTGGATCGGATGACGCTCGGCGCGACACCGGTAGTGCGCAAAGCGCTACTGTCGGGCGAGATCGACATCTACGTCGAGTACACCGGCAACGCCGGTTTCTTTTTTAATGTCGCGTCCGATCCGGCCTGGAAGGATCTGCAGCAGGGTTACCAGCTCGGCGCGCGGCTCGATTATGCCGCCAACCGCATCGTGTGGCTCACGCCCGCCAACGCCAGCAATTCCTGGGCATTGGCGGTGCGCCGCGACGTCGCCGGTGCCAATAATCTGAAGACCATGAGTGATTTCGGCCGTTGGGTGTCGGGCGGGGGCAAGGTGGTGCTGGCCTGTTCGGCCGAATTCGCGAATGCCGGTACGCTGCGCTCACTGGAGAAGACCTATGGCTTTACCATGCGATCCTCCCAGCTGATCGTGCTCGCCGGCGGGGAAACCTCGGCCACGATCGGCGCGGCGGCCGCACGCACCAACGGCACCAATACCGCCATGGTGTACGGCACCGACGGCGGCATCGACGCGGCGCAGCTGCAGATCCTGGAGGATGACCGCCACGATCAGCCGATTTATGCACCGGTGCCGATCATTCGCGAGGCGGTACTCACGGCGAACCCGCGGATTTCGCAGCTGGTCAAGCCGCTGATGGAGAGCTTCACGCGCGAGAGCCTGCAGCGGCTGAACGCGCGGGTGCAGATCGACGGCGAATCGGCGCAATCGGTGGCCGAAGATTATCTGCGGGCGCGCGGCCTGCTGCAGTGACGCCGCAAACCATGGCGACAGGAATTTCCCGGCGCCCCAGGATCGATGCGCTCGGCGCGCTGCTCACGGCCGTGGGCACCGCGGCGCTGCTGTGGCTGCCGTTCGTCGAGCTGAAGCCGAACCGCATCCTGCCCGGTGTTGCGCGAAGTCTCATGGCGGCGCTGCCGCCATCCTCAGCACTGCTGTGCCTGGCGAGCCTGATGCTGGTGGCGGTCGCGGCACTGGGTATTTCCAACGCCCGAGCGCGGCTGGCGGCGGCGCTGCTGGGCGTGATCGCGGTGAGCGCGGCGATCGCCACGGCCGGCGACCTGCTCACCCCTGGCGGCAACCGGGTAGTACGCGTCGCACCCGGCTCGGGTTTCTGGGTGCTGCTGGTGGCGGTCGGCCTGATGACTACCGACGCCATCACTCGCCTGCGGCCAGCGCCCGCCGCCCGCGTGCTGATGCTGGCCCTGTTCGCTGCCGTGGCGCTGTTCGCGCTGGCGCACGGCACCTTCGACCACCTCTCGGTGATGCGCGAATACGCGGTCAATGCCGGCCGCTTCGCGCACGAGGCGCGCCGGCACGTGTGGCTGGCGCTCGGCTCGCTCGGCGCCGCGGTCACCGTGGCACTGCCGCTCGGCATCCTGTGCCACCGCGTGCCGCGTCTGCGCGCTGGCGTGCTGGGCACGCTCAACGTGATCCAGACGATTCCCGCGATCGCCCTGTTCGGTATCCTGATGGCGCCGCTCGGAGCGCTGGCGGCAGCGCTACCGCTGGCTGCGCGGTTCGGAATCCGCGGCATCGGCGCCGCGCCGGCCGTGGTGGCGCTGTTCCTGTATTCGTTGCTGCCGGTCGTGGCCAATACCGTCGCCGGCCTGAAGCGCGTGTCCCCGGCCGCGGTGGAAGCCGCGCGCGGCATGGGCATGACCAGCTGGCAGATCCTGACCGGGGTCGAACTGTCACTGGCGCTGCCGACCATCCTTACCGGGATCCGTATCGTGCTGGTGCAGAACATCGGCCTGGTGACCGTGGCGGCGCTGATCGGCGGCGGCGGCCTTGGCGTGTTCGTATTTCAGGGCATCGGACAGACGGCGATCGACCTGGTGCTGCTCGGAGCCATACCGACGGTGGCGCTCGCCTTCTCGGCCGCGGTGCTGCTGGATGCGCTGGTGGAGACGATGAATCGGGCACGGCAATGATTACCGTGGACAACCTCAGCAAGCAATACGGCACCACCACGGTGGTCGACCGGGCGTCCATGGTCATCGAACGCAACTCGATCACCGTGATCGTGGGTACGTCCGGCTCGGGCAAGTCGACGCTGCTGCGCATGATCAATCGCCTGGTCGAACCCAGCAGCGGCCGCGTGCTGATCGACGGCGACGATACCGCGCGCGAACCCGCCTATCTTTTACGGCGCCGGATTGGCTATGCGATCCAGGGCAACGGACTGTTCCCGCACCGCACCGTGGCCGAGAACATCGCGACCGTACCGCGCCTGCTCGGCTGGCAGCAGGCGCGCGTGCGCGCCCGGGTGGACGAACTGCTTACCGTGTTCCAGCTCGATCCGGGCGAATTCGCGGCAAAATTTCCGCATCAGCTCTCGGGCGGCCAGCAGCAGCGCGTGGGCGTGGCGCGCGCGCTGGCGGCGGAGCCTGCGGTGCTGCTGATGGACGAACCGTTCGGTGCGCTCGACCCGATCATCCGCGCCAAGGCACAGGATGATCTGCTCGACATCCAGCGACGTTTCGCCACCACGATCGTGCTCGTGACCCACGACATGGATGAAGCGTTCCGTCTGGGCTCTCGTGTCGCTGTGATGAGCCAGGGGCGGGTGCTGCAGTACGACCGCCCGGCGGTGCTGCTCACGCGCCCGGCGGATCCGTTCGTGTCGCGCATGACCGGCAGCGCGGATCGAGCCATGAGACTGCTGTCGCTGACCACCGCGGGTGAAGTGGCCGTCCCGGGCGCCTCCAGCGGCCCGACGGTGGCTGCATCCGCCTCGTTGCGCGACGCGCTGTCCGAGCTGATGTGGCGCGGCGCCGAGTCCGCCGCCGTGATCGACGCCAATGGGATGCCGTGCGGGCGCTTGACGGTGGCTGCGATTCTGGCGCACGGACGGCCAGGCTGATGCCACGCGGCGCTGCGCTGCTGCGCCTGGCCGCGCTCGGGTTGCTGCTGGCATTTCTGCTGACGCCGCACAGCTTCGCACCGCTGTTTGAGCCGCTGACGCAGTACGGCGCACCGGCGATCTACGATCAGGGCAATTTACTGACGCTGGCGCTGGCCCAGATCGGTACCGTGCTGTGTGCCACGGCGGCCAGCACGCTGGTGGCCGTCGGGCTCGGCATCATGGTGACCCGTCCCAGTGGTGCGCAGTTCCTGCCGCTATCGCGCACGCTGGTCAATATCGGCCAGACCTTTCCGCCGGTCGCCGTGCTGGCGATCGCCGTGCCGCTGGTGGGTTTTGGCCTCAAGCCGACGCTGATCGCGCTGTTCTGCTACGGCCTGCTACCGATCTTCGAGAACACGATCGGCGGACTGCGCGCCTGTCCGCCGGCGGTGCTCGAGGCCGCCAGCGGCATGGGCATGAGCCCCGGCCAGCGCCTGCTTTCGGTCGAGCTGCCACTTGCTATGCCATTGATTCTGGAAGGAATAAGACTGTCCCTGGTGATCAACGTGGGCACCGCCGCCATCGGCTCCACGGTCGGCGCCAAGGGCCTGGGCGAGGTGATCATCGCCGGACTTCTGTCAAACAATGCCGCCTTTATCCTGCAGGGCGGCCTGGTGACCGGGCTGATGGCGATCCTGCTGTATGACTCGATGGTGGCGGTCGAACGGGGGCTGTTCGGCAGCGCCCGGATCGAATAGCTGGCGCCAGTTATTGCATGAGGTTATGCGACCGGCTCCACGGCGCCGCTTGGCGATTATGCCTACAATGAAACCAGGATTATTTCGACGTTGGCTGATCGTATATGGCTGTGACGACCATCGGGCAGGATGCAACCGGCGCCGGCATCGCGCGCGGCGAACGGCGTGCCGCCGTGGAACTGCCGACGCTGCTGGTCATCGTGGCGGTCTATGGTGGTTGGCTGGCGATCACCGCTGTCTATGGCCGCTGGCCGCTGGCTATCATCGCGCCGATCGCAGTGCTGCTGATCACGCTGCACAGCTCGCTGCAGCACGAGATCGTGCACGGTCACCCGACCCGCTGGTACCACGTGAACCGGGTGCTCGGCATGGTGCCGCTGTCATTGTGGCTGCCGTTCGAGCGTTACCGGCAGACTCATCTGGCGCATCACATCGACAAGCGGCTTACCGACCCGCTGGACGATCCGGAGTCCTATTATTGGACACCGGAGCAGTGGGCACAGCTCAACCCGGTCACGCGCGCGCTGCTGCAGGCTCAGCAGACACTGGCGGGGCGGATCGTCATCGGTCCGTTCTGGAGCATCGGCAGGTTTCTGCGCTTCGAATGGCACGCAATGCTGCACAACGAGCACTCGGCGCGCGCCATCTGGCTCAATCACCTGTTGTGGTGTGTGCCGGTGGTGGTCTGGGTGAAGCTGGTGTGCGGCATGCCGCTGTCGCTCTACTTCTTCGCGATGGTGATGCCGGCACATTCAATCCAGCTGATCCGCTCGTTTGCCGAACATCGCGCGCGCCTGGAGACACGGCAGCGGATCGCGATCGTCGAGGGATCGTGGTTCCTCGGTCCGCTGTTCCTGTTCAATAATCTGCACTCGCTGCATCACGAGGCACCGAAAATTCCCTGGTACCAGTACAACACCCGCTACCGCGTGGTGCGCGAGCGCCTGATCGCGGAAAACGGCGGCCTGGTTTATTACAGCTATTTCGACGTGGCGCGGCGCTTCCTGTTCCGCCGGCACGACGCGCCCCTGCACCCTCTGCCCCTGGGCCGCGTGCCCGGTGGCCGCTCGGCCGCCTGAAGCATGCGCCGGCCGGCGCCATCGCCGGCGTTCAGTCCGTGTTCACGCCGGTCGCTCAAATCCGGCCGCAGTCGCGGCCTGATCCCATTCCAGCAGCGTCGCGTACGATTGCTCGCTGACCTCGGCAAAGCCGTCGAGCAGCAGAAAATCGCCCAGCGGGCCGAACCAGGGACGCGTTGCTGCGCGGCTGAAGGCAGCGCGCAAGCGCTCGATCAGCGGCGCGGGAGCGCCGGCGGCGGCGACTAGCGCGGGCATCGGCGCCACAGCCGTGGAGGTCAACACCCGAATATCCGCGGTCAGCTGCGGCGCGTGACGGGCGATCAGCATGTGCCAGTAGGCATCGAGCGGACCGACATCGATGCGCCGCTCGCGCACACTGTCGAGCACGTTGCGCGCGGTCACGAGGTTTGCCGCCATCTCGCTATACAGCGCCGGTCGCTCGGGCGTGCGATATCCGAGCAGATGGTGGCGAAAGGCATTGAATCCGGACTGCGAGTGCGCCACCGTCCAGCCAGCGCGCGCGCCGAACGTGTCCTCCAATGTGACGTAAGGCGCATCGCGCCGCACGATCAGGTCGGAGCGGTAGAGCGCGCGGCCGCCGGCCCAAGCGGCCCGGGGGATCGGTGCGGCGAGCGGGATCACTGCGGCGAGCTTGAGCGCGATTGGAAAGCCGCACATGAATACCGATCCCAGATCGGGTCGCGACCACAGTTGCTCCAGCGGCTGCGGCGCCGGGTAGCGCAGGTAGCTGAACTCGACCCCGGCCTCGTTCGTGATGCGCTCGAGCAGCTCGCGCCAGGCCGCCTCGACCCCGGCGGTCACCGCGTACATGCGGGCATTCATGATCCACTCGCTCATGTGCAACGCTCAGCCGACCGGATGTCAGGCGGCAGCGCCCAGCTCGCCGCTCCTGCGGGCCACGTAGGCGTCGATGGCCTCCTTGATCGCCGGATCGAGCGGCGGCGGCACGTAGTCGGCCAGAGTCTTCTTCCAGATAGCGGTGGCGCGCTCGGTTGCATTGCGGGCACCGGCATCGGTCCAGTTCTCGAAATTCGACCAGTCCGACAGCAGCGGGCGATAGAACGCGGATTCGTAGCGCGCCAGCGTATGCGCGCTGCCGAAGAAATGTCCGCCCGCCGCGATGCCCTTGATGGCGTCGACCGCCAGGTCATCGTCATTGAAGCTGACCGGCCTGAGGATCTCGGCCCAGTTGCGCAGCAGTTCGGCGTCAACGATGATCTTCTCCAGCGACGCCGACATGCCGCCCTCCAGCCAGCCGGCCGCATGGTTGATCAGATGGCTATGGCTGAGAATCGCCGCCTGCAGCGAGAACGCGGTCTCGTAGGTGGACTGCGCGTCCACCACCGGCGAGGCGTTCACCGCGCTGGTACGAACCGGAAGCTTGAGGCGCCGCCCGATCTGCGCGCTGGCCATGATTGCGTTGACGTATTCCGGCGTGCCGAACGCCGGCGAGCCGGTGCGCATGTCGACGTTGGAAGTAAAGCCGCCCATCACGCAAGGGGTGCCGGGACGCAGCATCTGGCACAGCGCCACGATGCCCATGGCCTCCGCGGTCTGCTGTACCAGTGCACCGGCCAGCGTCACCGGAGCCATCGCTCCCATGAGCGTGAACGGCGTGATGACCACGCATTGGCCGTGGCGTGCCATCACCATGATGTTGTCGAGAATCTCGGCGTCCACGCGCCGCGGTGAATTGACGTTGGTCACCGTCATCAGCGTCGGACGCGACGCCAGCTGCTCGATGGTGCAGCCGTGTTCGATGGCCGACATGGCGAGCGCGTCCTCCGCCTGCACTCCGCCCACGCCGCGTGCCGCCCACACGATGTCGGCACATTCGATGTGAGCCTGATAGGTCGCCAGGTGACGAGTCGCCACCGGCACGTCGACCGGCTCGACCACGATGCCGCCCTGCCAGTGCAGGATACCGAGCGTGTGGGTGAGGCGCAGGATGTTGCGGAAGCCCTCGATGTCGCCGTAGCGGCGTCCGCCCTCGCGATCGCTGATGTTGGGTGCCCCGTGGACCGGTCCGAAATTGACCACGTTGTCGCCGACGTGCAGATGTCGTTGCGGATCCCGGGCATGAAGCACGAATCGCTCGGGCGCGTGCGCCAGATGCGCCTCGACGATGTCGCGGCCGAGGCGCACCATCTGCGTCTCCTCGTCCACCAGTGCACCGGCGCTGCGATAGACCTCACGCGCCGCGGTGCTGCGGATCTCCAGCCCCGCCTCCTCCAGGATCCGGTAGGCCGCGACCAGAATGCGTTCCACCTGTTCGGCAGTCAGGATCTCCAGCGGCGGAAAGTGGTTCGTGAGCCGCGGCAGCGGTGCCAGCGACGGGCCGGTGGAGCGCGGAGCGCGCCCTGCGCCGCGTCGGCGCGACCTTGCGGGAACTTCGGTCATGGTTTGGCTTTGCGAGGCTGGGCTTCGGTCGCAGATACTGCGACCTGTGTGATGCCAGGTGCAAGTCCGCTCGCCAGGCGCCGGCGGCACAACGCTTCAACCACATGACTTCAGGGATGCGGGCCGCGCTGCTGAATGGATACCTTCGACTACATCATCGTCGGCGCCGGCACCGCCGGCTGCGTGCTCGCCCACCGACTGTCGGCCCGCAGTCGCAACCGCGTACTGGTGCTGGAGGCCGGAGGATCGGACCGGCGCTTCTGGATTCGGGTGCCGATCGGCTACGGGCGCACCTACAACGACCCACGCGTCAACTGGATGTACGAAACCGAACCGGATCCGGGGCTGAACGGTGCGCGCAGCTTCTGGCCCCGCGGCAAGGTGCTTGGCGGCTCAGGCTCGATCAACGCCATGGTCTACGTGCGCGGACAGCCCGCGGATTTTGACGACTGGGCAGCCTCGACCGATCCGGGCTGGAGCTGGGCCGGCGTACGGCCGGTGTTCGAAGCGCTGGAAAACCGCGCCGACGGTGGCGCCGGGCAGCTGCGGGTGACGGACATGAATCCGATGGCGCATCCGCTGTGCCGGGCTTACCTGCGCGCCTGCGAGGTGCTCGGCTACCGCTACACGCCGGACTTCAATGGCGCTGACAGCGAGGGCGTCGGCATCTACCCTGCCACGACACGCGGCGGATGGCGCGAATCCACCGCCAGCGCCTACCTGCGACCCGCACTCGCACGGCCTAACCTGGTACTCAAACTGCGAGCGCTGGCGCGGCAGATCGATTTCGAAGGCCAGCGCGCCTGCGGGGTCAGCTACCTATGGCACGGCAGTCTGCGACGCGCGCAGGCAGCGCGCGCGGTGATCCTGAGCGCCGGCAGCATCAATTCCCCGCAATTGCTGCAACTGTCCGGCATCGCCGATCCGGGGCTGCTGGCCCGCTTTGGCATTGCGCTGCGCCACGCCGCGCCCGCGGTCGGTCAGAATCTTCAGGACCACCTGGGTATCAACTATGTCTACCGCAGCCGCGTGCCGACGCTGAATGACGAGCTGCACCCGCTGCGCGGCAAGATCCTTGCGGGCATCGAGTTCCTGCGGCGGCGGCGCGGCCCGCTGTCGATGAGCGTGAATCAGGGCGGCGGCTTCATTCGCAGCAGTGCGGACAAGCCGGTCCCGGACCTGCAGCTGTATTTCAATCCGGCCAGCTACACCAGCACCCGCAGCAGAAACCGCCGGCTGATGAATCCGGATGCTTTCCCCGGTTTCCTGCTGTCCTTCAATTCCTGCCGGCCGACCAGCCGCGGACATCTGGCGATCCGCTCGGCTGACCCGGACGTGGCGCCGGCGATCTTCCCCAATTATCTTTCCACCGAGCGCGACCTTGCGGATGTGCGCATTGGCGTGCGGCTGCTACGCACCATCGCCGCGACGCCGCCGCTGGCGGCGCTCATCGAGCACGAGGTACAGCCGGGAATGCAGCTGCAGAGCGATCAGGAACTGCTGGCCGACTTCCGCCAGCGTGCCGGATCGGTGTTTCATCCGGTCGGTACCTGCGCCATGGGCAACGATCCGATGCGCGCCGTGGTCGATGCGCGACTGCGGGTGCACGGCGTCGCCGGATTGCGGGTGGTGGACGCCTCGGTATTTCCTTCGATCACATCCGGCAACACCAACGCCCCGGCGGTCATGGTGGCGGAGCGCGGTGCGGCAATGATCCTTGCGGACGAGGCCGGTGTGTAATACCGATCAGCGCCTGAAGCGGCTCAGGACAGGCGCGCCTGCGCATCAGTGAAATGCCGTCCAGATGGTTTTAAGGTCCACGTATTTGTCGATCGCGTGCGGGGAACGGTCGCGTCCGAATCCGGACTGTTTGAAGCCGCCGAACGGTGTCGCCAGGGAGGAGCGGTCGAAACTGTTGATCCACACGGTACCGGCGCGCAGCGCACTCGACAGGCGGTGGGCGAGGTTCATGTCCCGGGTCCAGACGGCGGCAGCCAGCCCATAGGGCGTGTCGTTCGCGACCCGCAGCGCCTCGCCGTGCTCGCGAAAGCCGCTCACCGCCAGTACCGGGCCGAAGATCTCTTCGCGGCTCACCCGCATCTCCGGCCGCACCGCATCCAGTACCGTGGCCTCGACGTAGTAGCCGCCGCTGTCGCGCAGCGCCTGTCGGCCGCCGAAGGCCACGCGCGCGCCCTCGGCGATGCCGGAATCGATGTAGCCCAGCACCCGCTTGAGATGGCCGCTGTCGATCAACGCTCCCATCTGGGTCGCCGGATCAAACGGATGACCCAGGGTGATGGTGCTGGCGACCCGCTCGATAGCTTCGATCAGCCCAGCGCGCACCTGTTCCTGGACGATGAGCCGCGAGCCGGCGTGGCAGGTCTCGCCGGCGTTGTAATAGATGCCCCAGGCGATCGCCGACGCCGCCTGCTCCAGGTCCGCGTCCGCCATCACCAGGTGCGGACTCTTGCCGCCCAGTTCAAGCGCCACGCGCTTGAGATTGGATTCGCCGGCATAGCGCATCATCAGCTTGCCGACTTCGGTCGATCCGGTGAAGCTGATCATGTCCACGTCCGGGTGCAGTGCCAGTGGTTTGCCAGCCTCCTCGCCGAAACCCGGCACCACGTTGAGCACCCCGGGCGGCAGCCCGGCTTCGACTGCGAGCTCGCCCAGGCGGATGCCGCCGAGCGGGGACTGCTCGGCGGGCTTGAGCACCACCGAATTGCCCGCGAGCAGCGCCGGCCCGATCTTCCAGGCACTGATGATCAGCGGGTAATTCCACGGCACGATCGCACCGATGACCCCGAGGGGTTCACGTCGGATCAGCGCCAGATCATCCGGGCCGGTGGCCGCGATCTCATCCACCAGCTTGTCGGCGAACTCGGCGTAATAGCCGATGCAGTCGGCGCAATTGGGTACGTCGACATTGATCGAATTGAGGATCGGTTTACCGACATCGAGCGTCTCGAGCAGCGCCAGACGCTCGATGTCGGCACGGATCAGTTCCGCGAAGCGCAGCAGCACGCGCTTGCGCTGCCGTGGTTCGCTCCTGCGCCAGGCGCCGTCCTCGAACGCGGCGCGCGCCGCGGCCACGGCGGCGTCGACGTCCGCGGCCTCGCAGCGCGCGACCTGGCCGATGACCTTGCCGTCGATCGGACTGATGTCATCGAAGCTGCGGCCGGAGCGCGCCGCTACATAGCGGCCATCGATGAAGGCCCGGCCTTCGATCTTGAGCGCGGCGGCGCTGCGCTCCCAGCTTGCCCGGTCACGGGCGATCAGTGCGTCGTTCACGAATCAGGTCGCTGTCAGTACGGCAGTGGCAAAGGCTAACAGGTCGGCATCGGTTACCGGGCGCCGGTTGGATCGGCGCATCGCCTGGTTCTCGGGCCGCGCCATCTGTAGCGCCAGCTCCGCCGGGCGGATCGCGTCGTGGCCCTCCCCGGCAAGCGAGACCTTGATGCCCGACTGACGCAGCAGCCGCTCGAATGCGGCGGGCACGCGCGCCGCCTCGCGCGGCTCACCCATCGCGGCGGCCACCACCGCAAATCGCCCCTCGCTGTCCTCGGCGGCGTTCCATGCAAGAGTCGCCCGCAGTGCCAGCCCGACCGCGCGGCCGTGATGCACCGGGCGCAGCGAGGCCAGCGCGTGACCAATGTTGTGCGCAATCGCAGTGCCGCAGTTGTCGATGCCGATGCCGGCCAGAGTGGCCGCGCGCTGCATGGCGGCGCGGGCCGCAAGGTCGCCCGGCGCTTCGAGGGCGCGCATCAGGTTCCCGACCACCAGCCGGATGGCCTCGTGACAGTACAGATCGTTGGCATCGTTGGCGTTGGCATTGGTTGACGCCTCGATGGCATGCACCAGCGCATCGATGCCGGTGGCGGCGGTCAGCGTTGCCGGCAGCCCGGTAGTCAGCGCCGGGTCGAGCACGATCAGGCTCGGCTTGAGCTCATCACCCCAGAGCCACACCTTGGAGTGATCGGGCGCCGCCAGTACCGCGGTCCGGGTCGCCTCCGAGCCGGTCCCGGACGTGGTCGGCACGCACACTGACAGCAACGGGCTGGCCGGAAAAGCGTTGGCACACAGCCCATAGTGGCTGACCGGGTGATGCGCCGGCGCTATGGCGGCGATCGACTTGCCCACGTCCATGGCCGAGCCGCCGCCGATCGCCACCACCGCGGCCGCGCGCTCGCGTCGCGCGACCGCCGCGGCCGCGTCGGCCTGGGCCATCGTGGGGTCACTTTGCACCTCATCGCACACCACGACGCCGAAGCCGCCGCTCCTGAGCGCACTGGACGCCGCGTCGATCAGGCCGCTGGCGCGCAGCCCGGGATCGACGAGCAGCACAATGACGCTGCCG
>DATAJH010000151.1:0-32713 GCA_036262215.1 Steroidobacteraceae bacterium
CACGAACATGCCGGGGAGACGGAAACGCTGCGCGTGATCCACCGCGTCGGCAGCGACGGGGTGTCCGAGCGGCTGCTGTCGATGGACGGCTCAGGTCGCGAGTTCATCCGCAAGGGCGGCCAGCTGACCTGTTACCTGCCCGACCAGCGCACGGTACTGGTGGAACGCGTCAGCGAGGCGCGACTGCTGCTCGGTGGCCTGCCGCACATCGACGCCACCTCGGCCAGCCTGTACCGCATCACCGAATTGCAGACCATGCGCGTCTCGGGTCGCGATGCGCGCGTGATCGCGGTGACACCCATGGATCAGCTGCGCTACGGCTATCGGGTATGGATCGACGAGGCAACGGCCATGCCGCTCAAGACGCAGCTGCGCAGCGGCCAGGGCCAGGTGCTCGAGCAGATCGTGTTCACTGAGCTGCGCGTGCCGGCGCACATCGCCGACAGCGAGCTCGAGCCGGCGGTCGACGCCCGCAATTACCGCTGGGTGCAGCACGTTGACGATCCGGCCGGCGCGCGCGGGCTGTCGGTGTCGTGGGAGGCGAGCGTGCTGCCGCCGGGATTTCGCATGACGGTGAGCGCCCGCCAGGTATTGCACAGTGGCCCGGTCGAGCACCTGGTGTTCAGCGATGGGCTGGCCTCGGTGTCGGTATTCGTCGAGGTCGGCCGCGACCAGCGCGCCGCGCAGGTAAGTGACGATGCCGCGACCATCGGCTCGTCGTCGGCGTATTCCACCGTAGTGCAGGGTTACCGCGTCACGGCGGTCGGCGAAGTGCCGCCGGATACCGTGCGCGCCATCGCGCAGTCGATCCGCACCGCGGGTCCGGAGCCGAGCATGACCGAATCGCTGCTGGGCATGGGTATTCCGCGCCCCCCGGGCAACCACAGCGAAGGCGGCGGGTCGATTTTCGATGAACTGTCGGGCAATCAGAGCAGCGACGCAAAGCTCGACAATCACGGCCTGGGCAGCGGCCGGGCGGGCCTGGGCAACACAGGTGGAGCAGCCGCTTTTGGCGCACCAGCGACCGCCGGCGGCCCCGGCAGCACCGCCTTCGGTGCCGGACCAGGCGCAGGCCCGGGCCGGCATTGAGCGCGCCCGATCGGCAGCCCGCCCACACACTGACACTGCTGACCCGTGCCGAATGCGGGCTGTGCGACCACATGCTCGATGAGCTGCAAGCGCTGCGTGCGCGGCATGCATTGCCGCCGATCCGGCTGCTCGATGTCGACTCCGATCGGGAGCTGCAGCGGCGTTACGGGCTTAAGGTTCCGGTGCTGCTGCTCGACGATGCGCCGGTATGCAGTGTCCGCCTCGACCGGGCCGAGCTGCTGCGTGCGTTGCGGATCCGGCCCGACGCGGCTTAAGGCTATAATCCGCGCGCCCCGCAGCTCGGGGCTTCCAAGCCGCTAGATGCACCGCATACGCAATTTCTCCATCATCGCGCACGTTGACCACGGAAAATCGACGCTAGCCGACCGGCTGATTCAGCTGTGCGGCGGCCTCGAGGCGCGCGAGATGCAGGCACAGGTGCTCGACTCGATGGACCTGGAACGCGAGCGCGGCATCACCATCAAGGCCCAGAGCGTGACGCTGAACTACCAGGCGGCCGACGGCGAATGCTATCAGCTCAACCTGATCGACACCCCGGGCCATGTCGATTTCTCATATGAGGTGTCGCGCAGTCTGGCGGCCGGCGAGGGGGCTTTGCTGGTGGTGGACGCCTCGCAGGGGGTCGAGGCGCAAAGCGTGGCCAATTGCTATACCGCGATCGAGCAGGGCCTGACCGTGCTGCCGGTGATCAACAAGATCGATCTGCCCTCGGCCGATCCCAAGCGCGTCATCACCGAGATCGAGGAGATCATCGGCATCGATGCCCAGGACGCCGTGTGCGTCAGCGCCAAGACCGGCGTCGGTGTGCCGGAGCTGCTGGAGGCGATCATTGCCCGCATTCCGCCGCCGCAAGGGGACCTGGAAGCGCCGGTGCAGGCGCTGATCGTGGATTCCTGGTTCGATAACTACGTCGGTGTGGTGTCGCTGGTGCGCGTGGTGAACGGCACGCTGCGTCGTGGCGACAAGATTCGGGTGATGTCCACCGGCCGGGCCCACAACATCGACAAACTGGGTCGCTTTACCCCCAAGTCGCTGGCCCTCGAGACCCTGAGCGCCGGCGAGGTCGGCTTCGTGATCGCCGGCATCCGGGAAATCGACGGCGCACCGGTCGGCGACACCATTACGCTCGACGCTCGTCCCTGCGCCGCGCCGCTGCCCGGCTTCAAGCAGATACAGCCGCGCGTGTTCGCGGGCCTGTTCCCGATCAATGCCGAGGACTATGAGGGCTTCCGCGACGCGCTCGCCAAGCTCAAGCTCAACGACTCGGCGCTGCACTACGAGCCCGAATCCTCCACCGCACTCGGCTTCGGTTTTCGCTGCGGCTTCCTCGGCCTGCTGCACATGGACATCGTGCAGGAGCGGCTGGAGCGCGAATACGGCCTGAATCTGGTGACCAGCGCGCCCACCGTGATCTACGAGGTGGCGCGCACCGATGGCAGCGTCGAATACGTCGATAATCCGTCCAAGCTCCCGATCCTGAACGTGATCGCCGAGATCCGCGAACCCATGATCACGGCCAGCATCCTGGTGCCGCCGGACTACGTCGGCGCGGTACTCGGGCTGTGCAGCGAAAAGCGCGGGGTGCAGAAGAAAATGCTCTATCTGGCCGCGCAGGTGTCGCTGCAGTACGAGTTGCCGCTGGCCGAAGTAGTGCTCGACTTCTTCGACCGGCTCAAATCCGCCACCCGCGGCTACGCATCGTTTGATTACGTTTTCAGCCATTTTCAGGTCGCGCCGCTGGCAAAGCTTGATATCCTGATCAACGGCGAGCCGGTCGATGCGCTGTCGATCATCGTGCATCGGGACCATGCCTACGCGCGCGGCCGTGAACTGGTCGATAAGATGCAGGAGCTGATTCCGCGGCAGATGTTCGAGGTCGCGGTCCAGGCCGCGATCGGCAGCCACGTCATCGCGCGCGCCACGGTGAAGGCGCTGCGCAAGAATGTACTGGCGAAGTGCTACGGCGGCGATGTGTCGCGCAAGCGCAAGCTGCTCGAAAAACAGAAAGAGGGCAAAAAGCGCATGAAGCAGGTGGGCCAGGTCGAGATTCCGCAGGAGGCCTTTCTGGCGGTGCTGAAAGTAGGGCGCAAATGATGCCGCCCGGCGCGCCACAGCTGCGCCTTCATGTCCCGGTTGCAGGAGAATCGGCATGCTGACGCAGATACTGACGGTGCTGGCCGCGCTGGCGGTGCCCGCCACAATCATCGCGATTGTCGATGACTGGTTCCTGCGGCCGCGGCGCCGCATTGCCGGGGCCGGGAAATCCGATGCACCGTTGCTGGCGGCGAACTATTACCTGCTGCCGCTGCTGCTGATCGCGGCGCTGTTGCGCCTGCTGGTGTCCGAGCGGCTGGATTTCAGCCTGGTGCTGGTCACGGTGGTGGCGGTCGCCGGCCTGGTGTGGCTGCTCGATCACCTGCTGTTCGAGCCGGCGCGGCGCCGGGCGGCCAGCGCCGCCGGACGCGATCCGGCGGCGCTGCCGGTGCCGGTCACGGTCGACTACGCGCGCAGTTTTTTCCCGGTCGCGGTGATCGTGCTGGTGGTTCGCGCCTTCATCTTCGAACCGTTTCGCATTCCCTCCGATTCGATGATGCCGACGCTGCTGGACGGGGATTTCATCATCGTGAACAAGTTCGCCTATGGCCTGCGGCTGCCGGTCATCGACCAGAAGGTGGTCGCCATCGGCGAACCGCAACGCGGCGACGTGGTGGTGTTTCACTACCCGCCCGATCCGGCGGTAAACTTCATCAAGCGGGTGGTCGGCCTGCCGGGCGATCATGTGCGCATCACGTCCGACCAGCTGATCATCAACGGCGTGCCGGTGCCGCTGCAGAGCGAGGGCCGCTATGACGACGGCTGTTATCACAACATGCGGCTGTCCACCGAGGTGCTGGGCAGCCACCGCCATCAGACCCTGTCGTGCCTGACTCCGGACGAAATCGTGGCTGCACCGTCGTCCAGCTGCAGCCGGCGGCTGGAGCGCAACTACGAATGCATCGAACCGACCGTCCCGGGGCTGCGCGATCACAGCGACCGGGAAGAAATGCAGGTGCCGCCGGGGGAGTACCTGATGATCGGCGACAATCGAGATAACAGCTACGATGGCCGCTACTGGGGATTCGTGCCGGAGGACCACCTAGTCGGCAAAGCGACCCGAATCTGGTTCAATTGGGACCTGCAACGCTCGGGCGGCCCGGTCTGGAGCCGGATCGGTCGGCGCATCGAGTGACGCTGTCCGCAAGGCAAGCTAAGCCGGCGTCGAGTGAATTAGAGCCTATCGAAAGCCAAAGGGAGTCTACTCATGCGCCACTCACAGCGTGGAATTACATTTATCGGCTGGCTGGTCTTGCTGGTGCCGGTGGCGATCGTCGTCTACGCGGGCATTCGCCTGGCCCCCATCTACCTCAATTACATGCGCGTCGCGAAGTCGCTGTCGCAGACGGCCAGCGAGGCCAAGGGCGGCGACACCACCAACGCGCAGTCGCTGCGTGTGTCGCTCGAGAAGCACTTCGATATCGAAAGCATCACGCATCCGACAGTCCAGGACGTCGATATCCACCGCGAAAATGAGCACTGGGTAGCGATCGTCGACTACGAGGACGTGGCTCCGGTGTTCGCCAATGTGTCGCTGCTGGTGCAGTTTCACAAAGTCGTCGTGGTGCAATAGAGGCGCCGGAGCATCCCGGCAGCGCCTGCTGTGCCCGCCGCGCTGGCCCCGCCATGTCGCCGACCCGATCCGAGCGCTTGCTGTGCTGGCTTCGCGAGGCGCTCGACTACCAGCCGGCGGATCTGGCGCTGTTCGAAACTGCCCTGACGCATCGCAGCGCCGAAGGCCCCAACAATGAACGGCTTGAGTTTCTCGGCGACGCAGTGCTCGGGATGATAACCGCCCAGTACCTGTATGAGCGCTTCGCCGATGCCGACGAAGGCAGTCTCAGCCGCCTGCGTGCCAGCATCGTGAGCGGTGACTCGCTGGCACAGCTGGCGGCCGGCCTGGCGCTTGGCGAACTGCTGGCGCTGGGCCAGGGCGAACTCAAGACCGGCGGTTTTCGCCGCGAATCGATTCTGGCCGACGCACTCGAGGCGCTGTGCGGCGCGCTGTACCTGGACGGCGGCCTGGCCGCGGCACGGGTTGCGGTGCTGCGGCTGCTGGGCCCGGCTCTGCAGTCGCTCGGGCTGCCGGCGGAGCTCAAGGACCCGAAGACGCGGCTGCAGGAGCTGCTGCAGGCGCGGGGATTGCCGCTGCCGCGCTACAGCGTCGACAGCGTTAGCGGCGAATTGCATGCCCAGGTGTTTCGCGTAACCTGCGAAATTGAGCCGATGGCGGCGCGTGCCACCGCTGCCGGTTCGAGCCGGCGGCGGGCCGAGCAGGCCGCCGCCGCATGCATACTCGAGCAGATCGAGGCCGACCCATGACGGATTTTCGCAGCGGTTTTGTCGCTCTCGCCGGCCGTCCCAACGTCGGCAAGTCGACGCTGCTCAATGCCCTGGTCGGACACAAGCTCAGCATCGTCACGCCGCGGCCGCAGACCACGCGCCACCGGGTGATCGGACTGGCGCAATTGCCCGGCGCGCAGATCGCCTTTGTGGACACCCCGGGGCTGCACCTGGGTCCAAAGCGCGCGCTCAACCGCGCCATGAATCGCGCGGCGACCGCCGCCGTGGGCGAGGCCGATGTGGTGATGTTCGTGGTCGAGGCGCTCAAATGGACCGACGAGGACGAGCTGGCGCTCGGCCGCATCGCGAGCGCCGGGCACGAGGTGATAGCCGTGGTCAACAAGGTCGACCGCGTGCGACCGCGCGAGCGGCTGCTGCCCTACATGCAGAAACTGGCCACGCGGCACGCCTTTCGGGCGATCGTGCCGGTGTCGGCGACCAAAGGCGACAACCTCGAGGATCTGCGGCGCGTCATCGTCGCCGCGCTGCCGGCCGCTGAAGCCATGTTCCCGCTCGATCAGCTGACCGACCGCAGCGACTCGTTTCGCATCGGCGAGATCATCCGCGAGAAGCTCACGCTGGAGCTGGTGGAGGAGTTGCCGTACGGTGTGGCGGTGGAGATCGAGCAGATTGCGGTGGAGGAGGATGGACGCAAGGCGGTATCGGCCGTCATCTGGGTCGATCGCGCCGGCCAGAAGCCGATCGTGATCGGAGCCGCAGGAGCACGACTCAAGCGCATCGGGCGCGCGGCGCGCCTGGAACTCAACCGGCTGCTCGGGGAGCGCTTTCATCTGATCCTGTGGGTCAAGGTGCGCGAGGACTGGGCCGATGACGCCCGCGCCCTGCAACAGCTGGGTGTGGAGTGAGCCGCTCGAGCCACAGGGTGCAGCTGGCGCGCGCCTACGTGCTGCATCAGCGACCGTTCCGCGACAGCAGCCTGATCGTCGAGGTGTTCGCGCGCGACTACGGGCGCATGACGGTGTTCGCGCGCGCAGCGCGCGGTCCGGGTTCGCGTTTTGCGGTGCTGCAGCCGTTTCGCGCGCTGCTGCTGTCCTGGAGCGGGCGCGGCGAGGCGCCGCAGCTGAGCGGCGCCGAGAATGCGGACAGCCCGACGGGGCTGCCGGCTGCGTGCCTGATGAGCGCCTTTTATCTGAATGAACTGCTGCTGAAGCTGGTGACGCGACACGATCCGCACCCGCTGCTGTTCGATCAATACGAGGCGACGCTGGCACAATTGCGCCAGCAGCTGTGCGCCGATGCAGCGCTGCGGCAGTTCGAGGCGCGGCTGCTCGAATTCATCGGCTACGGACTCAATCTCGCAGCCGAGGCGGATACCGGACATCCGGTGCGCGGCGAGGCCTTCTATCATTTTCAGCCCGGCGTCCACGGCGTCGTGATCGCCGAGCCCGGCAGCTCGGGCGCGATCGGCGGTAGCGTGCTGCAGCGGCTGGCGCTGGGCCGCGGCTTTGACAGCGACGCCGAACTGCGGCAGGCGCGCTCGTTGATGCGCGCGGCGCTCGATCACTGTCTGGAAGGGCGTCCGCTCCGCACCCGCACCGTGGCCCGATCGCTGCTCAACTATCCGCGCCGGGAGCGTGCCAGCTGATGCATCCGGGAATTGCCCTTGGCGTGAACATCGATCACATCGCAACCCTGCGCCAGCAGCGGCACACGCGCTATCCGGAACCGGTGCAGGCCGCATTGCTGGCCGAGCAGGCCGGCGCGGACAACATCACACTGCATTTGCGCGAGGACCGTCGCCACATCCAGGAACGCGACGTGCAGCTGCTTGCGGGCCTTATCAGCACGCGCATGAATCTGGAAATCGCCGCGACGCCGGCCATGATCGATTTTGCCTGTGCGGTGCGACCTGCCGATTGCTGCCTGGTGCCCGAGCGGCGCGCCGAGCTGACGACCGAAGGCGGTCTGGACGTCGTCGGCGCCGGCCGGGCGCTGCGCGAGGGCTGCGCCAGGCTTGGCGGCGCCGGTATACGCGTCGCGCTGTTCATCGATGCAGAGCCGGCGCAGATCGAGGCCGCCGTGGCAGCGCGCGTGCCGGTGATCGAACTGCACACCGGGCTGTATGCCGACAGCAGCGGTGCGGCGCAGGCACGCGAGCTCGAGCGGCTGCGCGATGCGGCGCGGCTGGCGGCCAGCCGGGGACTTTCGGTTCATGCCGGTCATGGCCTGAACTACCACAATGTCACTCCGGTAGCTGCGATCCCCGAGATCGTCGAGCTCAACATCGGGCACGCGATCGTTGCGCGGGCGCTGTTCGATGGACTGGCCGCGGCCGTCGGCGATATGAAGGCGATGATGCTCGCGGCGCGCGCATGATCTTCGGCATCGGCATCGATGTACTGGAGGCGCAGCGCATGCGCGACAGCTATGCGCGCTTTGGTGCACATCTGCTCGACCGCCTGCTGCTGCCGCAGGAGCGCCGGCAGTTCGATCTGGCGCGCCGTCCGGAGCGCTTTCTGGCGATGCGCTTTGCCGCCAAGGAAGCCATTGTCAAGGCCATGGGTACCGGGTTCGCTCACGGGGTCTGGATCCGCGACGTCGGCGTGGTGCAAAACGCCTGGGGCAGGCCCGAGGTGATTTACTCGGCGCGCGGCGAGCGTGTGCGCCGGCGCCTGGGGGTCGGCGAGGGGCACGTCACGCTCAGCGATGAGGCCGGGCTCGTGGTCGCGGTTGCGGTGCTGCTGCGCCAGCGGCGCGCCGGCGCCCGCCGTAGCGCCAAGCGTGCCGCAGCCAAGCGCACAGCACACCGATGAATTGCCTGGTGTTCGACATCGAGACCGTGCCCGATGTGGAGCTGGGACGGCGGCTCTACGGTCTTGAAGGCCTGGACGATGCGGCGGTGGCCAAGGCCATGTTCGCGCGCCAGCGAGCCGAGGGCGGTAACGAATTCCTGCCGCACATTCAGCACCGCGTGGTGGCGATCGCCTGTGTACTGCGCACGCACGAGCAGATCAAGCTGTGGAGCCTGGGCGACCTGCAATCGGGCGAATCCGAACTGCTGACGCGTTTCTTCGATGGCATCGATAGATATTCCCCGGACCTGGTGTCATGGAACGGCGGCGGTTTCGACCTGCCGGTGCTGCACTATCGATCGCTGAGAGCACAGGTGCAGGCAGCGCGCTACTGGGAGACCGGCGACGAGGACACCGCCTTTCGCTACAACAATTATCTGAGCCGCTTCCATTGGCGTCACCTGGACCTGATGGACGTACTGGCGGGCTTCCAGGCGCGCGCCCGCGCCAGCCTGGCCGATGTGGCCGCGCTGCTCGGGTTTCCGGGCAAGCTGGGATTTTCCGGCGACCAGGTCTGGGATACCTATCTGGCCGGCGGGCTCGCCGAGGTGCGCCGCTATTGCGAAACCGACGTACTGAACACTTACCTGATCTATCTGCGCTTCCAGTTTCTGCGTGGCCGTCTCGACGCTGCGGGCCTTGCCGCCGAGATCGAGCGCGTGCGGGGGCTGCTTCGCGGCTCGAGTGAAGTGCATCACGCTGAATTCCTCAAAGCCTGGGAGGCGCTGGCCTGATGGGCGCAGCTGCGGCATTGGCCGCCGCGTCCGATCAGGTCACGCCGTACTGCGCGCACTTCGACTTCTGCGGCGGCTGTGCGTTGCAGCACCTCAACGGTGCTGCGCAACTGCGCCTGAAGGAGGCGCGGCTGCGCGACACGCTCGATCGGCTGGCACAGGTGGCGCCGGCGCGCTGGCTGCCGGCCATTGCCAGTCCGCCCTGGGGCTACCGGCGCCGTGCGCGACTCGGCGTGCGCTATGTGCGGCGCAAGCAGCGTGCGCTGGTCGGCTTTCGCGAGCGCCGCTCCAATCTGATCGCCAACCTTGAGCGCTGCGAAGTGCTCGCACCGCCGCTCGACGCACTGATCATGCCGCTGTCCGCGCTGGTCACGCAGCTCTCGATCCGCGAACGGCTGCCGCAGATCGAGGTCGCGATCGGGGATGATGCCGTGGCGCTGGTGTTGCGCGTGCTGGCCGCGCCGTCGCATGAGGATCTGGCCAGCCTGCGCAAATTCGAGGCACTGCACGGCGTGCGTTTCTATCTGCAGCCGGGCGGCATCGACAGTGCGCAGGCACTGAGCGAACCGGCGCCGCGTCTGTTCTACGCGCTGCCGGAGGCGCAGCTTGAGATCGATTTTCTGCCGACCGACTTCATTCAGGTCAATGCCGCCGTCAATCGCGCGTTGGTGACGACGGCGGCGCAACTGCTGGAGCTCCGCTCCGATTCCAGCGTGCTCGACCTGTACTGTGGACTGGGCAACTTCTCACTCGCCCTGGCACGGCGTGCGCACAGCGTGGTCGGGGTCGAAGGCGATGGCGGCCTGGTGGCGCGCGCGCGCGGCAATGCACGCCGCAACGGCATCGCCAATGCGGATTTCTTCAGCGCCGATCTGACGGCCGATGTCAGTGCGGCGCCGTGGCTCGCGCGGCGCTTCAGCCATGTATTACTCGATCCGCCGCGGGCCGGAGCGCTGGCGCTGCTGCCGCACATCGCACGCCTGGCCCCGGAGCGGGTGCTGTACGTCGCCTGTGATCCGGACACTCTGGCGCGCGATGTCGGCTTGCTGGTGCAGCAGCATGGTTTCGATTTGCTGGCAGCGGGCGTGGTTGACATGTTTCCGCATACCGCCCACGTAGAGTCGCTGGCGCTGCTTGCCCCAGGGTCGGCCCATGGGGGTTGAGATCGAGCGTAAGTTTCGACTGATCGATGACAGCTGGCGTGAGCAGGTGCAGCGCAAGACGCTGTTGCGCCAGGGCTATATCGCGAACACACGGCGCGCCTCGGTGCGGGTGCGTGTGGCGGGCGCGACCGGTTGGCTGTCGGTCAAGGCGATGACGCGCGGACTGTCACGCGCGGAATACGAGGCCGCCATCCCGGCGGCGGAAGCCAATGAGATGCTGGATCGGTTGTGCGAGGGCCCGCTGATCGAGAAGTGGCGCCACATCGTTGTCTACCAGGGCAGCGAGTGGGAGATCGATGAGTTCCTGGGCGAGAACGCCGGACTGGTGATCGCGGAAC
The DNA here is from genome assembly GCA_036262215.1 of Steroidobacteraceae bacterium. GTDB lineage: Bacteria > Pseudomonadota > Gammaproteobacteria > Steroidobacterales > Steroidobacteraceae > FEN-1191. The sequence goes on from DATAJH010000151.1 coordinate 10,596, forward strand.
TGGAGCTGGAAGCCGAGGATTCCGTGTTTGCCAGACCACCCTGGCTTGGCGTCGAAGTGACGCACGACGAGCGCTACTACAATTTCAGACTCTCGGAAAAGCCATACCGTCACTGGCCGGAAAACCTGCAGGCCGCCCGATGAGCCTGGGGCCGCTGATGATCGACGTCGCGGCCACGGAACTGAGTGCGGCCGACCGCGAAGTGCTGGCGCATCCGCTGGTCGGAAGCGTCATTCTGTTTACCCGCAACTACCGCGATCCGCTGCAGCTGCAGCAACTGGTGGCCGACATCCAGTCGGTGCGCAGTCCGGCGCTGCTGATTGCGGTCGATCATGAAGGCGGCCGCGTGCAGCGCTTCCGGCCCGGGTTCTCGGAGCTGCCGCCGCTGCGCCGCATTGGTCATGTCTTCGACGCCGACGCGCAGCAGGGCCTGGCGATGGCGCGCGCATTGGGCTGGCTCATGGCCGCGGAGCTGGCCGCCTGCGGCCTGGATTTTTCCTTTGCGCCGTGCGTGGACCTGGACTACGGGCTGTCGGAGATCATCGGCGATCGCGCGTTTCATGCCCAGGCGCCGGCGGTGGCGCAGCTGGCGATCGCCTATGCGCACGGCATGCGCGACGCCGGCATGGCCGCCACCGCCAAGCACTACCCGGGTCACGGTGCGGTGGTGGCTGACTCGCACGTGGCTCTGCCGCTGGACCGGCGCGAACTGGTCGACATGGAACAGGACCTGTTGCCATACCGCCGCCTGATCGCCAATGGTCTGCCCGCCGTGATGGTTGCCCACGTGCTGTATCCGGCCGTGGATTCGGTGCCGGCGAGCTTCTCGCGCCGCTGGATCGATGGCTTGCTGCGCACCGAGCTTGAGTTCGGCGGCCTGGTGTTCGCCGATGACCTGACCATGGGCGGGGCCGCCGCGGTGGGTGATCTGCTGCAGCGCGCGCAGCGCGCGCTGGGCGCCGGCTGTGACGTACTGCCGGTGTGCAATGACCGTCCGGGGGTGGAGCGCTTGCTGGATCGGCTGCGGCTGCAGATCGACCCGGCCTCGCAGCTGCGCCTGGTGCGCATGCGCGGCCGCAGACAGTACCGTTTTGAGACCTTAAAAGCTTCCGCAGCCTGGCAAAGCGCGCGAGAATGGCTGCTACGCAGCGCCTCGCCGCCACCGGAGCTGAGCTTCAAAGCCGAAGGCGACGATGCGGGAGACAGATAACAACATGGATGAGTGGTCGGTCGAATTCCTGCGCGGGGTACTGGACGCCGCTCCCGAAGGCATCGTCGTGTGCCGGGCGGGGCAGGCCGATCAGCCGGTGGCCTATGCCAACGCCGCCTTCCAGCGCCTCACCGGCTATGACGGCGATGAATTGATCGACCAGGACCTGCGGCGTCTGCAGGGTTCCGATCGCGAACAGGAAGGGCGTACGCAGCTGCGCGAGGCCATCGCCCGTGGGCAGTCCTGCCGCGCACTGCTGCGCAACTACCGCAAGGATGGCAGCCAGTTCTGGAATGAGGTGGTGATTCAGCCGATGCGCAACGGCGACGGTGCCGTGACGCACATCATCGGCTTTCACCGCGACGTTGGTGAACGCGAACGCGCCGGCTCACGCCCCGCGCCAGGCCTGCCGAGCTGGTTGCGCGAGGATCGGCTCTCCGGCCTGTATTCGCGCGCCTATTTCGAAGAACTGCTGCAGCATGACTGGCAGATCGGCGTGCGCGAGGCGCGCCCGTTGACGCTGCTGCTGTTCGACATCGACCAACTCGCAGCCTACAACGATACCTTCGGCCGCCCCGCGGGCGATGCCTGCATCCGCCGGGTGGCCGGCGTGATCGGCGCCTCTTTCAAGCGCGGTGCCGACGTGGTCGCGCGTTGGGATGGCGGCCGCATCGTCGCCCTGGTGCGCGGCGCCGACGTTGCCGGGGTGCCGGCGTTCGCAGGCTCGGTGGCACGCAAGGTTCTGGACCAGCACATTCATCATCCGCGCGCGTTGCGCCAGAAGTTCGTGACCGTCAGTATCGGCGCCGCGAGCATCTGTCCGGGCGCTGACCGATCGGCGGAGCAGCTGATTCAGGCGGCGACACGGGCGCTGCTGCGCGCCAAGGAAGCCGAAGAAGCGCGCATCGCCATCGCCGCGGGAGAGGAGATCGGCTGAGCAGCGCTCAAGGCGGGACCGGTGCGTTTGCAATGCCAGGAGACACCCATGCGAGGCCTGCTGCTGCTGATCGTAGCCGTGCTGCCGCTGCTGCCGCTGGCGGCGCCGAAGGCCCATGCCGGCGACGATCAGGCTATGCTGATCCTGGGTAACTGGCTGACTGAGCCGCGCGACGGCATCATCCAGATCAGTATCGCCAGCGACGGCAGCTATCAGGGCAAGATCGTCGGCGGCAATAATCCGCAGCGCCAGGATCCACACAACCCGGATCCGGCCAGGCGATCGCAGCTGCTGCTAGGCCAGACGATTTTTCAGGGCATGAAATACGACGGCGAGGGCAAGTGGTCCGGGGGCACCATCTATGACCCCGACAGTGGCCGAACCTACAAGTGCCGGCTGGAGCGGCTCGACCAGGACCGGCTGCAGGTACGCGGTTTCATCGGCTTCGCGTTGCTGGGACGCTCGCAGCTGTGGACGCGCTATCTGGGCAGCTCGATGACGTTGCCGGCGGCGATGCAGTGACGGTCGCGCTGTGGTGCGTGCTGATCGCGGGACTGCTGCCTTACGTTGCCACCGCGATCGCCAAGGCCGGCGCCGATTACGACAATCGCGACCCGCGCGCCTGGCTGGCGCAGCAGCAGGGCTACCGCCGCCGCGCCAGTGCGGCCGCGACCAACGGCTTCGAGGTGTTGCCGCTGTTCGCAGCGGCGGTGCTGATCGCGCAGCTGCTGCATGCGCCGCAGTCGAGCGCCAATCTGCTCGCCATCGGTTTCATCGTCGCGCGCGGCCTGCATCTGGCCTGCTACCTGCTGGATCGGGCAACGCTGCGCAGCATCGCCTGGTTGCTGGGGCTGCTGTGCGTGATCGGATTGTTCGTAATCAGCGCCTGGGCCGGGCGCGCCGCCGCCGCGTTCACTGGGTAGACTCCGCCGCGCCGTGCTTGATCGGCGTCACCACCGCGATGATTCCGAATGCGGGATGATCGAAGTACTGCTTGTCGTTGTAGCGCACGCTGCGCATTTCCTTGATGGTGTAGGTGGCGCCGGCGTTCAGGTGCAGGTCGAAGCCCAGGTGCAGGTAGATCGGCGCACGCTCCAGATACACCATGCCGCTCAGCTCCGGCACATTGATGCCGACGTCGGCGAGCGCAATACCGCTATGCGTGCCCCAATTCGCCGCGGTCTGTATCCACGCCGCATGGGCGATCGGTCGCCATGCGCCGCTGGCCCTCAACGTCGCCTCGATCGTGCCCAGCCGGTAGTCGCTGGGAGCGAGCACCCGCAACACCTGGGGCGCGCCGCCGCCGCGAGTGGCACTGCTGCCGAATCCGCGCCCCGGCGGCACCGCGTCCCAGTCCTCGCCGCTGCCGGCACCGGAGGCGCGAAACACGATCACCTCGACCCCGTATAACGGCGCGCCATTCTGCTGCGCGACGCTGCGTCCCGCCGGCACTGCCAGTCCCGCCAGCGCCAGCACTGCGTACAGCGCGCCGGCGAGCGGCGATGTGCGTGCGTTACGGGTGCGAAGGTCTGCGGCAGCAGGGTTGATTGGCGGCGCGCGGTTCATGGTGCGCCTATCCTAGCAGGCGCGGGCGGCCGCCAGAGCGGCCGTCACGGCGCCGTGCCGCCGAGCCGCTGGATCAGCTGCTGCGCGTATTGGAAGCGCTGCTCGGGCTTGGGCAGCGCGCGCGTAATGCGCAGCTTCAGCGGCCCCTCGAGCCGATACTCACGCTCCTGCCGCTGCACCAGTGCGATCACGCGCGCGCTGTCGACGCTGGTGTGCTGCTCGAACTGCACGCTGCCGCCGCTCGGTCCGAGCTCCAGGCGACGCACTCCGAGCGAGCGTGCCGCCAGGCGCAGTGCCGCCAGCTGCAGAAGATTATGCGCCGGCCCCGGCAGGCCACCGAAGCGGTCGATCAGCTCGGCGGTCATATCCTGCAGCGCGGTGGCGTCGGCCGCGGCGATGCGCTGGTAGAGCGCCAGGCGCAGGTGCACATCCGGCACGTAGTCCTGCGGCAGCAGCGCCGGCACATGCAGTTCGATTTCGCTGGCGGACGCGAGCGGGCGGTCGAGCGCCGGTTCACGGCCCTCGCGCATCGCCTTCACCGCATGCTCGAGCATCTCCAGGTACATGCTCAGCCCGACCTCGCTGAGTTCGCCGCTTTGCGCCTCGCCGAGAAATTCGCCGGCACCGCGTATTTCCAGATCGTGCGTGGCGAGCACGAAACCCGCGCCCAGATCCTCGAGCGACTCGATCGCCTCCAGGCGCTTGGCCGCGTCGCCGCTCAAGCCCTTGCGCGACGGTACTATCAGATAAGCGTAGGCGCGGTGGTGCGAGCGACCGACGCGCCCGCGCAGCTGATGCAGTTGCGCCATGCCGAGCCGGTCGGCGCGATTGATCAGGATGGTGTTGGCGCTTGGAACGTCGATGCCGCTTTCGATGATGGTGGTGCACAGCAGCAGGTCGAAGCGTCGATGATAGAAGTCCACCATCAGCTGCTCCAGCTCGCGCTCGCGCATCTGGCCGTGACCGATGCGCAGGCTCGCCTCCGGCACCAGCGCCGTCAGTTCGGCGGCCACCTTCTCGATGCTCTGCACTTCGTTGTGCACGAAATACACCTGGCCGCCACGGCGCAGTTCGCGCAGCACCGCTTCGCGCAGCGTCGCCGCATGCCATTCGGTGATGAAGGTCTTGATCGTCAGGCGCCCGGCCGGCGGGGTTGCGATCAGCGACAGCTCGCGCAGGCCGCCGAGCGCCATGTTGAGCGTGCGCGGTATCGGTGTTGCCGTCAGCGTCAGCACGTGAACCTCGGCGCGCAGGGTCTTGAGCCGCTCCTTATCGCGCACACCGAAGCGATGCTCCTCATCGACGATGATCAGGCCGAGATTGTGAAATCGGGCGTCGGCGTGCAACAGCCGGTGGGTGGCGATCACGATGTCGATGGTGCCTCGCTGCAGCCCGTCGAGTACCGCAGTGCTCTCGGCGTTGGAGCGGAAACGCGACAGCGCCTCGATACGTACCGGCCAGTCGGCGAAGCGGTCGCGGAAGCTCTGCACGTGCTGCTGCGCCAGCAGCGTGGTGGGCACCAGCATCGCGACCTGGCGGCCGGACTGGACGGCGACGAAGGCGGCGCGCATCGCCACCTCGGTCTTGCCGAAGCCGACGTCGCCGCATACCACCCGGTCCATGGGCCGGGTCTGCTGCATGTCCTTGAGCACCTGGCGTACCGCCTCGGCCTGATCGGCGGTCTCCTCGAACGGAAAGCCGTTGGCAAAGGTCTGGTACTCGAGTTCGCCGGCATTCAACGCTGCCGCCTGATGCGCCGCGCGGCGCGCGTGCAGGTCGAGCAGCTCGGCCGCGACGTCGCGCACCGCCTGTGCGGCTTTGCGGCGCGCGCGTGCCCACTGATCGGTACCGAGCTTGTGCAACGGCGCGCTCTCGGGGGCGCCGCCGGTGTAGCGATTCACCAGGTGCAGGGCGTGCACCGGCACGTAGATGCGATCGCCGTCGCGGTACTCGAGCGCCAGGAACTCGCCGCTCTGATCGCCGATCTCCATCAGCTGCAGTCCGACATAGCGGCCCACGCCATAGCTTTCATGCACCACCGGGGCGCCGGGCTCCAGGCTCTGCAGATCGCGCAGGATCACCGCCGGATCCGACAGCACGCTGCGCCGTCGGCGGCGTTCCTGGCGTGCGCGGGTGCCGAACAGCTGCGATTCGCCAAGCAGCAGCAGCGGCGGCTGCGCCAGCGCCAGGCCGGCCACGTCCTCGGCGACGCAGATCGCAAGCCGGGCATCGCCGGCGGCAAACTGCTCCCAGGTTCGCAGCGCGCGCGGCCGGCGGCCGTGAGCGCTCAGCATCTCGACGATGACCTCGCGCCGTCCGGGTGAGTCGGCGGCGATCAACAGGCGGCCGGCATAGGAGCTAAGAAAGCTGGTCAACGGTGCCAGCGGCTGTGCGGCGCGCGCATCGAGCCGGAATTCCGGCGGCGCCGTGCTGTGGAATTCGTGGACCGTGAGCACGGCGGTGGGATCGGGGCCGGCAAAGCGCTCGATGCCGACGCTGGCGTGAGCCTCGAGCGCGCTGCGCACGGCGGCCGGTTCGATGAACGCCTCGGCCGGCGGCAGCAGCGGCCGCTCGATATCGTGGCGCCGATCCTCGTAGCGCGTGCCGATGCCTTCCCAGGCCTGATCGAGCGCGTCCTCGATCGCACAGTCGCTGGCGAGCACCAGCCGCTGCGGCAGGTAATCGGTAATCTGCGCGGTGGTGTCAAAGAACAGCGGCAGGTAGAACTCGATACCCGGTGGCGCGATGCCTTCGCTGACGCCGCGATAGATCGGCATGCGCGTGACATCGCCCTCGAAGCGTGCGCGATAGCGGCGCCGGAATGCCTTGACCGCCTCGGCGTCGAGCGGCAGTTCGCGCGCCGGCAGCATGCGCAGTTGCCCGACTGCATCGAGCGAGCGCTGGGTATCGGGATCGAAGCGGCGTATCGAGTCGATGCGATCGTCCAGCAGGTCCACGCGCACCGGCACCTCGCTGCCCATCGGAAATACATCGAATAGCGATCCGCGGAGCGCGAATTCGCCGGGACCGGTGACCTGGCTGACGCTGGCATAGCCGGCCGCCGCCAGTTGCAGGCGCAGCGGTTCGATGGCGAGTGGCGCGCCGGTCTTGAGATCGAAGCTGCGCGCCTGGACGTAGCTGAGCGGCGGCAGCCGCGTGAGCAGGCTGTCGGCGCTGAGCAGTAGAATGCCGCGGTCGAGCAGCGGCAGCAGCGATAGCGTGCGCAGCCGTTCCGAGACGATATCCGGATGCGGCGAGAATACGTCGTAGGGCAGTACCTCCCAGTCCGGCAGCGTCAGGATCTGCAGGGCTGTGCCGCCGAAGAAGCGCAGCTCCCCGGCCAGCCGCTCCAGTTCGCGCGTGTCGGCGGTAACGAATACCCACGGCCGGGTGTCGGCACTGACCGCCTCGGCGAGCGCCAGGGCGCGCGCACTGCCGTGCAGCCCGCGCCAGCGCCAGGGCGAGTCGGTGTCTGAGGGCAGCGGTGGATTGAGCACGGTTTGCATGCAGGGCGAAGCGGCGACGGCGCGAGCGCAATAAAGCGCGCGAGCTTAAACCGCTGCGGCGCGAATACAAGCTTGCATCCGAGCGCGCTCCTGCGTTAGGACGGCGCTCGGCCGGCGGCCGGCCGATGTTGATTTCCCCGGCGGTGGGATGTTTAAGTGCTCGATATCACTAAGGAGAGGTGAATGCCGACCAGGCAGCGCAATCATCGGCCCGAGCCCGGGGGCGGAGGCTGAATGCCCGGCGACTCCACCAAGACCAGGCTGCTGCAGGAGCTGCGCATCGATCGCGAGTCCGGTGCCGATGAAGCCGGATGGTGGCGCGGCTGGCCGGCACTGCTGCTGCTCGTGTTGCTGTGCCTGGGAGCCGCGGCGGTCGTGGCGTTCATGCTGCTGCGCGCCCCACGGTTCGAAGTCGAGGCGGCGGTCGCGGTCGCGCCGAGCGGCGGCGCCGGCTCGACCGCCATTCTGCAGGCCACCGGCTACGTCACCGCCCGGCGTGAAGCTACCGTGTCGGCGCAGATCACCGGCGCGCTGACCGCGGTGTTGATCGAAGAAGGCGAGCACGTCACGGCCGGCCAGGTGCTGGCGCATCTGGACGATTCGGCGCAGCGGGCGGCCCGGGCGCAGGCCCAGGCGCAATTGATGGCGGCACGCGCGCTGCTGGTGCAGTTCCAGGCGCAGCTGGAGCAGGCACGGCGCGACAACCAGCGCAACCAGGACCTGATCGATCGCAAGCTGGTGTCGCAGCAGGCGCTCGAGACCACGCAGACACAGGTCGCCACGCTTGCCGCGCAGGTCGAATCGCAGCAAAAGCAGGTGGAACTGGCCCAAGCCACGCTGCAGGGGGCCCAGGTGCAGCTCGACTACACCACGGTGCGTGCGCCGTTTTCCGGCGTGATCGTGGCGAAGGCCGCACAGGCGGGGGAGATCATCTCGCCGATCTCGGCCGGAGGCGGCTTCACGCGCACCGGGGTCGGCACCATCGTCGATATGGATTCGCTGGAAATCGAGGTCGACGTCAATGAGGCCTACATCAACCGGGTGCAACCCGGACAAAGCGCGCAGGCAGTGCTCGACGCGTATCCGGACTGGACCATAGCGGCGCACGTCATCGCCATCATACCGACCGCGGATCGAAGCAAGGCCACGGTCAAGGTGCGGGTTGCAATCGAGCACAAGGATCCGCGCATCCTGCCCGACATGGGCGTGCGCGTGTCGTTCCTGGAGCAGGCGGCCGAGCGCAATTCGCATGCCACGGATGCCGCCGGCGGCGTGCCCAGCGCGCCGCCGGCGGGGGTGCTGGTGCCGGCATCGGCGATCGTGGAGCGCGGCGGCAACAGCGTGGTATTCGTCATCGATGGCGCGCGTGCGCGTGCCCGGCCGGTCACACCCGGGCAGACACACGGCGAGCTGCGGCAGGTGGATGGCATCGCGGCCGGCACCAGCCTGGTACGCAGCCCGCCGCAGCCGATGAACGACGGTGCGACAATTGTCATCAGCAAGCAGTGAGGCACGGCATGGGCGCCCTGGTCGAAATCCGCAACTTGAGCAAGATCTACGAGCGTGGCAGGCAGAAGATAGAAGTGCTGCACCATGTTCAGCTCGACATCGAGTCGGGCGACTTCATGGCGCTGATGGGGCCGTCGGGTTCCGGCAAGACCACGCTGCTGAACCTGATCGGCGGCCTGGACTCCCCGACCGACGGCAGCATCATCATCGGCGGCCAGCGCATCGATCGGCTGTCCGAGAGCGCACTGGCCAAGTGGCGCTCGTCCAACGTCGGCTTCGTGTTCCAGTTCTACAACCTGTTGCCGATGCTCTCGGCGCGCAGGAACGTCGAGCTGCCGCTGCTGTTGACCAGGCTGTCGGCGACGCAGCGCAAGCGCAACGCCACGGTCGCGCTGCAGCTGGTGGGCCTGGCCGATCGCGCCGCGCACAAGCCGAGCGAGCTGTCGGGCGGCCAGCAGCAGCGGGTGGCGATTGCGCGCGCCATTGTTTCCGATCCTACGCTGCTGGTGTGCGATGAACCCACCGGCGATCTGGATCGGCAATCGGCGGCCGAGGTGCTGACGCTGCTGCAGGAACTCAACCGCGATCACGGCAAGACCATCATCATGGTGACACACGATCCGAAGGCCGCCGAGTTCGCCAAGCACACGCTGCAGCTGGACAAGGGCAGCCTGGTGGAAGCGATGCAGCGGGCGCCGGCGTGAAGTATCTGCAGCTGGTCTGGAGCGCCATGTTCCGGCGCAAGACGCGTACCGTGTTCACGCTGTTATCGGTGCTGGCCGCGTTCCTGCTGTTCGGACTGCTCGACTCGGTGCGCAGCGCGTTTGCCAATGCCGCCAGCAGCGTGGCCGGAGTGGATCGGCTGGTGACGGTGTCGAAGATCAGCTTCACCATGTCGCTGCCGAAGAGTCTGCTGTCGGGCATCGGCGCGTTGCCCGGGGTGGCGAAAGTGACCTACGCCAACTGGTTTGGCGGCATCTACCAGGACCCGAAGAATTTCTTCGCCAACGAGGCGGTGGCCGACAATTTCTTCGATCTTTACCCCGAATGGCAGCTGTCAGCGGCCGAGCGCACGGCGTTTCACAACACCCGCACCGGCGCGGTGGTCGGCGAGAGCCTCGCCAGAAAATTCCACTGGAAGCTGGGCGACAAGATTCCGCTGCAGGCGACCATCTTCCCGCAAAAGAGCGGCGGCAATGCCTGGACCTTCGATCTGGTGGGCATCTACCGGGTCTCCAATCCAAAGCAGAAGAACCAGGAGAGCATACTTTTCTTCAACTGGGATTATTTCGACGAGGCGCGGGCCTTCGGCAACGGCAATGTCGGCTGGTACATCACTCAGGTAAGCGACCGCAACCTGGCGCAGCAGGTGGCCACCGCGGTCGACGCGCTGTCGACCAACTCCGACCACGAGACCAAGACGCAGACCGAGCAGGCTTTCAATGCCGCGTTCGTCAGCCAATACGGGGATATCGGCCTGATCGTCGGGGCGATCATGGGCGCGGTGTTCTTTACGCTGATTCTGCTGACCGGCAACACCATGGCACAGGCGGTACGTGAGCGCGTTCCGGAACTGGCGGTGCTGAAAACCATCGGTTTCTCCAATCACAGCGTGCTGGCACTGCTGCTGGCGGAATCGGTGCTGCTGATCGTGCTCGGCGGCGCGATCGGACTGCTGCTGGCCGGCGTGGTGGTGGATGCCGTGCGTGCCGCGGTGGGCGAGGCGGTGCCGATGACCCGGGTCGGTGCGGCCATCTGGCTGCGCGGTATCGCATTGATGCTGCTGATCGGACTGATCGTCGGTGCGCTGCCGGCGCGACGCGGCATGCGGCTGCGCATCGTCGACGCGCTGGCCGGGCGCTAAAGCGCCGCCCCATGGCCCAGTCGCGCATGCGCACTACCGGATGGCTGATCGGCAGCCTGATCGGCGCCGCCGGCGCCATCGCGCTGCTGGTGCTGGCACCGTGGTGGCTGCTGCTGGCGGCGGTGCTGCTGCTGGCGCTGTGGACCTTAGGCACTCGCATCGGCCGCCAGGCCTGGTCGGTGACGCAGGTGGGACTGGCGACCATACCGCAGCGCCTGGGCGCCTCGCTGGTGGTCGTGGTGGGGATTGCCGGAGTGGTGGCGGTGCTGGTGGCGTTGCTGGCGATGGCCGCCGGGTTCGAGGCGGCGCTCAAGGAAAGCGGTACCGACGACACCGCGATCGTGATGCGCGCCGGGGCTCAGACCGAGATCAATTCGGTGCTCGACCATGACAGCGCCACCCTCGTGGCGCAGGCGCCGCAGGTGCTGCGCAATGCACAGGGGCAGCCGATCGCGTCGCCGGAACTGGTGGTGGTGGCAGCGCTGCCGAAGAAGAGCAGTGGCCTCGATGCCAACGTCGAGGTCCGCGGCGTTGGCGAGCGCGCCTGGAGTCTGCGGCCCGGCGTCAGGATCATCGACGGGCGCAAGTTCGGTCCCGGGCTGCGCGAGCTGATCGTCGGCCAGGGGGCGCGCGGGCAGTTCGCCGGCGTCGACATCGGCTCAACGCTCAAACTCAATGGCCAGACCTGGACCGTGGTGGGTGTATTCGACTCCGGCGATGCGCACAACTCGGAGCTGTGGGCCGACACGGACGTGGTCGCCGCGACCTATCGTCGCGGCAGCAGCACCGCCGCGGTTACGGTGCGACTGACCGGAGCGGATGCGTTCGAGGCTTTCAAGGCCGGGCTGGCCAGTGATCCGCGGCTGACCGTGGATGCCAAGACCACGCGTGCCTACTACACCGACCAGTCGGCGGCGCTGGCCAAGCTGATCCGAGTACTGGGCGTCACCATTGCCACCATCATGGCGATCGGCGCCGTTTTCGGTGCGCTCAATACCATGTACGCCGCGGTGGCGACGCGTAGCCGGGAAATCGCGACACTGCGCGCCATTGGGTTTCGCGGGCTGCCGGTGATCGCCTCGGTACTGTTCGAGACCATGCTGCTGGCACTGCTGGGTGGGGTGCTCGGCGCCATCCTGACCTGGATCGTGTTCAACCACTACACGGTTTCCACGCTGGGGCAGAACTTCACCCAGGTGGTATTCGCGTTCCAGGTATCGCCGCCGGTGCTGTGGACCGGACTGAAGTGGGCGCTGGCGATCGGCCTGATCGGCGGCCTGTTTCCGGCTTTGCGCGCGGCGCGCCAACCGGTCACCGCCGGTTTGCGGGAGCTTTAGGAGCCGGGATCGACCACCGCGTGGATGACCCGGTCCTTCTCGAAGAACACCGTGAACCCCGGGTAATCCCAGCGTGAGATCGGCGGCTCGCCGACCGCCTCATGGCGCTGGTGCGGGGCGCCGAATTTCACCTCCACCGAGTGCATGGTCATGCCACGCGACGGGCGCGCAATGTCGGACTCGCGCACCATGACCTGGTCGCCTTCGGCGACGGTCTCGGCCCGGGCGGCGCCGGCGAGCATCGCAATGATTGCCGCGGTCAGTGCGACCGCCAGCGTTACCGCATGGTTCGGCCCGATCGCCGCAGCGTCAGCCCTGTTCGTGCCAGTCATAGCGCACCTATACGCCCGTGCTACAGCCGCAACTATAGCACCGGCCTGACATAGCGCGGACTCAGGGCCGCCGCCACGCAGCCGGTTTGTGATCCAGGTCCTGTTTTGCAAAGGGCTGTGCTCTAATGCCAGGCTCATGTTTCAGCCGCTCTCAGTGTTCATCGGTCTGCGATACGTACGCTCGCGCCAGCACAAGTTCTTCGTTTCGCTGATCACCTGGGTGTCGCTCGCCGGGGTGTCGCTCGGGGTGGCGGCGCTGATCGTCATCCTGTCGGTCATGAACGGCTTCGAGGGCGAGCTGCGCGAACGGCTGTTGTCGCTGAACGCGCAGGCCCACGTCACTGCCACCGGAGTGGCCGCGCCGGATGGTGAGCAGGCGCTGCGCGAGCGCCTGCAGCGCCTGCCGGGGGTGGTTGGGGTGGCGCCGTATATCGAGCTCACGGCGCTGGCGGTGCGGCTGCCGGAAATGCTACCGGTGGTGCTGCGCGGCATCACCCCTGCGCTTGAGGCTGCGGTGGCCGACGTGCGGCCGCTGCTGGTGGAGGGCAGCATCGATGCGCTTACCGCCGGCAGCAATGCCGTCATCCTCGGCCGCGACATCGCCGATCAGCTGGGGGTGCGGGTCGGTGATCAGGTCACGTTGCTGGTGCCCACGGCGTCGGCCAACGGTACGCCCGAGCCTCGGCTGCGCCAGTTCAGCGTCGGCGGGGTGTTTCAGGCCGGGCTGGAGGATCACGATAACACGCTGATCCTGGCGAATTTCGACGATGTACGGGCGTTCGCGCCGCTGGCTCAGGGCGCAAGTGGACTGCGGCTGCGTTTCACCGATGCGCTACAGGTCGGGCAGTTCATGCCGGCGGTGCGCGCGGCGGCGGGCCGCGGCTACACCAGCAGCGACTGGACCCAGGAGAATGCCAGCTACTTTCGCGCCATCCGTATCGAGAAGACCATGATGGCACTGATCCTGCTGCTGATCGTCGCCGTGGCCGCGTTCAACATCGTGGCGATGCTGGTCATGGTGGTGAACGACAAGCGTACCGACATCGCCATCCTGCGCACCTTCGGGACTTCCCCGCAGACCATCATGCGAACCTTCATCACCCAGGGGCTGGCGATCGGATGGTTCGGCGTTGCCGCCGGGGTCGCGCTTGGCGTGCTGCTGGCACGCAACGTCAGCACCATCGTGCCGGTGCTCGAGCGCCTGCTGCATTTCCAGTTTCTCGATGCACAGGTGTATTACATCACCAGCATTCCTTCCGAGCTGCATCCGCACGACATCGCCTGGATCAGCGGCGCGGCCTTCATGTTGACGCTGCTGTCCACCATCTACCCGGCGCTGCGCGCCGCACGCACACCGCCGGCCGACGCGCTGCGCTACGAGTGATCCGGCATTGGCGTACGAATGGCTGCTCGGGACCCGCTATCTGCGCTCGACGCGCGGACGCGGTTTCCTGTCGTTCATCTCAGTGGTCTCGGCGCTCGGGCTGACGGTCGGTGTCGCCGTGCTGATCGTGGTGCTGTCGGTCATGAATGGTTTCGAGCGCGAACTCAAGACCCGCATCCTCAGCGTCACCTCGCACGCCACGCTCACCGGCCTCAACGGCAATCTCAAGGACTGGAGGCACGATCAGGCGCAGGCGCTGCAGCTGCCGGGAGTGGTCGCGGCGGTGCCGTACATCGAGGCGCAGGCGCTGCTGATGCACGGTGCGCATACCGCCGGCACCACCATCCGCGGCGTGCTGCCGGACCAGGAGCGGCGCGCGGTCGGGCTGGCCGAGCGCATCCAGGGCGGGCGCATCGAGGATCTCGAGGACGGCGCCTATCGCATCATCCTCGGCGACGCGCTGGCGAGCGCGCTCGCGGTCACGACCGGCGATGACCTGGTGCTGATCGCGCCCCAGGGCGATGCGACTCCGGCCGGCATCGAGCCGCGCATGCGCCGCTTCCGCGTTGCCGGAATATTTCATTCCGGCATGTACGAATACGATCGCGGCCTGGCACTGCTGCATCTCAAGGACGCCGCGCGCGTCTACCAGATGGGCGACAGCGTCACCGGCGTGCGGCTCACGCTCAAGGATGCGTTCCTGGCCCCGCGCGTGGTGCGCGATCTGGCGGTCGGCCTCGGCGGCGGCTACTACGTGAGTGACTGGACCCGCGTACACAGCAATTTCTTCCGTTCGATCGAGATCACCAAGTCGATGCTGTTCGTGATTCTGCTGCTGGTGGTCGCGGTCGCCGCCTTCAATATCGTCGCCGCGCTGGTCATGGTGGTGAAGGAAAAGCGCTCCGACATCGCCATACTGCGCACGCTGGGTGCCGGGCCGCACAATATCCTGGCCGCGTTTTCCATCCAGGGCGCCTTCATCGGCCTGGCAGGCACCTGCGCCGGGGCCGCTCTGGGGCTGGTTCTGGCTGCCAATCTGGAAGCGCTGGTGCACGGACTTGAGCGTCTGCTGGGCACCCACTTTCTCGATGCCAAGGTGTACTTCATGAGCGATCTGCCGGCGTATGCGCAAATGGGCGATGTGCTGCGCATCTGCGGCGTGGCGTTTGCGCTGTGCGCGCTGGCGACGCTGTATCCGGCCTGGCGTGCCGCCGGCATCCAGCCGGCCGAGGCGCTGCGTCATGACTGACGACACCGGTGCGGTGCTGAGCGCGCGCGGGGTGTGCCGCAGCTTTCGTGAGGGAGCGACGACGCTCGAGGTGCTCACCGGGGTGGAGCTGGTGGTGGCGCACGGCGAGCGGCTGGCGATCATCGGTGCTTCGGGCTCGGGCAAGACCACGCTGCTGCAGATCCTGGGCGGGCTCGACCGACCCAATGCCGGTGTGGTGGAAGTGGGCGGCCGCGACATTCATGCGCTGTCGGAGAGCGAGCGCAGCGCGCTGCGCAACCGCACCATCGGTTTCGTCTATCAGTTCCACCACCTGCTGCCGGAATTCTCGGCGCTGGAAAACGTCGCCATGCCGCTGCTGGTGCGCCGCGAGCGCACCAGCGCGGCGATCGGGCGCGCGCGCGATCTGCTGGCGCGCGTTGGCCTGGCCGGGCGGCTGAATCATCGGCCGCATCAGCTCTCCGGTGGCGAGCGCCAGCGCACCGCGGTGGCACGCGCGCTGGTGACCTCACCGGCGCTGGTGCTGGCGGATGAGCCGACCGGAAATCTCGATGGCCGCAATGCCGAGCAGCTGTTCGCGCTGATGCTGGAACTCAACCGGGAATTCGGCACCAGCCTGGTGGTGGTGACGCATGACGGCCGGCTGGCCGCGCGCATGGACCGGGTGCTGGAGCTCAGCGGCGGCGGCTTGCGTCCGCCGTCGAGTTTATAGGCACGATTTTACAGGCCAGACGCCGCTCCTTGCGCATGCGGTAGCGATGCATGGTCGCCAGCCGCCAGGTGAGTTCGAGCGCATAGCGTCCGGCGAAACCGCTGACGATGCCGCACACCAGGCAACCCAGCAGGAATGGCTTCCAGGCCGGGCCCAGGCCGTGCTCGAGCCAGTTCCAGTTCGGGTGGAACTGGAAATGCCGCGGGCGGTAGCGCAGCAGCCAGGCACCGACCCGATAGGCGAAGTAATACACCGGCACCATGGTCAGCGGATTGACGATGTAGGAGCCGGCGATGCCAACCGCGACATTGAGCCGCCAGGTGATCGCCGCCAGCACCACCAGCAGCAGATGCACCGGCAGCGGTACGAAGCTCACGCCGATGCCGACACCGAAGGCGGCGGTGATGGAATGTCGGTTCAGCGACCACAGGCGCGAATCCGTGAGCCGTTCGCCGAACATGCTCAGGTACCACTTGTGGCGACGTGCATGGATCAGCTTCGCAAACTGCTTGACGATTCTTCGAGGCATAGCCTGCTACTCTAGCAGTTGGCGCGCTGCACTCATAAGCGGCAGCTAGCGAAACTGCGCTGTCGGGCAGGCGCTTTATGTATCATGCTGGCGCCTAACCGTGAGCGATATCACAGGAGTGGCGCTAACACATGTGGGAAATCGTGCAGGCGGGCGGGGCACTGATGTGGCCCATCATTCTGTGCTCGATCGTTGCCGCAGCGATCATCCTGGAAAGGCTCTGGACCCTGCAAGATCGGCGTGTGCTGCCGCCGGATCTGACCCGCAAGGTGTGGAAGCTGGTGGAAGCGAACCAGATCAACGACAAGGTCATCGCCGCGCTGGAGCAGAATTCACCGCTTGGCAAACTGCTGGCGGCGGGCCTCGCCAACCGCAACCGACCGCGCGAAGTGCTGATGGAGCGGCTCGAGGACGCGGGGCGCCACGTGGTGCACGAGCTGGAGCGTTTCCTCAACACCCTCGGCACCATCGCCGGGGTGTCGCCACTGCTGGGGCTGCTCGGTACTGTCACCGGCATCATCAAGGCCTTCAATGCGATCAACGCCGGCGGCGCCGGCGATCCGCGCATGCTCTCCGGCGGCATTGCCGAGGCGCTGGTGGCGACCGCGGCCGGACTGTGCGTGGCGATTCCGTCACTGGTGGCCTACCGCTACCTGCGTGGCCGCGTCGAGCGGATAGTGGTGGAGATGGAAAAACATGCGTTGCGTCTGGCCGATGCGGTGGAGTCCGCTGCGCGCCACAGCACCGAGCCGCGGGCGGCGTTGAGCTGACGCTCGCGCAGCAACTTAAGCGTCATGCAGCCATGAAATTCAAGCCGCGCAGAAGTGAGGAGCCGGAGATCAACGTGGTGTCGCTGATCGACGTGGTGCTGCTGCTGGTGGTGTTCTTCATGCTGTCATCCAACTTTACCGCCGAAGGACGGCTGCGTATCCGTCTGCCGCAGGCGAGTGCACTGCCGGTGCAGCGCCCGGCCGACGAGGGGCTGGTGGTCACGGTCAGCGCCAGCGGCTCGTATCTGGTGAACGCACGCGAACTGGTCAACTCCAGCGCCGACACGCTGCGGGCCGCGATCCTCAAGACTGTGGGCGACAGCTCACGCGCCGCGGCGGTGACCATCCGCGCCGATGGCCGTGCCAGCCATCAATCGGTGGTCACGGCCATGGATGTGCTGGGTCGTCTGGGCTTCACGCAGATGAACGTCGCCACGGTCAACGATGCCGGAGCGCCGCCCCCTTGAACGACGCCGCCTCGGGCGCCACGGCCGCGAGTGCGCCGCGCCCGCAGTCGGCGCGCCAGGTCTACGGCCGGCTGCTGCGCTATGCGTGGCCCTATCGCGGCATGTATCTGATCGGCGTGATCGGCATGATGCTGTACGCCGCTACCGACCTGGTCACGCTGTACGTGATGCGAAACTACCTGCAGGATACGACATCGCTGCAGCACAACCCGCAATGGCTGGGCTGGCTGCCGGTGGGCGTACTGGTGATCTTCCTGATGCGCGGTGGCGGCGATTACCTGGCCAACTATTTTCCCGGCTGGGTCGGCCGGCAGGTCATCAAGGCAATCCGCGGCGACCTGTTTGCGCAGTACCTGCGCCTGCCGACTGCGCGCTACGACGCGGAAGTATCGGCGCTGATGCTCAACCGCCTGACCTACAACACCGAGCTGGTGGCCGGGGCGGCCACCGACTCGCTGACCTCGCTCATCCGCGACTCGCTGCAGATCATGTTTAACGTGGGTTATCTGCTGTGGATCGACTGGCGGCTGGCGTTGTTCTCGATGATCGTCGCGCCCGCGATCGCCTGGCTGATACGCAACGTCAATATCCGCTTTCGCCGCCACAGCGCCCGCATCCAGAACTCCATGGGTGATGTCACGCGCGTGGCCAAGGAGGCGCTCGACGCCCATCGCGTGGTCAAGGTATTCAACGCCCAGGACCACATCCGCGGCCTGTTCGAAGGCGCCAACGAACTCAATCGCCGCTCCAACGTGCGGCTGCTGTCGGCGCGCGCCAGCAGCAATCCGATCGTGCAGCAGCTGGCGGCCCTGGGCCTTGCCGGCGTGCTGCTGGTGGCCAATCGCGAGATCGCCAACGGTGCCCTGACGTTTGCCACCTTCGGCGTGTTCGTGATCGCGCTGCTGCAGGTGTCGGCGCCACTGAAGCGCATCCTCAACGTCGCCGGCCCGCTGCAGCAGGGCATCGCCGCCGGCGCCAGCGTGTTCGAGGTGCTGGATGCGCCGGGTGAGCCCGAGGGCGGCACGCGCTCGCTGACGCGGGCCAAAGGCGCGGTGGAATTCAGTCACGTCGACTTCGAGTATGCGATCGACAAGGGCGCGGTGCTGCGTGATATCAACCTGTCGGTACCGGCCGGCACCACGCTGGCGATCGTGGGTCGCTCCGGCAGCGGCAAATCCACCCTTGTGTCGCTGCTGCCGCGCTTCTACGATCCGACTTCGGGCAGCGTTCTGATCGATGGAGTCGATATCCGCGACTACCGTCTGGCGGACCTGCGCCGCCAGATCAGCCTGGTGAGCCAGGAAGTGGTGCTGTTCAACGAATCGATCCGCAACAACATCATGTTCGGCGCCACCGACGTCAGTGAAGCGCAGCTGCTGGCCGCCGCGAGCGCCGCCTACGTCATGGAGTTCGTCGAACAGCTGCCGCAGGGCCTCGACACCATGGTCGGCGATCGCGGCGTGCTGCTCTCGGGCGGCCAGCGCCAGCGCATTGCGATCGCGCGCGCGCTGCTGCGCGACACACCGATCCTGATCCTCGATGAGGCGACCTCGTCGCTCGATACCGCCGCCGAGCGGCACATCCAGGACGCGCTCGACCGGCTGCTGAGGAACCGCACCACGCTGGTGATCGCACACCGGCTGTCGACCATCGAGCGCGCCGATCGTATCCTGGTGATGAGCGACGGCCGGGTGGTGGAATCCGGTGCGCATGCCGAGCTGCTGGCGCAGCACGGTGTCTACGCGGAGTTGCACCGGCTGCAGTTCAGTGCCTAGACCGCGGCTGTCGGCGCGCCTGCAGGCGATCTGGTATGGCAGCACGTCGCCGCCGTGGCCGCTGCGCCTGCTGGCGTGCCTGTTCGGTCTGGTGGTGCGGCTGCGGCGCGCGGCCTATGCGCGCGGTGTGTGCCGCAGCCGGCGCGTGGCCAGGCCGGTGGTCGTGGTCGGTAATGTCACGGTCGGCGGCAGTGGCAAGACGCCGCTGGTGATCTGGCTGGCGCAGCAGCTGTGTGAGCGCGGGCTGCGCCCCGGGGTGGTATTGCGCGGTTATGGCGGCGCCGCGGCCAGCCGCCGCGTGCCGTGCCTGGTCACGCCCGACAGCGACGTGGCCGCGGTCGGCGATGAAGCACTGATGCTGCGTCTGCGCACCGGGGTGCCCGTGGTGGTGGGTCGCGACCGGGTCGGCGCCGCCGAGCGGCTGCTGGCAACCGGCGTGGACGTGATCATCGCCGATGACGGCCTGCAGCACCTGCGTCTGGCGCGCGACTTTGAAATCGCCGTAATCGATGCGACGCGCGGCCTGGGAAACCGATATCTGCTGCCGGCCGGTCCGCTGCGCGAGCCGGCCGAGCGACTGCTGCGGGTCGATGCGGTCGTGATCAATGGCGAGGATGGCGGTGCGCCGTGGGCGGCGCCGGGGATGCAGGCGGCGTTGCTTATGCGCCTGCGCGGCGAGTGGCTGCATGCGCTTGCCGGCAGCGGTGATGCGGTGGCGCTATCGAGCCTGGCCGGCAAGCGCGTACACGCCGTGGCCGGGATCGGCAATCCGCAGCGCTTCTTTGCCCAGCTTGACGCGGCGGGGCTGCAGGTCATCGAGCATGCGTTTCCGGATCACCATCGCTATCGCGCCGCGGAGCTGGAGTTCCACGACGGCCTGCCGCTGCTGATGACGGAGAAGGATGCGGTAAAATGCCGCCCATTCGCCGCGGCGAACCGCTGGTACCTGCCGGTCACAGCAAGTTTCGCCGGGGCGGACGGCGATGCGCTGCTGACGCGGCTGCAACGCTGCCTGGCGGCATGAGGCCGCCGTTTCCAGCGGGAGATTCACTTGGATGCACGTCTACTCGATATTCTGGCCTGTCCGGTGTGCAAGGGCCCGCTGCGCTACGAGCGCAGGGAGGCGCTGCTGATCTGCCGCGCCGATCGGCTGGCATTTCCGATCCGCGATGACATTCCGGTGATGCTCGAGGATGAAGCGCGCGTGCTCGCGCCCGACGATCGCCTGCTCGAGCGCTAGATCCCCAGCATGTACCGCGTGGTCATACCGGCGCGCTACGGCTCAACGCGGTTGCCGGGCAAGCCACTGCTGGCGCTGGCCGGCAAACCGATGATCCAGCGGGTGTATGAGTGCGCGCGGCGCTCCGGCGCGCTGCAGGTCATCGTCGCCACCGATGATGAGCGCATTGCGCGGGTAGCGCGCAGCTTCGGGGCCGAGGTGCGCATGACGGCCGGCACGCTGGCTTCGGGAACCGACCGCGTCGCCGAGGTCGCCGTGCGCGAGCGATGGGGCGATACCGATATCGTGGTCAATGTGCAGGGCGATGAGCCGCTGATGCCCGAGGCCCTGATCGACCAGGTGGCGGCGGTGCTGGCGGCACGTCCCGTGACCGATATCGCCACCCTGGCGGTGCCGGTGTCATCGGTGAGTGTGCTGCTGGATCCGAACGTAGCCAAGGTGGTCACCGATCTGCAGCAGCGCGCGCTGTACTTCAGCCGCGCGCCGATTCCCTGGGCGCGCGATGGCGCGCCGGCCGGCGTTGCCAGCCAGAGCAGTCATGTCGGCGCGCGCCGGCATCTGGGCATCTACGCCTATCGCGTTTCGGCGCTGCGCCGTATCGCCGCACTACCGCCCAGCGAGCACGAACTGCTCGAGCAGCTGGAACAGCTGCGGGCGCTCGATCACGGCATGGACATCCGCGTGGCGGACGCAGTCGTGGCTCCGGGCATCGAGGTCAACACACCGGCTGACCTCGCCGCGGTCGAAGCGCTATTGGCAGCGCGGGGCTGAACGCCAGCCACCACGCCACGCCTGCCCGAACTGGCGCCGCCCTTAACGCCGCTATTCGTCGCGCGCAGGGCCCTCGAAGCCGTGTTCGCCGGCCGGGGGCGCAGCGGCCGACCAGCCCACCTGGGGCCGATGTTCCGGCGCCGGCGCCGGCGCGTGAGGCGCATGCTCGGAGCCCCGGTCAGCCACTGGACCCGGCGCCCCGGAGGCGGGCTCGGGCATCCTTGCCGGGGCCTCATCAGGGTGCTGCGGCGGGGCGTAGGCCGGTGCGCTGGCCCCCGGCGCGCTGCGCTCCGGACTGTCGCCAAAGCCATGGGTGCCGGTCGTATTGGCAGGCGATCCGGTCCAGCCCATCTCCTGCTGCCCGGTGTCGCCATCAAAGCCCGCCTGAGTGTCGCTCGACACATCGGGGGCGCCCGGCGTGACGCCCTGGCCACCAAGGCCATGGTCGCGATTGCCGCCGCCGCGGCGCCGGCGGCGCCCGCCGCGCCTTGAGCGCCCGGTACGCGCCGGCCGATCGCCCTGACCCTGCGGGGGACCCTCGGGGGCGCCCTCGCGCGGCTCGCGCGGCTCGGGCGAGTCGCGCTGCGGTTCCATACGGCGCGGCTCGTCGCGACGCGGTTCATCCTTGCGGGGCTCGTCCCGGCGCGGCTCGTCGCGGCGCGGTTCGCGGCGTGGCTCTTCACGGCCGCGTTCGCCGTTGCCGCGAGGTTCGTGGCGTGCCTCCTCACGGCCTCGGCCATTGCCGTGGCGCTCGGGTCGCCGGTCGCGACCGCGTCCGCCGCGACTGCCGCGCTCGCTGCTGCTACGACGCGGCTCGCGCGTGGGTTCGCGCTCAGCGGCCGGGGCACCGTTTTGCTGGGCAGCGGCAGGTTCCGCGGGCGGCGCTTCGAACCAGCGCTTCAGGCGCGCAAACAGTCCCGGGCGCGGCTCTGGCTCGGTGGCCGGCACGTGCCTGGGCGCGGGTGCGCGACGATGAGGCGC
>DATAJH010000152.1:0-16721 GCA_036262215.1 Steroidobacteraceae bacterium
GCGCGCGCGCATCGGCGAGATCGCTTTTAACCCAGCCGATCGCTCGCTGCTGGGTGTGCGCCACCTGGATGGATTGGCGACGCTGGTGCGCATTCCCTACCCGTATACCAAGTGGGTCGCCGTGCACACGTTCCCCTTTGAGCACGTGCTCAGCGATCTCGACATCTCACCGGACGGGCGGCTGCTGTCGGCCACCATGAGCGAGGACAATGGCGACCAGTACCTGCGTGTGTGGGAGCTCGAGAAAGTCCTGTCCGGAGATTTGAAGCCGCTCTCAGAGTTTCGGTTCGGGCAGTCCGTTCCCGAGAGTTTCGTGTTTTCTCCAGACTCACGCTATCTGTACGGGAGCAGCTACTACACCGGCGTATCCAACATCTTCCGCTACGAAGTTGCCTCGGGTGCGATCGAAGCCGTTTCGAATACGGAATCGGGCTTCTTTCGTCCGCTGCCGCTCAGCGACGGACGGTTGGTGGTGCTGACCTACACGGCCGCAGGCTTCGTGCCGGCTATCATCGAGCCACACCCGCTAGAGGACGTCAGTGCGATCACATTTCTCGGCGCACAGGTCGCGGAGAAGTTCCCCGAGGTCAAGACGTGGCAGGTACCGCCCGCGAGCAACGTCGACGCCCAGAAGCTGGTTGTGGCGCAGGGCCCGTATTTTCCGCTGCGAACGCTCGAACTGGAAAACGCGTATCCGGTGCTGCAGGGTTACAAGAACGCCGCCGGAGTCGGCTACCACGTCAACATCGAAGATCCGCTGGAGTTTGCGAGCCTCGGCGTTACCGCCGCCTACACCCCGGAAAACAATCTACGCGGCGATGAGCGCGGCCACATAGACGTCACCGGCAGCTACCGATTCTGGAACGCGGAATTGTCATGGAACCGCTCCGATTTCTACGACCTGTTCGGACCGACAGAGCGCAGCCGCAAGGGCTACGCCGCCAAACTTGGCTACGACTGGCTGCTGATCTACGACACCCCGCGGCGGCTGGATCTCAAGTTCAAAGTGGCATATTACGACAAGATCGACACGCTCCCGGGCGCCCAGAACGTTCCAACCAACTTCACGCGATTATGGACGGGCGAGGTCGGGCTCCACTACACCAACGTGCAGCGCTCGCTGGGCGCAGTCGACGACGAGAAAGGGATCACATGGGCGCTCCTGTACGACGTAAACCAGGTGAACGGCCAAGTCATCCCTCAGTTTCTCGGTAACTTCGATCTCGGCTTCCCGCTTCCGCTGAAGCATTCGTCGATCTGGCTGCGCAGCGCCGCCGGCATCGCCAACGGCGAGCCCGACAGTGTCGTCGCGAACTTCTACTTTGGCGGTTTCGGCAACAACTATATCGACGACAAAACAATCAAGCGCTTTCGTGAGTACGATTCTTTACCCGGATTCGCAATCGATCAGGTCAACGCGCTGAACTTCGTTCGCGAATTGGCGGAATGGGAGCTGCCTCCGTACATCTTCGAGGCAGCGGGGAAGCCGGGCTTTTACCTGACATCGCTGCGGCCGTCGCTATTCGGGATGGGCCTATGGTCGGATCCCGGCAATGATTCCCGGCGCACGGACTACGCCAGTGCTGGCGGACAGGTGGACCTGAACTTCATCGTTCTGCACCGCTATGACATGACGCTCTCGGCCGGCTATGCGGTCGGCTATCAAGACGGCCGGCACCAGGGAAACGAGTGGATGATCTCGTTGAAGATCATGTGAAGGGATGATCGGCGAGGCCGCGCGCGGCGACTGGAGCCCGCGCGCAATTGCCTCTCACCTCAGCTGACGTGGTGTGCCCTCGGCAGCTCGTGGCGCAATCGAGCCGCGCGTCGCTCTCCAGTTCCCACCCCTTGGGGGTCAATGATCGAAGGAACGACAACTACCCTGACACAGGCGGCTGGTATGAACCGTTACCTATGTAACCGGTATAGACAAAGGTTCGGTTGGTAGCGGGGGCAGGATTTGAACCTGCGACCTTCGGGTTATGAGCCCGACGAGCTGCCAGACTGCTCCACCCCGCACCAGGAGGCCGCGCATTCTACACCATGCATGGCGGAAATCAGCGAACTATTCAATCATTTACTGACGCGCGACAACGGGGCGCTGCAGGCCGCGACGGTGGCGCCAGGAACGGCGCCGTTGCGCTTTATCCCGGCTCATCTCAAGACATTAGTTGTTATTCTTCAGATACTTATCGGTCAGGTTCAGGGCAGGACCCGCTCGCATATGTGCAGCAGCGCGTTCGGCAGCAGTCCCATCACGGTGACGGCCGCGGTGTTGAGCAGCAGGATGAAGCGCATGCGTGGTCGCGCTTCCGGTACCGGCCGGTCGCCTGCGGCCTCGAAGTACATGTACCACACCACCCGCAGGTAGTAGAACGCACCCACGACCGAGATCAGCACCGCGAACGTGGCAAGCCACACATGGCTGCTGCCGAGCAGCGCCTGAATGATCCACAGCTTGGCCCAGAAACCGATGAACGGCGGCACGCCGGCGGTCGAGAACATCAGCGCCAGCATCATCGCCGCCAGCAGCGGATCGCGGCTCGCCAGTCCTTTGAAATCGGCGATCTCGTCGTGCTCGAAGCCGCGGCGGCTGAGCATCAGAATCATGCCGAACGATGCCAGTGTCGTGATCACGTAGGCAATGGTGAAATTCAGCGCCGCCTGGTAGCCGGCGTTGGTGCCGCCGGCGAAACCGAGTAGCACGAAGCCGGCGTTGGCAATGGCCGAGTACGCCAGCATGCGTTTGAGATTGGTTTGCGCGATCGCACCCAGGTTGCCGACCAGCAGCGACAGTACCGCCACCGCCATCAGCATCTGCGTCCAGATCGCGGGTGTCCCGGCCAGCCCATGTGCGAGCAGCCGCAGGATCAGTGCAAACGAGCCCAGATTCGACACCGTGGCGATGTACAGCGTCACGCTGGTCGGGGCGCCCTGATACACGTCCGGCACCCACATGTGGAACGGCACGGCGCCGAACTTGAACGCGATTGCGGCCACCACGAACGCCACGCCGATGATCAGCGCGGCATCGGGGCCGTGACGCGCGATGGTGCTGAGCCGGTCCAGGTCGAGCGTTCCGGTCAGGCCGTAGAGCATAGACATGCCGTACAGCAATATGCCGGAGGCGATCGCTCCGAGTACGAAGTACTTGGTCGCCGCCTCGGCTGCGATCCCCGAATCGCGATCGAAGGCCACCAGCGCATACAGCGACAGCGACAGCAGTTCGATCCCCAGATAGACCGTCAGCAGGCTGTTGGCCGAGATCAGTACGAAGATACCGAGCAGCGCCGTGAGGCACAGCACGTAGTACTCCCCTCCCCTGATAGCGCGCTGCTCCAGGTAGTCCTGCGAATAAAATACTGCGGTCGCCATGGCGACGAAGGCGGCCATTTTCAGAAACCCCGCCAGCGGGTCGGCCACATACAGGTCATTGAACAGCAGGAAGCGCTGCGTGGTGAGCCCATACTGGCCGGTCAGCGCCACACCGATGGTCAGTGCCAGCATGGTCAGCGTTGCAGTCAGCGTGCGCCGGCTGGCACCGAAGTAGACGTCGCACAGCAGGATCAGGCAGGCCGAGGCCGCAAGCCAGATCTCCGGAATGGCGAGCGCCAGCGGACCCCCTGTCAGAGTACCAACCGTCAGACTGGCGACTGGCAGCACACCGCTCGTCATAACGCCCCCGGGATCTTGCTGGTCAGGATCTGCTGCAGCAGATGCTGCACCGAGGCTTCCATCATGTTCAGCAGCGGCGCCGGCCACACGCCGAGCAGCAGCACCGCCAGCGCCAGTACGCCTAGCACCAGAAACTCGCGCGGATTCAGATCCTGCATCTTCGCCACCTGGTCGTTCGCAACCGGACCGAAGATCACGCGCTTGACCAGCCACAGGTTATAGGCCGCCCCGACCACCAGGATGCTGGCTGCAAGCAGCGCGAACCAGAAGCTGGCCTTGAAGCTCGCCAGGATCACCAGGAACTCACCGATGAAACCCGAGGTGCCCGGCAGACCTGAGTTCGCGAGCGCGAACAGCACCATGAACGCGCCGAACTTCGGCATCACGTTGACCACGCCGCCATAGGCGTTGATGTCGCGGGTGTGCAGGCGGTCGTACATCACGCCGATGCAAAGGAACAGCGCGCCGGAGATCAGTCCATGCGAAATCATCTGCACCACGGCGCCGTCCAGGCCGTTGACGGCGCCCTTGGCCGAGCCGGTAGCCGCCATAATATAGAACACCAGGAACGCGCCCAGCGTCACGAAGCCCATGTGCGCGATAGAAGAGTACGCGACCAGTTTCTTCATGTCCTGCTGCACCAGCGCGACGAATGCGATGTACACGATCGCAATCAGCGACAGGGACACGATCAGCCAGTCCAGTTCGCGGCTGGCATCCGGTGTCATCGGCAGGCTGAAGCGCAGCAAGCCATAGCCGCCCATCTTCAGCATGATGGCCGCCAGGATCACCGAGCCCCCGGTAGGCGCCTCGACGTGTGCGTCGGGCAGCCAGGTATGTACCGGCCACATCGGCACCTTGACCGCGAACGCCAGTAGAAACGCCAGGAAGATCCAGCGCTGTTGCGCCAGTGTAAGCGGCAGCTGCTGCATGGCCGCGATGCTGTAATCGCCCGCCTTCAGGTACAGGTAGACCAGCGCCACCAGCATCAGCACCGAGCCCAGAAATGTGTAGAGGAAGAACTTCAGTGTCGCATATACACGCCGCGGACCACCCCAGACGCCGATGATGACGAACATCGGGATCAGCATCGCCTCCCAGAAAAAATAAAACAGCAGCGAATCGAGCGCGGCGAACACGCCGATCATCAGGCCTTCCATGATCAGGAACGCCGCGTAGTACTGCGCCGGGCGCTTGTCGACCACCGACCAGCCGGCGATGATCACCGGCACCGTCATGAACGCGGTCAGCAGGATCAGCGGCAACGAGATGCCATCTACACCGAGGTAGTATTGTGAGTGCAGCGCCGGAATCCAGGACACGCGCTCGATGAACTGGAACTTCGCGCTGCCATTTTCAAAGTCGGCATACAGTCGCACACACGCGGCCAGTGTCAGCAGCGAGCTCAGCAGCGCGGCCCAGCGCGCCTGGCGCGCGCGCTGATCGCCGAACGCCAGCGTTACCAGGCCGCCCGCGACCGGCAGCCAGATCACGACCGAGAGCCAACCAAATTGCTGCATGCCTTGGGGACCTTCGCCCTAGATGTGAATCAGGAACCAGCCCAGCGATACCGCCAGGCCGATGATCATCCAGAAGGCGTACGAATACAGAAATCCGCTCTGCAGCAGCCGCGTCACGCCGGCGAGGCGGCCCACGGCGTCGGCTGAACCGTTGACCAGGGCCCCGTCGATCAGCCCCTGATCGCCCCCGCGCCACAGCAGCACCCCAAGTCCGCGCGCCAGCGGCGCCAGCACGTTTTCATTGAACCAGTCGAAATAGTATTTGTTGACCAGCACTCGATACAGGCCGCTGAAGCGCTCGCGCAGGACTTGGCCCAGTTGCGGCCGCTTGAGCACGCACCACCAGGCGCTGAATACGCCGAGCGCGGCCAGCCAGACCGGCACCGACAGCACCGAATGCAGCGCGAACGCCACCGGACCGTGCCATTGGCCCTTCAGTTCTCCGACCACGTCGTGGTCCTCGAGCACCTTGATGGCGCCGCCGAAATAGCCGCCGAACAGGATCGGTTCGACGGTCAGGTAGCCGATGATCACCGATGGAATCGCCAGTGCGACCAGCGGCGCCTTCATATCCCAGCCGACGTCGTGGAAGTGCTCGCGCGCATGATGGTCGAAGCGTTCAGGACCATGGAAGGTCATGAAAATCATGCGGAATGTGTACAGCGCGGTCACGAACACGCCGAGCAGTACGCACCAGTAGGCGTAACCGGCCCCATAGCGCTGCGAGGCGTGCACCGCGTCGATCAGCGCGTCCTTGGAATAAAAGCCCGAAAAGAACGGTGTACCGATCAGGGCCAGGGCGCCGATCAGCGCAGTCCAATAGGTGACCGGCATGCGCTGGCGCAGGCCGCCCATCTTGCGCATGTCCTGCTCGTGGTGCATGGCAATGATGACCGCACCGGCGGCGAGGAACAGCAGCGCCTTGAAGAACGCGTGCGTCATCAGGTGAAAGATTGCAACGCTATAGCCGGATACGCCCAGCGCCACCGTCATGTAACCCAGTTGCGACAGCGTCGAATAGGCGATGACGCGCTTGATGTCGTTGTTGACGATGCCCAGAAAGCCCATGAATAGCGCGGTCGTGGCCCCGATCACCAGCACGAACGACAACGCGGTCGGCGAGTACTCGAACAGCGGTGACATGCGTGCCACCATGAAAATGCCCGCGGTCACCATGGTGGCGGCGTGGATCAGCGCCGAGATCGGCGTCGGGCCTTCCATCGAGTCCGGCAGCCACACGTGCAGCGGTATCTGCGCCGACTTGCCCATGGCGCCGACGAACAGACAGATGCAGATCACGGTGAGCGCCGACCACGCCTGGCCGTGCACCAGCACCAGGCTCCTGGTAGCCACTTCGGGCGCGGCCGCGAACACCGGCTGGTAGTCGAGCGAACCGGTGTAATACAGCACCCCGGCAATGCCAAGCACGAAGCCAAAGTCGCCCACCCGATTGACCAGGAACGCCTTGAGGCCGGCGAAAATCGCCGTCGGCCGCGTGTACCAGAAGCCGATCAGAAGATAGGACACCACGCCGACCGCTTCCCAGCCGAAGAACAGCTGCATGAAGTTGTTCGCCATCACCAGCATCAGCATCGAGAAGGTGAACAGTGAGATATAGGCGAAAAAGCGCTGATAGCCCGGATCGTCCTCCATGTAGCCGATGGTGTAGACGTGCACGCACAGCGACACGAAGGTCACCACCACCATCATCAGAGCGCTCAGGCGGTCGATCAGGAACCCCACCTGCATGCGCACGCCGTCGCTCACCAGCCAGGTGTAGACCGTGCCATCGTAGCTCGGCACCTGGTCCACCAGCATCTGCTTGAGCAGCAGCGAGGACAGCACGCAGGAAGCCGCCACCGCGCCGATCGTGACCGCCGCGGCGCCGGCGCGACCGATCGCCTTTCCGGCCAGGCCCGCGATCAGCGCCGCAACCAGCGGCAGCATCGGGATCGCAAGCAGCAGGGTCTGATTCATGATTGCGGTGCTCAACCCTGCAGCTGGTCGAGTTCCTCGACGTTGATGCTGCGCCGCTCGCGAAACAGCACCACCAGGATCGCCAGCCCGATCGCAGACTCCGCAGCTGCCACCGTCAGCACGAAGAACACAAAGATCTGGCCATCGAGCTGTCCCAGGTAGCGCGAGAAGGCGACGAAATTGAAGTTCGCGGCCAGCAGCAGCAACTCGATGCACATCAGCAGCAGCAGCACGTTCTTGCGATTGAGAAAGATGCCGGCCACCGACAGCGCGAACAGCACCGCCGATAGCGTCAGCAGATGCGCCAGCGTGATCATTCGCGGTGCTCCGAATCCATCTTCACCAGCCGCACGCGCTCGCTGGCCCGCGCCGCCACCTGACGCCCGATGTCCTGCGCCTTGAGGTTCGGCCGGTGGCGCAGCGTCAGCGCGATCGCCGCAACGATGGCCACCAGCAGCACCATGGCCGCAATTTCGAACGGATAGGCGTACTTGCTGTACAGCAGCGCACCCAGTTCCTGGGTATTGCTGTAGTTGTCCGGCAGCGGCGCCGCGCCGCGCGTCACATCGATACCCAGCTTGTTGGTCAGCACCACGCCTGCGATCTCGAGCACGATGACGCCGGCCACGATCCATCCGAGCCAGGCGAAGCGGGTGAAGCCGGCGCGCAGCTCCTCCAGGTCGATGTCGATCATCATGACCACGAACAGGAACAGCACCATGACCGCGCCGACGTACACCAGCACCAGCACGATGGCCAGGAACTCGGCCTCGATCAGCAGCCAGATCGCGGCCGAGGTCACGAAGCACAGCACCAGCGCCAGCGCCGAATACACCGGATTGCGCGATACGATCACCGCCACGGCCGCCAGCACCAGCACGGTGGCAAAGATGTAGAACAGGATCAGCGGCAGCACGACAGCTCCCCTAAGCTTCAGCGATAGCGCGCGTCGGCGCCCTTATCGGCGGCGATCATCGCCTCGTAGCGTTCCCCGACCGCGAGCAGCTTGTCCTTGGTCATGATGTTCTCGCCCCGGTGCTCCATGTGATATTCATGAATGCGCGTCTCGACGATCGCATCGACCGGGCAGGCTTCCTCGCAGAAGCCGCAGTAGATGCACTTGAACAGATCGATGTCGTAACGGGTGGTGCGGCGCGTGCCGTCGGCGGCCACGTCGGAGTCGATGGTGATCGCCAGCGCCGGGCACACCACCTCGCACAGCTTGCAGGCGATGCAGCGCTCCTCACCGTTCGCATAGCGGCGCAGTGCGTGCAGGCCCCGAAAGCGCACCGACTGCGGTGTCTTCTCCTCCGGGTATTGCACCGTGACCTTGCGCCGAAACAGCGAGCGCGCGGTGACCGACAGCCCCGACAGCAGCTCGGTCAGCATGAAGGTCCTGATCGGATTGGCCATGGCCATGTCAGTGCTTCCAGGGACCGAGGTGATACCAGCTCATCAGCGCTTCCACCGCGATCCATACCAGCGTCACCGGAATGAGAAACTTCCAGCCCAGGCGCATGATCTGGTCGTAGCGGTAGCGCGGAAAGGTGGCGCGAAACCACAGGAACAGGAACAGCAGCGCGAACATCTTGATCGCCAGCCAGTGGGTGCCCGGCAGCGCCAGGATGCCGGTGCCGCCCAGCCACCACGGGTAGCCGTCCAGCGGACTGAGCCAGCCGCCGAAGAAAAACACCGCGGTAAGTCCCGCGATCAGGATCATGTTGGCGTATTCGGCCAGGAAGAACAGCGCGAACGCCATGCCGGAGTATTCCACGTGAAACCCGGCGACGATCTCCGATTCGCCTTCGGCCACGTCGAACGGCGCGCGGTTGGTCTCGGCTATACCGGAGATGAAATACACCACCAGCAGCGGCAGCAGCCAGAACCAGTTCCAGGCCAGCAGGCCACCGTGCTGCTGCGTGACGATCACACCAAGATTCAGGCTCCCGGCCGCCATCAGCACCCCGACCAGGGCAAATCCCATCGCGATCTCATAGGCGACCATCTGCGCCGCCGAGCGCATGGCGCCCAGGAAGGCGTACTTCGAATTCGACGACCAGCCAGCGAGGATCACCCCGTACACTCCCATCGAGGTCAGCGACAGCACGTACAGCAGGCCGGCATCGACGTTGGCGATCGCGTAGTTCGGCGCGATCGGCAGCACCGCCCAGGCGGCAAAGGCGGGAATGAGCGTAATCGCAGGGGCGAGGCGGAACAGGATCTTGTTGGCGCGGGCCGGGATGATGATTTCTTTGATCAGCAGTTTGATGACGTCGGCGAACGGCTGACCCATGCCCGGCAGAAAGCCGAAGATCCGCACGCGATTGGGGCCGATGCGCATCTGCATCCAGCCGATCACCTTGCGCTCCCACAGCGTCAGGTAAGCCACTGACAGGATCAGCACGATGCACAGCAGCAGCGTGACCAGCGTCGAGTGCACGTAGGCCGGCAGCTGCGCCCACAGATCGGCCAGCGAGCTCACGTCGCGCCGCCATAGAGCTGCATCATCGAGCGCCCCTCGCGCGTACGCAGCAGCGGTGCCGAGCGGCGCAGCACCGGATCGATCTGGTACATCGGCAGGTCCAGCACCGATTCGGTAGCTGTTGCCTGCAGCGCGCTGGCCGCCGGCAGCGATGGCGGGCGCGCGACTTGCAGCCGCGACTTGAGCTCATCGCGCACCTGATCGGAGGACTGGTAGTCGAATCCCGGCGCGTCCAGCAGATTGCCGAGCACGCGCAGGATCTTCCAGGCCGGCCGCGACACGCCCAGCGGTTTCGCCGCCCCGCCCTGGCTCTGCCAGCGACCCTCCAGATTCACGTAGGTGCCCGAGGTCTCGGCGAAGGTGCCCGCCGGCAGCAGAATGTGCGCCGCGCGCTTCATCTCCTCGCTCGCATAGGCGCTGACCGCCACCACGCAGCGCGCGCGCGCCAGCGTGCCGAGCGCACCCGGCAGCACCGCGTCCGCCCAGGGCTCGGCATTGAGCAGCAGATAGCCGGGCAAAGTCTGCTCGAGCATGTGCCGCGCCGTGCGCCCCGCATGTGCGCGTACGGCGCCGCCGGCGCTGCGGTGAGGCACCGCACCGGCCAGATAGGCTCCGGCCGCATTGCCGCCTTCCGCCAGCTCGCCGAAGCTGGCGCCGCTGGCCGCTGCCAGGGCACGCGCCAGTGCCCGCAACTCGCTGTAGCGGCTGCTGCGCGCGGCCAGTGCACCGAGCCAGATGGCACGGCGCTCGCCGCTTGTGAGCGTCGCGGCGATAGCGCGATGTTCGTCCCTGGGCGCCACACCGCTCAGCAGCGCGCCGAGCTCCGACGGCGCACTGGCGCCATCGAGCGCCGCCAGCAGCACCGCGGCCAGATCCGCTACCTGGTCCGCCGGCGGCGACAGCACGCAGTGCGCGACGGTAAAAAAGTAATCGAAGCGCACCGGATTGATGAAGCTGATGCGCGCGCCGCGCAGGCTGGCCTTGCGCACCCGGTGCGCCAGGATCGGCACTTCGTGGCGCAGGTTCGAGCCCACCACCAGCAGCGCATCGAGCTTGTCGATCTCGGCGATCGGCAGTCCCAGCCCGGGCGCCAGCCCATCCGACGCCTGGTCGCGAAAATCACGCTGCCGCAGCCGATGATCGATATTGGCGCTGCCTAAGCCCTCGGCCAGGCGCGCGAGCAGATACAGCTCCTCGAGCGTGCTCGAGGGATGGGCCAGCAGGCCGACGCCCGGCGACTCGCGTGCGGCGCCTTTGAGCCCCTGCGCGGCCGCATCCAGCGCGACGTCCCATTCGACTTCCCGCCAGCTGCCATCGGCATGACGCAGTTGCGGCGCCAGCAGCCGATCATCGCTGTACACGCCTTCGTAGCTGAAGCGATCCCGGTCGGCGATCCAGGTCTCGTTGATCTCCTCGCACGGCCGCGGCACCACGCGCATCAGCCGTCCGCGCAGCACGTGGCCATAGATCTGCGTGCCGACGCCATCGTGCGGCGAGATCAGCGGCACCTGCGTCATTTCCCAACCGCGGCCGCGGTAGCGAAACGGCTTGCTGTTGAGCGCGCCCACCGGACACAGATCGATGATGTTGCCCGACAGCTCGTGATCCACGCTGTGCTCGATGAAGGTGCCGATCTCCATGTTCTCGCCGCGCCCGGTAGCGCCCATCTCCTGGATGCCGGCGATATCCTGGCCGAAGCGCACACAGCGCGTGCAATGGATGCAGCGCGTCATGTCGGTCGATACCAGCGGACCCAGGTTCTTGTCCTTGACCGAGCGCTTGCGCTCGACGAAACGCGAGATATCGCGGCCGAAGCCGACCGCCAGATCCTGAAGCTCGCACTCGCCGCCCTGATCGCAGATCGGGCAGTCCAGCGGGTGGTTGATCAGCAGGAATTCCATCACCGAGCGTTGTGCACCGATGGCCTTGACGGAAGTGGTGAAGATCTTCATGCCCTCGGCCACCGGCGTGGCACAGGCCGGCAGCGGCTTGGGCGCCTTCTCCACCTCGACCAGGCACATGCGGCAATTGGCCGCCACCGGCAGCTTGTCGTGGTAGCAGAACCGCGGCACGTACACACCCTCGCGATCGGTCGCGCGAATGATGTTCTCGCCCTTGCGCGCCTTCATTGGCACGCCGTTGACCTCGATATTGACGAATTCCTCGCTCATGCAGCCTGCCGCCCGGCGTCGACGATGCTGCGTCCGCCGTGATCGATCATGTACTCGAACTCATGACGGTAATGCTTGAGGAAACTCTGCACCGGCCACGCTGCGGCGTCGCCGAGTCCGCAGATGGTGTGACCCTCGATGCGATTGGCCACGTCGAGCAACAGGCCCAACTCATCGCGGTGGCCGTTGCCGTCGAGGATGCGCTTGAGCGTGCGGTCGAGCCAGCCGGTGCCCTCGCGGCAGGGCGTGCACTGGCCGCAGGACTCCGCCATGTAGAAACGCGCCAGGCGCTCGAGTGCCCGGACCATGCAGGTGGTCTCGTCCATCACGATCACCGCCGCCGAGCCGATGCTCGAGCCCACCGCCTTGAGCGAGTCGTAGTCCATGTTGGTCCTGAGCATGATCTCGCCGGGCACCACCGGCACCGAGGAGCCGCCCGGGATCACGGCCTTGATCTGCCTTCCCTTCCAGATCCCGCCCGCCAGCGCAAGCAGCTCGGCAAACGGGATGCCCAGCGGCACCTCGAAATTGCCCGGCTTTGCCACGTGCCCCGAGACCGAAAAGATGACCGTGCCGCCGGAATTCTTCGGTCCCAGGTCCGCGAACCACGGCGCACCCTTGCGCAGGATGGTCGGCACCGAGGCGTAGCTCTGGGTGTTGTTGATCGTGGTCGGCATGCCGTACAGGCCGAAGGCGGCCGGAAACGGCGGCTTGAAGCGCGGCTTGCCGGTCTTGCCCTCGAGCGAATCGAGCAGTGCGGTCTCCTCGCCGCAGATGTAGGCACCGGCGCCGACGAACGCGTGCAGATCGAAGTCCACGCCGGAACCGAGGATGTTCTTGCCCAGCAGGCCCGCGTCGTAGGCCTCCTTCAGCGCCGCCTCGAAGCGCGGGATCGGCTCGCCGAGGAATTCACCGCGGATGTAGTTGTAGCCCACCGTGGCATTCATGCAGTAGCCGCCGATGGCCATGCCTTCGATCAGCGAGTGCGGGTTATAGCGCAGTATGTCACGGTCGTGACAGGTGCCAGGCTCGCTCTCGTCGGAGTTGCACACCACGTACTTCTGCATGGTGGCGTTGCGCGGCATGAAGCTCCACTTCACGCCCACCGGAAATGCGGCGCCGCCGCGGCCGCGCAGCCCCGAGGCCTTGACCTGCTCGATCACCTGCTCGCGCGGCGTCTTCTCGGTCAGCAGCTTCTTCCACGCCTCGTAGCCGCCGATGCGCCGGTAGGTCTCGAGCGTCCACGAGCGCTCATACTGCAGCGGCTCGAAGCAGGTGAGATTCAGCTTATCGTCCCAGGCGCCCATACTCGCTTCCCAGTCGTTGCCGGCTCACTTGAGCTCATCCAGGATCCGATCGACCGTCTCGGGCGTCAGATGCTCGTAGTACACGTGATCGACCATCATCATCGGCGCGCCGGTGCACGCCGCCAGGCACTCCTCCTCACGCTTGAGAAAGATACGGCCATCCGGCGTGCTCTGGCCGGCACGAATGCCGAGCTTGCGCTCGACGTGGGCCTGGATGTCCTCGCCACCGCGCAGCATGCAGGAGATGTTGGTGCATACGCTGACGTGATGCCGGCCACAGGGACGGGTCTCGAACATCGAGTAGAAACTGGCAACCTCATACACCTGGATCGGCGGCAACTGCAGATACTCCGCCACCGCATCCATGAGCTCCGGCGTCAGGAAACCGT
This sequence comes from Steroidobacteraceae bacterium, assembly GCA_036262215.1. Taxonomy (GTDB): domain Bacteria; phylum Pseudomonadota; class Gammaproteobacteria; order Steroidobacterales; family Steroidobacteraceae; genus FEN-1191. The sequence goes on from DATAJH010000152.1 coordinate 13,522, forward strand.
GGTTCTGTTCCTGCGCCGCACGCAGCGCCGACAGTACCGCCGAGCGCTGCCGCCCGGGCGGAAATTTCGTCACCCAGTGATCGATTTCCTCGCGCGTGTGCCCCGACAGCAGGCCCGCGTTGCCCTGCGCCTGGCTCATCAGCGATCGACCTCGCCGAACACGATGTCCTGGGTGCCGATCACCGCCACCACGTCCGCCAGCATGTGTCCGCGCACCATCTCCCCGAGCGAGGCCAGATGCACGAATCCGGGCGCACGGCACTTGACGCGATAGGGTTTGTTGGCGCCGTCGGAGATCAGGAAGATGCCGAATTCACCCTTGGGCGCCTCGACCGCGGCATAAGTCTCGCCCTCGGGCACGCAGTAGCCTTCGGTCATGAATTTGAAATGATGAATCAGCGACTCCATGTCGCTCTTCATGTGCTCGCGGCTGGGGGCACGCACCTTGCGGTCATCGACCATGACCGGGCCGGGATTGGCGCGCAGCCAGTCCACGCACTGGCGGATGATTCGATTGGACTGGCGCATCTCGGCCACGCGTACCAGGTAGCGGTCATAGCAGTCGCCGTTGACCCCGACCGGGATGTCGAAATCCAGCGCCGAATACACCTCGTACGGCCGCTTGCGGCGCAGATCCCACTCGACCCCCGAGCCGCGCAGCATGGGACCCGAGAACCCGAGCTGCAGTGCGCGTTCGGGTGACACCACGCCGATATTCACCGTGCGCTGCTTCCAGATGCGATTGTCCGTCAGCAGCGTCTCGTACTCATCGACCCGCCCCGGAAATTTTTCGGTGAACGCCTGGATGAAATCCAGCAGCGAGCCGGTGCGCTGCGCATTGAGCCGATCGACTTCCTTCTGGCTGCGCCAGCGCGAGGGCTGGTGGCGGGGCATGGCCTCGGGCAGATCGCGGTAGACGCCGCCCGGACGGTAATAGGTCGCATGCATGCGGGTACCGGAGACCGCCTCATAGCAGTCCATCAGGTCTTCGCGTTCACGGAAGCAGAACAGGAACACGGTCATGGCGCCGATATCCAGCCCGTGTGCGCCCAGCCACATCAGGTGATTCAGGACCCTGGTGATCTCGTCGAACATGACGCGGATGTACTGTGCGCGCGGCGGGGGCGTGATGCGCAGCAGCCGCTCGATCGCCGCCACATAGGCGTGCTCGTTGCACATCATCGACACGTAGTCGAGCCGGTCCATGTAGCCGATCGACTGGTTGAAGGGCTTGGACTCGGCCAGCTTTTCGGTGCCCCGATGCAGCAGCCCGATGTGCGGGTCGGCCTTCTGGATGGTCTCGCCGTCCATCTCCAGCACCAGTCGCAGCACGCCGTGCGCGGCCGGATGCTGCGGGCCGAAGTTGAGCGTGAGATTGCGGATCTCAGGCACGATCGGCTCCCGGCGTGCCCGGCACCGGTGCACGCTCCCCCGGCGGGTGATCGTGCAGTACCGGATCATAGCGGTTGTCGTGGCGGATCACGCGCGGCACCAGCGTGCGCGGCTCGATGCTGACCGGTTCGTAGATCACCCGCTTGAGCTGCGGGTCGTAGCGCACCTCGACGTTACCGATCAGCGGGAAATCCTTGCGGAACGGATGACCGATGAAGCCATAGTCGGTCAGGATGCGGCGCAGGTCCGGATGGCCGCGGAACAGAATGCCGAACAGGTCGAACGCCTCGCGCTCGAACCACTCGGCGCTGGCCCAGATGCCGGTCAGCGAATCCACCATCGGATCTTCGGTGTCGCCAGCCCAGACGCGCAGCCGCAGCCGCTGGTTGTAGGTGATCGACAGCAGCTGCGACACCACCGCATAGCGCTTGTCGCCGGCCAGTGTGTGGGGTGCGGTGCGATTCACGCCGCGGCTGAAGCCGCTGCTGGTGGCCGAGTTGGTGCGCCACTCGGCGCGGCCGTAGTCGAGGTAATCCACCCCAGCCAGATCCATCAGCAGCTCGAAGCGCAGTTGCGGGTCATCGCGCAGGATGGTGGCGACTGGCAGCAGCTGGTCGCCGGCAACCTCGATCGCCACCTCGTCGGGCAGCGAGCTATAGCGCCGAGCGCGATCGCCCAGGGCAGCCGTGACCCGCGCGGCGAGATCCTCGATATACGCTGGCACTGGCCTCGATGCCTCAGGATTGTCGTGTAGTGTGGATCAGGCGCTGGCCGCGGTCTGGCGCTCGATCTTGCGCTGCAGCTGGATCACGCCATAGAGCAGCGCCTCGGCGGTCGGCGGACAGCCCGGCACATAGACATCCACCGGCACGATTCGATCGCAGCCGCGCACCACCGCGTAGGAATAGTGATAGTAGCCGCCGCCATTGGCGCACGAACCCATCGAGATCACCCAGCGCGGTTCGGGCATCTGGTCGTAGACCTTGCGCAGCGCCGGCGCCATCTTGTTGACCAGCGTGCCGGCCACGATCATCACGTCGGACTGGCGCGGGCTGGGACGAAACACCACGCCGAAACGGTCCAGGTCGTAGCGCGAGGCGCCGGCGTGCATCATTTCCACCGCGCAGCAGGCCAGTCCGAAAGTCATCGGCCACAGCGAGCCGGTGCGCGCCCAGCTCACCAGGCTGTCGACCTGCGTGGTCAGGAAGCCGCGTTGCGCGAAGCCCTCGGTGTCCAGCGCCGCTAGTCCCACTCCAGCGCCCCCTTCTTCCATTCGTAGGCGAAACCGATCACCAGTATGAAAAGAAACACGCCCATGACCGCAAGACCGAAACCACCGGTGCGGTTCAGCGATACCGCCCACGGAAACAGAAACGCAATCTCGAGGTCGAAAATAATGAACAAAATCGCCACCAGGTAGTAGCGCACGTCGAATCGCACGCGGTTGTCTTCGAACGGCTCGAAACCACACTCGTACGGCGACAGCTTCTGCGCATCGCCACGATGGCGGGCCGAAAGACGCCCGAGCACCGATCCCAGGGAGAGCAGCACGGCGGCCAGCAGCGCGGCTATGGTCAGAAATATCAAAACCGGCAGGTAATTGGTCAGCATTTGCGCACCGTCATTAAAAGGGGCGGCATGTTGCGCTTGCGCGCCCATTGATCCGCCCCTTCGCTGCCGCATTGTAACAGGCGATACGGAACATATGGTGCCGACGGGGAGATTCGAACTCCCACACCTTGCGGCGCTAGCCCCTCAAGCTAGTGTGTCTACCAATTCCACCACGTCGGCGTCGATCAGTTCGGACT
>DATAJH010000153.1:0-25254 GCA_036262215.1 Steroidobacteraceae bacterium
GTCGTGGCCGTCCACATCGCGAATGACCCGCCACCCGTAGGCTTCAAAGCGCCCCGGTGTGTCGTCGGCAAACCAATGCTGCACCTGGCCATCGATACTAATGCCGTTGTCATCGTAGACGGCGATCAGCTTCGACAGGCCGAGTGTTCCGGCCAGCGAGCAGGCTTCATGACTGATGCCCTCCATCAGACAACCGTCGCCGACGAATACCCAGGTGCGGTGGTCGACGATGCTGTGACCGGGGCGGTTGAATTCCGCCGCCAGCAGCTGCTCGCTCAGCGCCATGCCGACCGCGTTGGCCAGTCCCTGGCCCAGCGGACCGGTGGTGGTTTCCACCCCCGGCGTGACGCCGACCTCGGGATGGCCGGGCGTTTTGCTGTGCAGCTGGCGAAAGCGCTTGAGTTCCCCGATCGGCAGCGCGTAACCGGTCAGGTGCAGCAGCGCATACAGCAGCATCGAGCCGTGGCCGTTCGACAGCACGAAGCGGTCGCGGTCGGGCCAGATGGGGTCGGCCGGGTCGTGTTTCAGATGCCGGCGCCACAGCACTTCGGCGATCTCGGCCATGCCCATCGGCATGCCCGGGTGGCCGCTGTTGGCGGCTTCCACCGCGTCTATGGCCAGAAACCGCAGTGCGTTCACCAGTTCGCGCTGTCCGGCACCTGGTGAATCTACCGGCGTTGAATCGACTTGCGCATTCATGCTTGCTTCAAAGCTCCTCAATTCGCGCGCCGTTTTATATCGATCAGGCGCAGGATCATCGGCGTAAAGATGAATTGCATCGCCAGGCCCATCTGCCCTCCCGGCACGACGATATTGTTGGGCCGGCTCATCCACGAGTGGTGCAGCATCGACAGCAGGTAGGGAAAGTCGATGCCCTTCGGGTTGGCAAAGCGGATGATGACCATCGATTCGTCGGCGGACGGGATGTCCTTGGCGACGAACGGATTGCTGGTGTCCACGGTCGGCACCCGCTGGAAATTGACGTGCGTGCGGCTGAACTGCGGGCAGATGTGATTCACGTAGTCGGGCATGCGCCGCAGGATCGTGTCGACCACCGCGTCCTGGCTGTACCCGCGCTGATTGCGGTCGCGGTGCAGTTTCTGGATCCACTCCAGATTGACGATCGGCACCACGCCGACCAGCAGATCCACGTGCTGGGCGACATTGACGTCGCCACCGACGTAGCCGCCGTGCAGGCCTTCGTAGAACAGCAGATCGCTGGCCGGCTGCATCGCCTGCCAGGGCGTGAACGAACCCGGTTCGCTGCCAAGTTGCTTGGCCTCGATGGCATCGTGGACGTAGCGACGCAGCTTGCCGCCGCCGGTCGCGCCGTATTCCGCCAGTGTGTCGGCCAGCTCGGCCAGCAGGTTCGCCTCCGGCCCGAAGTGACTGATCGGCGGCCCCTTGCCGCTGTCGGCCGCGGCCACGCGCTCGCGCATCTCGGCACGGTTGTATCGATGGAAGGAATCGCCTTCGATGACCTCGGCTTTGATGCCCTCGCGCCGGAAGATGTGCGCGAACGCCTTCATCACGGTAGTGGTACCGGCGCCGGATGAACCGGTGACTGCGATAATTGGGTGTCGGGCAGACATGGTGACCTATCCGGATCAGGCCCGTGCTTCGGGCCGGAACAGTGAACGCTCGTTGAACAGCGGCGAGGTATATGGGCGGTCGGCGCCGCAGTCGAACTGCGCGTGGTAGCGCTCGATCCGCTCGACTTCGTTGCGTGAGCCGAGGATCACCGGAATGCGCTGATGCAGGGTCTCGGGCTGCACCTCGAGCAGCCGCTGGCGCCCGGTGGTGGCGCGGCCGCCTGCCTGCTCGATCAGCAGGCTGATCGGGTTGGCCTCATGCATGTGGCGCAGCCGGCCGGGTCGGCTGGCATCCCTGGTATCCCGGGGGTACATGAACACGCCGCCGCGCATGAGAATGTGGTGCACCTCGGCCACCATGGAGGCGATCCAGCGCAGGTTGAAGTCGCGCCCGCGCTCACCGGACTTGCCGGCCTGGCATTCGCTGATGTAGCGGTGCACCGGCGGTTCCCAGAAGCGCGCATTGCTGGTGTTGATCGCTATCTCGCTGCTGTCGAGCGGAATCTGCAGATCCGGGTGCGTGAGGATGAAATTGCCGATCTCGCGATCGAGCGTGAAGCCGTGCGTCCCCTTGCCCACCGTGATGACCAGCATCGTGGCTGGACCGTAGATCGCGTAGCCGGCCGCCACCTGATTGGCGCCCGGCTGCAGGTAATCCGCCACGCTCGGCGGCTCCGCCGAGTCGTGCCGCAACACCGAGAACACGGTGCCGACCGAGCTGTTGACATCGGTGTTCAGCGAGCCGTCGAGCGGATCAAACAGCAGCAGAAAGCGCCCGCGCGTGAACTCGTCCGGTACCGCGTACGGCTGGTCGAGTTCCTTCGAGGCCATGCCGGCCACGAGCCCGCCCCATTCGCAGCTGCGCAGCATCTCCTCGCTGGCCAGCAGGTCGAGCTTGATCACCTGGGTATCGCCGTGGGCGCTGCTCGAGCCGACTTTGCCGAGCACCCCACCCAGGGCGCCCTTTGCGGTCATGGCCGAGATCGCCTTGACCGCGGCCGCCACGTCGATCAGCAGCGCCGCGAGATCGCTGGCGCCCTCGACGCGATCGGACTGCTGGATCAGGAACTTCGACAGCGTGGTGCGTCCGAGATGCATGGTCGGCACTCCTTATCTCTTACTGTGGCGTCTGCGCCGCCGCGATCTGAAACACGCGACTGGCACGGATATCGGGCTCGGCGATCGTGGTCAGATCTTCGGGCGTGAACTCCCGATCCTTGTCGGTGAACAGGCGGCTCGCCTGGCGCAGCCGCGCGCGATCCAGCGCGTTGCGCACACTGCGCGCGTTGGCGAAGTGCTCCTGGCCGATGCGGTAGCCGATGTACTGCTCGAACGCCTCGCGGGCGCCGGGGCCGAAGCGGTAGTTCTGCTGCTCCAGCATCCGCTCGGCGATGCGCAGCAGATCGCTCTGCGGATAGTCGGGAAAATCCAGGTGATGCGCGACGCGCGAGCTCATGCCGGGATTGGATCGGAAGAAAGTGTCCATCCGATCCTTGTAGCCGGCCAGGATCACCACCAGGTCATCGCGCTGGTTTTCCATCACCTGCAGCAGGATCTCGATCGCCTCCTGGCCGTAGTCGCGCTCATTCTCGGGGCGATACAGGTAGTAGGCCTCGTCGATGAACAGCACTCCGCCCATCGCCTTCTTCACGACTTCCCTGGTCTTGGGCGCGGTGTGGCCGATGTATTGCCCGACCAGGTCATCGCGCGTCACGGCCACCAGGTGACCTTTGCGCACGTAGCCGAGGCGGTGCAGGATTTCCGCCATGCGCAGCGCCACCGTGGTCTTGCCGGTGCCGGGGTTACCGGTGAACGACATGTGCAGGCTCGGAGCCTGCGCCTGCAGTCCAAGATTCATGCGCAGTTTGTCGATTACCAGCAGCGCCGCGATATCGCGGATGCGGGCCTTGACCGGTGCCAGCCCGATAAGGTCATGCTCGAGTTCTTCCATGACTGCGCCGGCCTGGCTCTGCGCCAGCACCTGACTCACGGTGCGCATGTCGCCCGCGTCGACCGCGGATGCGTCGGACGCCTGCGGCGCCAGCGGCGCTGAGCCAGGAATGGTGTAGAGCGGTGCGCCCACGTCAGGCCAACCTGCTCGCTGGCGCGACGCAGTCGCGTTCGCCTTCCGGCGCATCGGTCGCATAGCTGTGAATCGTGTAGCGGATGCTGCGGCCGCGCGATTCCTGGCGCACCAGCCCGAAACCCGGCTCGCGAGCCGGTCGGTTGACGATGAAGCTCATCACGATGCTCTCCACGCCGCGCGTGGAGTCGAAGGCCATGAGCCGGATGTAGTGTCCGGGGAATGTCTTGCGGCAGTTGTCCAGTTCCAGCATGACGCCGGCCGCATCCTTCAGGTCGAACATCGGCATGCCGAACATTTCCCAATAGGTATTGCGCGGGTGCGGATCGTCGGTGTACTCGACGCTCCAGGCGTAGCCCTTGTTCAGGCCGTAGGCGATCTGCAGCGAGATTTCCGCATCGCTCAGATCGGGTAGAAAACTGAACTGTCCCTGGGTGATGCGGCCGGCCGGGTTGGTCATCATGTGGCGCTCTCCGTCACGGCGTAGTCGGAGGTATCGGTGGAGGCGTAGTTGAAGCTGATCTCGCCCCAGGTATCAAGCGCCTGCTGCAGCGGGCTGCAGAACCTCGCCGCGCGGCGCAGGATCGCAGGTCCCTCATGCTTGATGTCACGGCCCTCGTTGCGCGCCTTGACCATCGATTCGAGCGCCACGCGGTTGGCCACGGCGCCGGCCTGGATACCGGCCGGGTGGCCGATGGTGCCGCCGCCGAACTGCAGGATGACGTCGTCGCCGAACAGATCGAGCAACTGATGCATCTGGCCGGCGTGAATGCCGCCCGATGCGACCGGCATCACCTTGCGCAGGTCGGCCCAGTCCTGATCGAAATACAGGCCGCGCGGCAGGTCCTGCCGGGTGTAGCTGTCGCGGCAGACGTTGTAGTAACCCTGCACGGTCATCGGGTCGCCTTCGAGCTTTCCGACCGCGGTCCCGGCGTGCAGATGATCGACGCCGGCCAGCCGCAGCCACTTGGCAATGACGCGGAAGCTGACACCGTGATTCTTCTGGCGCGTATAGGTGCCATGGCCGGCGCGGTGCATGTGCAGGATCATGTCGTTCCTGCGCGCCCAGTTGGACATACTCTGGATGGTGCTCCAGCCGACCACCAGATCGACCATGACGATGACCGAACCCAGCTCCTTGGCGAAATCGGCGCGCTCATACATGTCTTCCACCGTGGCGGCGGTGACATTCAGGTACGAGCCCTTGACCTCCCCGGTGGCGGCGCTGGCCTTGTTGACCGCGTCCATCACATACAGGAAGCGGTCGCGCCAGTGCATGAACGGCTGCGAGTTGATGTTCTCGTCGTCCTTCATGAAATCCAGGCCGCCCTTGAGCCCCTCGTACACCACGCGGCCGTAATTGCGTCCGGACAAGCCGAGCTTCGGCTTGGTCGTGGCGCCCAGCAGCGGCCGGCCGAACTTGTCTAGCCGCTCGCGCTCGACGACCAAGCCGGTGGGCGGACCCTTGAAGGTCTTGACGTAGGCCACCGGGATGCGGATGTCCTCCAGGCGCGCCGCCTTGAGCGGCTTGAAGCTGAAGACATTGCCGATCAGGCTCGCCGTCATGTTCGCGATCGAGCCCTCTTCGAACAGGATGATGTCGTACGCCACCCAGGCGAAGAACTGGCCGGGGATGCCGGGCACGGGTTCGACCTTGTAAGCCTTGGCGCGGTAGCTGTCGCAGGCGGTCAGCCGATCGGTCCACACCACGGTCCAGGTGGCCGTACTCGACTCCCCGGCGACTGCCGCGGCGGCTTCGACCGGATCGACGCCGTCCTGCGGGGTGATGCGGAACAGGCAAATGGTGTCGGTGTCTTTGGGGACGTAGTCGGCGTCCCAGTAGCCCATCTGACGGTACTTCAGGACGCCGGCGGTGTAGCGCTTCCTGGCGTCCTTGATGACCCCAGCGCCTGCCTTTTCAATCGCTTGTACCATTATATGATCCTAAGCTTGCTACGCGTGCGGATCACTGTAGGGCGATTGATTATTCAGGTACAGTCATTTATTGTTATCCCGTCAGTAAGAATAACTGAATGAAAAACGCCACCCTCCGGCAACTTCGAGTGTTTGCTTCCGTGGCACGGCACCTGAGTTTTGTCCGGGCGGCCGAAGAATTGAGGCTCACTGCGCCTGCCGTGTCGATGCAGATCAAAGACCTGGAATCCGAGGTCGGCCTGCCGCTGTTCGATCGATCGAGCCGCAAGGTGTCGCTCACGATGGTGGGTGAATACGTGCTGGCGCACACGCGGCGTGTGCTGGCCGCGATGCGCGACGCCGAGGACATGGTGGCGCGCTTTCGCGGACTGCAGACCGGCGTGCTCGATGTCGGCATGGTCAGCACGGCGAAGTACTTCGTGCCACGCATGCTGGCGCAGTTCCGCGACGAGCATCCGGGCATCGAAATCCGGCTCCAGGTCAGCAACAACCGCGAACAGGTGGTGGCGCTGATGCAGCAGGGCAGCGTGGAGCTTGCGATCATGGGTCGGCCGCCGAAGGAATGGCCGACGCGCGCCGAACCGTTCGCGATGCACCCGCACGTGCTGGTGACGTCGATCGAGCACCCGTTCGCGCACACCGAGAAAGTGCCGGCGAGCGCACTGATCGGCGAGGGCTTCATTGTGCGCGAGCCCGGCTCAGGCACGCGCGCCGCGCTCGACGAATACATGGAGGCGCACCAGATGAGCCCGCGGGTGGTGATGCAGATGTCGAGCAACGAGGCAATCAAGCAGGCCGTGATGGCCGGCATGGGTGTGGCGCTGCTGTCGCTGCACACCATCGGACTGGAACTGGATCATCAGCTGATCGCCACCCCGGAGTGCGAGGGCCTGCCGGTGATGCGCCGCTGGCACGTGGTGAACAATCTGGCCAAGACATTGTCGCCAGCAGCCGAAGCATTCCGCTATTTCATCCTGGAACGCGGTGAAGCGTTCCTGGCCAAGCACTTCGCGCACCACCGGGGCTTTCTTCCCGGCGGCTGAATCCGCACCGCGTGCGCCTTCAGGTCTCGATCAGGCCGTGGCGTACGGCGATCAGCGTCAGTTCGGCCTGATTCGAGGCCGCCAGCTTCTGCTTGATGTTGTACAGGTGGGTACCGATGGTGCTGGGACTCAGGTGCAGCGTCTCGGCAATCTGATTGACCGACACCCCGCGCGCCAGCAGCACGAACACTTCGAACTCGCGCGCCGAGAGCTGCTCGATCGGATTGTGGTCGCCGGTAACGTCCTGCACCGCCATCAGCTGCGCGATCGAGGCATCGATATACATGCGGCGCGCAGCCACGGTGCGTATCGCCTCGATCAGCGTCTCGGGCGCGCTGCGCTTGGACAGGTAGCCCAGAGCGCCTGCCTTGAGCACCCGCTTGGGATGGCTGGCGTCGGCGTGCGCTGAGAGCGCCAGGATGCGCGCGCCGGCGTCGCGCGCGATGATGCGCTTGACCGCCTCGATACCTCCGATGCCCGCCATCGCCAGATCCATCACCACCACGTCGGGCCTGGCCTCAGTGTACTTCGCGCACGCTTCCTCGCCGCTGTCCGCCTCCGCCACCACCTGCATGTCCACCGCGGCCTGCAGCAGCAGCCGGAATCCCATGCGCACCACGGCGTGATCGTCCACCAGCATGACGGTGGTGGGTTTCATGCGTGCGCCGCCAGCGGCAGTCGTGCCAGCACCCGCGTGCCGCCCTCCTCGCCGCCGCCAAGTTCGAACGTGCCGCCCAGCGCCGCCGCGCGCTCGCGCATGCCGCGCACACCGTAATGTCCGGGTTGATCCCAGTCGGCCGGCAGTCCGACGCCGTTGTCGTCAACCCGCACCACCAGCGCATCGGGCTCGACGCCCACCGACACATTGATGCGGCTGGCGCGCGCATGCCGCAGCGCATTGATCAGCGCTTCCTGCACGATGCGGTAGGCGCAGGTGGTGACCGTATCGTCCAGTTGCGGCAACGGCTCAGCGATGTGAAGCCGCAGTTCCACGTCGGGATGACGCGTACGCCACTCGCCGGCCAGATCGGTCAGCGCATCGCCGAGGCCGAAGCTGTCCAGGGCGAATGGCCGCAACCGCGGAATCATCTCGTGCACCGCATCGTACATGCGGCCGGCGGTATCGACGATCAGCTGCGCGGCCTCACTGACCCGTTCATCGTGGCGATCGGGACGCTGCAGGATCGACAGGCCGATGCTCTTGATCGCGGTGATCGATTGGCCGAGTTCGTCGTGCAGTTCGCGGGCGATGCTGCGTCGCTCCTCTTCGATATGAGCCTGGATCATCTGTGTCAGTTCGCGATTTTCCTGCAGCCGCTGCCGCGCCTCGCTGGCAAGCTTCTGGGCGGCAGCACTGTCCGCGACCGCCTGCGCGGTGCGGTTGAAGGCCACGCTCATGAGCCTGCCCTCCCTGCCGGTAAGGTTCGGCAGCCGCGCCTGGTAGTCGCCCTGCTCCATGCGCTTCAGCCCCCTGATGACGGTCTGCAGCGGCTTCAACACGCGACCGGTGAGCCAGAACACCACCGCGTTGATGACCGCCAGCGCGATGGCGCCGATCCACAACAGCCGGGTCAGCGTGTCCCAGCCGTCGAGTACGGCGCGCGAGGAATTCGCCTGCACCACCAGCCGGCCGTCGCCGATGCGAATCTCCTCGCGCTGCGGTGACGGCGACACCAGGCGGGCGAACCAGCGCGGCGCGTCGCGTCCGCTCTTGTACGTCGGCGGCGGCGACGAGTACACCAGCGCACCCGCCGGGTCGTACAGGAACACGTCGTTGGCTCTTACCCGACCGAGTTGATCGAGGAAGCTCCGCATGCCCCGCAGGCCGGACACGTCGTATACCCAGGACACGCGCGTGAACAGTTGTGCCGCGACCTGATTGGAACCCTCGATCTCTTCGCGTACGCTGCTGCGCGTATCCTGCACCTGCTGGTACACCACGGTGCCGATGAACAGGCTCATCAGCACGGCGATGATCAGGTTGATCTGCAGCCTCAGACTCACGCCGCTCCCCCCGGGCTGGTGGGCCGGCTGCGGCTTATGTCATTCATCGCAGGCATGCTACCGCACTACCGTGGGGCGGCGCCCGGGCGCCCCCGGTAGCGCCAGGTGCCCGGGCACCCCGGATTCATGAAAATCATGAGGTCGGATTCAAGGTTCCATGGTGGGCCGACACTGCCCCGGGAGCCCAGACTGGCTCCCGTCGTCCGGCTATGCCAGACGCGCCGGTCGCAATAGACCCAAAGTCTGTCGTTGGCTGGTGTTTGCTAGCTGATCAACTACAAGGAACTTGCACATGAAATGGGTTACACCTGCCGCTGTCGTGTTGCGTTTCGGAATGGAAATCAACTCGTACATCGCGAATCGTTGATCGGGTTCCGCCCCGGGTAACTCCGGGGCGGTCTCCACACAGCCGACCGGCTGCTGTCGTTGCTGATACGAGTCCTGGGTTCGGCTGCCGGTGGGGGCTTTCCGCAGTGGAACTGCAACTGCGCTAATTGCAGTGGAATGCGCGCCGGGACCCTGAGCGCGCGCAAACGCAGCCAGTCCTCGATCGCCGTCTCGGTGGACGGCCGCCAGTGGGTGGTATGCAACGCCTCGCCCGACATTCATCAGCAGATCGCCGCCAACCCTGTGCTGCAACCTCGCCAGGGCCTGCGTGATTCCGGGATCGGCGCGATCATCCTGGTCGACGGCCAGATCGATCATTGCACCGGGCTGCTGTTGCTGCGCGAGCACCGGGCGCCGCTGGAGCTGTGGACTACTGAGACGGTGCGGGAGGATCTGAGCACCGGCCTGCCGATTCTGAGCGTGCTGCAGCATTTCTGCGGCGTGCACTGGCACCGCATCCCGGTGGATGGCACGGATTTCCAGGTCCCGGCGCTGCCGGGCCTGACACTCACCGCGCTGCCGGTGGCAGGCAAGCCCGGGCCGTACTCGGCATATCGCGAGAATCCCCGCGTCGGGGATAACATCGGCCTGATCTTTCGCGACGCTGGCAGCGGGCGGCAGCTGTTTTATTCGCCCGGACTTGCGGGCATCCCGCCGGCGGTCGAGCGGGTTCTCAACGCCAGCGACTGCGTGCTGGTGGACGGTACTTTCTGGAGTGACGATGAAATGATCCGCATCGGCGTGTCGCACAAGCGTGCCAGCGACCTTGGGCACCTGCCGCAAAGCGGCGCCGACGGCATGGCCGAGCGACTCGCGCGGCTGGCACCAAGCACACGCCGCATTCTGATTCACATCAACAACACCAACCCGATTCTCGATGAAGCCGGAACCGAGCGCGCCCAGCTCACGGCCGCCGGCATCGAGGTCGCCTACGACGGAATGGAGATCGAGCTGTGAGCAGCCCGGACGCCGCCACGAGCGCCGGCGACAGCTCGTGGGATGAGCCGTGGGACGCCGCCCGGTTCGAGCAACAGCTGCGCGCCAAGGGCCAGGCCTACCACATCCATCATCCGTTCAACGTCATGCTCAACTCCGGCCGCGCCAGTCGCGAACAGGTGCGTGGCTGGGTGGCCAATCGTTTCTACTATCAGATCAACATTCCGCGCAAGGATGCGGCGATCCTGGCCAACTGCCCGGATCGCGAGCAGCGTCGCCTGTGGGTACAACGTATCCTGGATCACGACGGCAGCGAGCAGGATCCGGGCGGCATCGAGGCCTGGCTGCGACTGGGCGAGGCAGTCGGACTGACGCATGAGGAACTGTGGTCGCTGCGCCACGTCGTGCCGGGGGTGCGTTTCGCGGTCGACGCCTACTTGAATTTTGCGCGCCAGCAACCCTGGCAGGAAGCGGTGTGCGCCTCGCTCACGGAGCTGTTTGCACCGCAAATCCATCGCCAGCGGCTCGCCGGCTGGCCGACGCATTATCCGTGGATCGATTCCGGCGGCCTGCAATACTTCCGATCGCGACTGCCGCTGGCCACACGCGACGTGGAACATGGCCTCAAGGTCACCCTGGGGTATTTCCTCACGCGCCAGGCGCAGCTGCGCGCGCTGGATATCCTGCAGTTCAAGCTCGACCTGCTGTGGTCGATGCTGGACGCGATCCAACTACGGTACGGCCTGACCGATGAATAACCCGACGCCGCTGTCGCGCAGCTCTTATCCGCGCATCGCTGCGCTGTATCGCTTTCAATGGGAAGCGGCGCAGAATGCCTACGTGCTGCTGTTCCCGGAGGGCATGGTGCAGCTCAATGTCGCGGCGGGAGAGATCCTGCGCCGCTGCGATGGCAAGCGCTCGGCGGCCGAAATCATCGCTGACCTGCGCATCGCCTTCCAGTCCGACGCCATCGACGCCGATGTCGAGACGTTTCTGCGCTCCGCCACCAGCGACGGCTGGGTCGAGTGGCGCGATGGAGTGACGCCATGAACGCCGTAGCTAACGCTGCGCCGATACCGCTGTGGATGGTCGCCGAACTGACCTACCGCTGCCCGCTGCACTGTGCGTTCTGCTCCAATCCGGTGGATTTCGCCAAGGTGGAAAGCGAGCTGACGACCGGGGAATGGTTTCGGGTATTTGCCGAAGCGCGCGCGCTGGGCGCGGTGCAACTGGGCCTCACCGGCGGGGAGCCGCTGAGCCGCCCGGATCTGGAACTACTGGTCGCCGAGGCGCATCGGCTCGGGTTCTACACCAACCTGATCACCTCGGGTGTGGGACTCAATGAGACCAGGATGCGTGCACTGAAGGATGCCGGCCTGGATCATGTGCAGCTGTCGTTCCAGGACTCGACGCGCGAACTCAATGACTTTCTCTCCAGCACCCGCACCTTCGATCTGAAGCGGCGCGTGGCGACGCTGATCAAGGGCCACGGCTTCCCCATGGTCATGAATTGCGTCATCCACCGCCTCAACATCGACCACGTCGATCGCATCATCGACCTGGCGCTGGAGATCGGCGCCGAGTACCTGGAGCTCGCCAATACCCAGTTCTACGGCTGGGCCGATCTTAATCGCGCCCAGCTGCTGCCGACGCGCGAACAGCTCGAGCGCTCGGAAGCGGTGGTCGCAGGCTACCGTCAGCGCATCGGCAACCGGCTGCGTATCCTGTACGTCATCTCCGATTTATACGAGACGCGGCCAAAGCGCTGCATGAACGGCTGGGGCACGACATTCATGGTGATCGCGCCCGATGGCCTGGTGATGCCCTGCCACGCGGCGCGCATGCTGCCGGGAATCGATCTGCCGAATGCGCGCAACGCCAGCCTGCAGCAGATATGGCTCGACGCGCCGGCATTCAATCGCTTTCGGGGCGATCAGTGGATGCCCGAGCCGTGTCGCAGCTGCCCGGAGAAAGCCAAGGACCTGGGCGGCTGCCGCTGCCAGGCGTTTCTGCTGACCGGCGATATCGGCGCCACCGATCCGGTGTGCGATAAATCGCCGCTGCACGGGCGCGTGCTGCAGATCGTCAATGGTCCGCGTCCGCTGCGCCCCGATGTGGAGCGACCGCTGGTGTTTCGTACGCCGGAGAATTCCCGGCGACTCATCGCGGATACTGCCGAGCCGTGAGCCCTTAGGTCGGACAGCGCCTCGCACTGTCCGCTTCTCTCCCCGGGTGTTGCTAGCGCTTTGCTGGATTCGCGCGAGTGCGCGCATCCGGCTCGCCGGCGAAGTATTTCCGCAGCGCCGCGAGGTAGATCGGCTCCTCCGGTGCGACCTCCGCAAACAGAGTCATGCAGGAGCGGAATTTCAGGTCATCCGGGTAGCCGAAGATCTGCTCGACCCGGCGGCCCTCGATCTCCAGCACCAGCCGCGTGCATTCTCTCAGGCGCGCGCCGAGCAGGGGATGCTCGTGATAGGCCCTCGCCTCCTGCCCGGAGGCGAGCGCATAGCGCTGCGCCATGGTGCTGAATCCCAGTCCCTGGATTTGCGGGAACACAAACCACATCCAGTGGCCTGCCTTGTGGCCGGCGCGCAGTTCACCCAGGACGTCTTCAATCACCGGGTCCTGGGCGCTGATGAATCGACGGAGATCGAAGGGATCAGGGTTCATGCACCGTGCCGCAAAATACCTGCTGAACGTCGAGCCCCGGCGGCGACGCCCGCTGCCGGCCGTCAGCAATCTTAAGTGGTCACGACAACCACGGCATCGTCGACTTGCATCTCTTCACAGTTCTCGGCCGCCCCGCCACGATCCACCACCAGGAAATGCGAGGTTCGCTCGAGCGCGAGCAACGCGTGATGCCAGGTATTGCGCCGGTAATTCACACCCTGGGTGCCTGAGCTGCGATAAGCGCGGATGCGGCCGCTGAGCGGTGTCGCGCCATCCTCGGCAACCACCACCAGAAACGGCAGCCCGTCGAGCGGCATGAAGGCCTGGCTGGACAGCGGGTGGCGTTCGAGAACCTTGACATGGAATGGCAGGCGTCGCGCAACCGCCTTGAAGATACTGATCAGAGGACGGCCGCCTGCCGCCAGCACGTCCACCTGTGCCAGATCGTCGAAGCGCTCGCAGGTGCCCTCATTGATAGAGCCCGACCGTCGGCCAGCGATTTCAATGACATCGCCAAATGGCGCGAACGCCGCGGCAGTCAGCGGGGCGGCCTTTAAAATGATATCCGACACAGCCCGAGCCTCAGCCGTGATCAGGCTGACCGAACATCCTGACGCGGCTCAAGCCGCCGTCGGGATGGATGTTCACACGCACATGCGAGATCGGCCCCAGCTCGCGCAACTCGGTCCCGAAGCGGTGCACGCTGTCGGCCTGTAGATACTGCAGCTCCAGCAGCAGCGGCCACGCCAGGCACTGGCTGCGCAGCTCCGCGTCCGGATCCGGCCCCAGCAGCGCGCCCTGGATCGATACCTGATGCGGGTAATTGCCTCTGTAGTATGCGGTATCGATGTCCACCCGCTCGATCCGGCCGCTGTGACCCAGGCGCAGAATCACCCAATCGTAGCCCGGTCCACGCCGCCGGCGCGTCTCCCAGCCGTCGGCCATGCTGGTACCGCGGCCGGGCAGCAGCAGATTTCCCATGGCCCCGTAATGTTCATCGCTGCACGCCAGCGCCATGCCGCCGTTCAGGGCGGCCGCCAGATCAATCGCCTCGGTGCCGGTGCGCTGCGTCCAGTCCCGATACACGGCGCCGTAGGCCCGAAGGCGCGCTACGCCGCCGTCCGGATAGATGTTGAGCTTCAGGTGCGTCCAGAGACCCGTGGGCGGCAGCTCGAATAAATTGTGCTGATCGCCGTTGAGCGCCGAGCGCGCCAGCAGCTCGGTCCACGGCGTGTCTGCACCAAGCTCAGCGTCGGTGCGGCACGCCTGCACCGAGGCATACGGCGGGAAGTTGCCGGTGAAATAGCGCGTATCGATATCCAGCGCAGCCAGTGTGCTCGGCGCGGCCAGTTTCAGCACACAATAATCGTGGCCCTGGTCGCGCCGCCGGCGCGATTCCCACCCGTCCATCCACTTGCCGTGATCGTCGTAGACACCTGCCCGCCATTCCGGTTCGGTCGGTTGCAGCATGCGCTCCTTCGCGGCGAAGAAATCATCGGTAGCGTACAGCGCCACGGCGCCAAGTCGCGCATCCGCGACGTTGATGTAGCGCTTGAGCAGTGCTTCGAGCCCGGGATGGTCAGCCATGTGCTGCAGTTTGAACGCCCCGCAGCGACTGTTCCAGCGCGAGCGCAGCTCGCCCGGCCGCCGCGGCGTCGAGCGCGGCCGCGCCCTGCCCGCCGGAGGCGCAGCCCTGACGCACCAGCGTGACGGCCGCGCCCAACTGCGCCATGCGCAGTGTCCGTAGCATCTCGGTGCCTTGCGCATCCGCGGCATCGGCGGGGCCGAGCTCGACCCAGATCTGTGGTGCATGACCATCCGGCAGGCCGCCGGTATTACCGGGACCGGCAGCGTCCGGGCGAGCCAGCACCGCCAGGGCGAACGCCGGGCGGGCGCCCTGGTGCCGCAGTTGCTGCGCGACCTCGATCGCAATGATGAAAGCCGCGCGCCCCTGGTAACGCAGCGCGTTCATCAGTGCATCGCGACACACACCGGCCAGCAGCGTCTTTGCGGTGGGTTCGCCGCCGCGTGCTAGGCCGAGGA
This sequence comes from Steroidobacteraceae bacterium, assembly GCA_036262215.1. Classification (GTDB taxonomy): domain Bacteria; phylum Pseudomonadota; class Gammaproteobacteria; order Steroidobacterales; family Steroidobacteraceae; genus FEN-1191. The sequence goes on from DATAJH010000153.1 coordinate 14,694, forward strand.
GGAGATGGCTGCCGATCGCAGCGCTGCCCGGAGCTGGCCAGACCTCGAGCCCCGCAGCCTGCATCCATTCGCGCACCATGCCGGACGCTGTGGACGAGCGCAGCAGTCGCTCGAGCATGGCGACAATCTCCGGTCCTGGCGGTGAGGCAATCATGTCCGCCAGCCGGTAGGCGGCAATGGCGCCGATCTGGCTCAAAGCCGCCTGCCGCTCGGACTCGATGTCGCTGCTCAGCCGGCGCTCGAGGTTGGCGATGATGGACGCCGGGTCGTGTCCCCGAACCGCCAGTATGAATGGAAATCCGAAGCGCTCCAGGTACAGCGCGTTGAGTTGTTCCAGGCGAACGCCGTCCGCCGGCGTGCATGCCGCAAGGCCCGCGCGCCGCTGTTCACCGGCCGACGCCACCGTCAGTGGGCTGGCACTGCGGCCGCGCGTGCCGAGCTTCGGATGCGCGCGGATCAGGGCCAGCTGCTGCGCGGGCGTGGCGTCGTCGACGGCGGCTCGCATCGTATCGAGCAACTGCAGCCGTGAGGCGAACGGGCGCTGCGCCGCGGCGCGCTCCGCCACCCAGGGGGAATGCTCGAACACAACGCCCAGCGTCGCTACGAACTGCCCTGCCGCCAGTGCGTTCAACTGCTCGAGCGTGATCACGCGCTGCGCCGGAACGGATGCCTGGCGATCCAATGATGCGCAATGTCGATCCGGCGGCAAATCCAGACGCGCTGGTGTTGCAACACGTAGTCGAGGAAGCGCTCCAGCGCCTCTATCCGCCCCGGCCGGCCGATCAGGCGGCAGTGCAGACCGACCGACAGCATCTTCGGCGCATCGAGGCCTTGCGGGTCGCCTTCCCGATACAGCGTGTCGAACGCCGCCTTCAGGTACTCGAAGAACTGACTGCCGCTATGGAAGCCCTGCGCGGTCGCAAAGCGCATGTCGTTGCTATCGAGCGCGTATGGCACCACCAGGTGCGCCACACGGCGCTGATCGGAGCCGGCGCCGACCGCGACCTCAGTCCAGTACGGCAGGTCGTCCGCATAGGAGTCCGCGTCATACAGCAAGCCGCCGTGCTCCACCACCAGGCGACGGGTGTTGGGACTGTCGCGGCCGGTGTACCAGCCCTGCGGCGCGGCGCCGAAGGTGTCGCGCAGAATCGCGATAGCCTGGCTCATATGGGCGCGTTCGGTGGCCTCGTCCACCTGCTGGTAGCTGATCCAGCGCAGGCCATGGCAGGCGATCTCGTGCCCCAGCTCCTTGAAGGCCGCCACCGCTTCCGGGTTGCGACGTACGGCGGTGGCAACCGCGAAGATCGTCAGCGGCAGCCGGTGCCGTTCAAATGCCCGCAGCACCCGCCACAGTCCGGCGCGCGCGCCATATTCGTACAGCGATTCCATGCTCATGTGGCGCATGGGGAACGCCTGCGCGTTGATGATCTCCGACAGAAACACTTCCGAGCCAGGGTCGCCGTCGAGCACGCAGTTCTCGGCACCCTCCTCATAGTTCAACACGAACTGCAGCGCGATGCGGGCATCCCCGGGCCAGCGCGCGTGCGGCGGGTGACGGCCATATCCGACCAGATCGCGCGGGTAGTGGTGGGCTTCAGGTGGCATGGATCCATACCTTAACAATTCGCCTCACCGGCGCGCACCGTGTCCGATCCACAGCAGCATCGTGGAGCGCTCCTGGTCGGTCATGGCGGTGAGATTGCCGAGCGGCATGGTGCGTGCGGACAGCTGCTGCTGCACCTCCGGCAGGTGCGCCGACAGCTGATCGAGCGTCTCCAGCAGCAGGCCGTTGGGAGCAGCGCTGAAGCCAGCCTGTGTCGGCCTGGCGGCATGGCATGGCACACAGCGCAGCTGCACAATCTGCTGCACCCGCGACGCCTCGCCGGCCGCTGTCATCTCCGGCAGGTCCGCGGCGCCGCGGCCGGGCGCGGGTGCCAGCGCGACCACCACTGCAGCCAGTGCCAGTGCGCCCAACAGCGCCGGCAGCACCGGCACGTAGCCGCCGCGCTCGGCGGCGCGGTGGCGAGCCACGAACCAGGCGCGAATACATGCGCCGGCAAAGCTGATCGCAATGAGTACCAGCCAGTTGTCGCGCGCACCGTAGGTCATCGCGTAGTGATTGCTGATCATGACGAACAGCACCGGCAGCGTGAAATAGGTGTTATGCACTGAACGCTGCCGGGCGCGCAGCCCCGGGGACGGATCCACAGCCCGGCCCTGCTGCTTGGCGCGCACCAGCTCGCGCTGGCCGGGGATGATCACGAACAGCACGTTGGCGACCATGATGCTGCCAAGCGCCGACCCGAACACCATGAAGGCGCCGCGGCCGCTGAACAGCTGGCACAGCCCCCAGGCTTCGGCGGCCAGCGCCAGCCCGAGCACCGTGCCCAGAGCTCGCGCGTTTCGGCCAAGCGGCGAGCGACACAGGCCGTCGTAGAGCAGCCAGCTGCCGACGATGAAGCCCCCGGCAATGCCGATCGCCATCGGCTTGGACAGCACCGCTACTGCGGGATCGATCAGATAGGCCTCGGCCCGGAAGAAATACAGCAGGCACAGCAGCGCGAAACCCGACAACCAGGTGGTGTAGGCCTCCCAGTAGAACCAGTGCAGCGTCGGTGGCAGCAGCGCCGGTGCCAGCCGGTACTTCTGCGAGCGATAGAAGCCGCCGCCGTGCACCGCCCACAGCTCCCCGGCGACGCCCGGATCGCTGCCTTCAGCGTCGCGCGGCGGCTGCAGGTGATTGTCGAGCCAGACGAAGTAGAACGAGGCGCCTATCCAGGCGATGCCGGCAATGATGTGCAGCCAGCGCAGCAGCAGGCTGAGCCAGTCGAGCAGATAAGTCGCCATCATGCCGCGCCGTCGGGCGGCCGGCAGCTCGCGCAGCTCACCGACCCACAGGCCGCATCGGCCGGCGCCGGCGCGCACGCCGCCTGCTCATTGGCGCTGCTGTCACTGATCGCCCGCAGCAGCTCGAACGCTACGGCGACCGCGATCGCCGCCGGCCATTTGCTGGCGATACCGTCGGCGCCGATCGGGCACAGCAGCCGCGCGATGCTCGCGGCCGGCACACCATCGCGCGCCAGACGCGAACGAAAGCGTGCGCCCTTGCTCCTGGAGCCAATCAGGCCCAGGGAGGCGAAGTCGCCACGTTCCAGAATCGCCCGGCACAGCGCATAGTCGAGCGGGTGGCTGTGGGTGAGCACCAGAAAACGGGCACCGGCCGGCGCCGCGGCCACCGTCGCCAGCAGATCCGGCGCATGCACGATCCGCACCGCGTCCGGGATCTGCGCCGGGAACAGTTCGGCGCGCGTATCGATCCAGGTCAGGCGCAGCGGCAGTTCGGCCACGACACGCGCCAGCGCCTGTCCGACGTGGCCGGCCCCGTAGAGCCACAGCGCCGGCAGGTCCTCGTCCAGCCGCTCGCGCAGCGCGGTGTGACCGGCGAGGCTGCCGGTCACGCGCGGTAGCGCCAGCGCGCGCGGATGTCGCAACATCAGATCGGTCTGCGGATCCGATCCGCACTCGCTCACCATCCGTCGTTCCACGCCGACTGGCGTGATGGTGCTGATCAGCACCACCGCGCCCCGGTGCGCGGCATCGCTTGCCGCGCGCAGCAGCGCGCAATCGGCGCGCGTATAGCGCTCCATCCATACCTCGACCACGCCGCCGCAGCACTGAGCCAGCTCGGCACCGAGTACCAGGCGCTGTATACGCGCGGCGGCCGCAGCACCCGCCAGCAGCGTGCGCGCCTCCGACAGCACCTGCCACTCGAGTTGACCGCCGCCGATCGTGCCCTGGAATTCGTCACGGCCCACCAGCATGCAGACGCCCGCTTCACGGGGCGCCGAGCCGAGCACTTCGGTGACGATGATCCGGATGATCACCGGCTCGCGCTGCAACGCTCGCAGCAGCGCCTGCGGCCAATCGCGCAGCGGTTTGAGCCACTCGGTGCGCGGCACTGCCGGCGCCTCAAGGGCCCGCGTGCGCGGAGCTGCCGGCCAGCTCATGCGCCAACCCCGCGCCGAACGACACTAATCGCGCGCAGTACTGCCTCAGGGGTGGCCGGCGCGGGCAATTCGGGCAGCACCCCGGCGGCCCCGCAACTCGCAACCGCATCGCGAATCGCATGCAACACCGAAATCGCCAGCATCAGCGGCGGTTCCCCCACCGCCTTGGAGCGATAGATCGTGTCCTCCCGATTGGGCTCGAAGTCGAGCAAACGAACCGTGGCCTGCGCCGGCCAGTCGCGTGCCGTGGGAATCTTGTAGGTCGATGGTGCGTGCGTCTGCAGTTCACCGTCGTCGTCCCACCACAATTCCTCCGACGTGAGCCAGCCGACGCCCTGCAGGAAACCGCCTTCGGTCTGACCCAGGTCGATGGCGGCGTTGAGCGGCGTGCCGGCGTCATGCAGGATATCCACGCGCAGCAGCTGCGTCTCGCCGGTCAGGCTGTCCACGGCGACTTCGCTGACGGCGGCCCCGTAGGCGTAATAGAAGAATGGCCGCCCGCGCATGGCCGCCTTGTCCCACTGGATTTTCGGGGTGCGGTAGTAGCCGGTGGACGACAGCGATATGCGTGCCCGGTAGGCGTGCTGCGCCAGCTCGCCAAAGCCGATGTTACGCTCACCGATGAACACACGGCCATCGCGAAACCGCACCTGCTGTGCCTCGACACCGTAACTGTCACAGGCATGCTGCACCAGTCGCTGCCGGATGGCCTGAGCGGCCGCCTGCGCCGCCTTGCCGTTCAGGTCCGAGCTCGAGGAGGCAGCGCTGGCCGAGGTGTTGGGAACCTTCGCAGTGTCGGTGCTCGACACCCGGATCGCCGACAGCGGCAGCCCGAACTCGGTCGCGACCACCTGCGCGACCTTGGTGAACAGTCCCTGCCCCATCTCGGTACCGCCATGGTTGAGCAGCACCGTGCCGTCGCTATAGACGTGCAGCAACGCACCAGCCTGATTGAACGTAGTCGAGGTGAATGAGATCCCGAACTTGACCGGCGTCAATGCCAGCCCGCGCTTGATGACCGGACTGGCAGTATTCCACGCCGCGATCGCCTCGCGCCGCTGCGGATATTGCGCATCGTCGGCCAGTCGCTCGACGATCTTGTGAATCACATTGTCTTCGACCATCTGGCCGTAATGGGTGACGTTGCGGCTGTCGATGCCGTAGAAGTTCCGGTGCCGCACGGAAAGCGCATCCACGCCGAGCGTGCGCGCGATCTCATCGAGGATCTGTTCTATGACCAGCATGCCCTGCGGGCCGCCGAAGCCGCGAAACGCGGTATTGGACACCGTGTGCGTCTTGCAGCGATGCGAGACGATCTCGACGTGTTCGAGAAAATAGGCGTTATCCAGATGCATCAGGGCGCGGTCGTTGACCGGACCGGACAGATCGGCCGAATAGCCGCAGCGCGATGCCAGCATGACGCGCAGCGCCTGTATGCGGCCCGTGGCATCGAAGCCGACCTCATAATCGGCCAGAAAGTCGTGTCGTTTGCCGGTCATCAGCATGTCGGTATCACGATCGATCCGCAGCTTGACCGCTCGCCCGGTTTTGAGTGCCAGCACCGCCGCCGCGGCGGCGATCAGGGCCGGCTGGGTTTCCTTGCCGCCGAACCCCCCGCCCATGCGCCGGCACTGCACCGTCACGTCATGTGCGTGTCTGGCCAGGGCGTGCGCCACCAGTTGCTGCACTTCGCTCGGATGCTGGGTCGAGCTGTGGATCAGCATCGCGCCATCTTCCTGCGGTATGGCGATGGCGATGTGTCCCTCCAGATAGAAATGATCCTGTCCGCCGATGATCACCGTGCCGCGCAGTCGCCGTGGGGCGCGCGCCAGGATCTCGTCCGGGTTGCCGCGCACCAGCCGCTCGGTCGGCAGCACGTAGCTGTGCGCGGCGAGCGCCGCACGGATATCCAGGATCGCCGGCAGCGGCTGGTATTCGACGCGCGCCTGGCGCGCGGCCTTGCGCGCCGCGACATGAGAACTCGCAGCGACGGCAAACAGCGGCTGGCCGGCATACTGCACCAGCCCGTCGGCAAAGATCGGATCGTCGTGCAGCACTGAGCCGTAGTTGTTTTCCCCGGGGATATCACTCGCCACCGCGATGGCAACCACGCCCGGCATAGCCAGCGCCGGTGCCAGATCCAGCGTTGCAATGCGCCCGTGAGCGATACCGCTGATGCCAAAGGCGCCATGCAGCGCATCGGCCGGCAAAGGGATGTCGTCGGCGTACAGCGCAGCGCCGCTGACATGCAGGTGGGCACTCTCGTGGCGCGGGGCGGTTTCGACCGGATCCGGCATGGTATCAGGGCGGACCGGCCGCGGCTTCGGCGGTGCGCAGCGGCATCGACGATCCTTCCGTCTCGAAGTAAAAGCGACGCAGCAGATTGCCCGCGGCCTGCAGGCGGTAGCTGCTGCTGGCGCGCAGATCGGTCAGCGGCTGGAAGTCTTCGGCGAGCGCTGCCGCCGCGCTCTCGATGGTATCAATACTCCATGGCTTGCCGATCAGGGCATTTTCTGTGGCATGCGCGCGGGCCGGAATCGCCGCCAGCCCGCCGAAGGCAACGCGGGCCGCGACGATGCGCGCGCCCTGTCGCTCTACCACAAACGCCGCGCACACCGCGGAAATGTCCTGATCAATGCGTTTCGAGAGCTTGTAGCTGGCCAGCCGTTGGCCGGCTCGCGGTGCCGGGACGGTCACCGAGACGACGAACTCGCCGCGCGCCAGATCCTTGCGCTGGTAGCCGAGGTAGAAGCGCTCCAGTGGCAGCTGGCGCGTATGGCTACCACGGCGCAGTTCGATCTGGGCGCCCAGCGCGATCAGCGCCGGCATGGCATCGCCAATTGGGGAGCCATTGGCGATATTGCCGCACAGCGTGCCGGAGTTACGCACCGGCGGGGAGCCGAAGCGCTGCGCCAGTTCGGCCAGTTGCGGATATGCGGCCACGATCGCAGCCCAGCCTTCGGTCAACGGCACCGCGGCGCTGATTGTAATCCCGACCGCGTCGCTGCGGATGCGCTTGAGCTCTGCGACCTCGCCGATATAAATGATCGACGTAAGATCGCGCAGCAGCTGTGTGACCCACAGCCCGATATCGGTGCCGCCCGCCAGCAGCACGGCGTCCGGATCGGCTTCGAGCGCCGTCGCCAGCTCATCGCTGCTGCGCGGCGCGCAAAAGCCGGCAAATTTCAGCGCCTGCGTGCGCCGCAGCGCCCTCAATGCCGCCAGATGCGAGGATGAGTGAGCCGCTTCACGGCTCCAGTTGGCCGGTGCCGGATAAGCCCCCATGCGCATGGCGGCATCGATGATCGGGCGATAGCCGGTGCAGCGACAAAGATTTCCGGACAAGGCCTCGAGCACCTGCTCGCGCGGCGGGGACTCGCTTTGCAGATACAGCGCAAACAGTGACATGACGAATCCGGGTGTGCAGAAACCGCACTGCGATGCATGATGGTCCACCATGGCCTGCTGCACTGGATGCAGAGCGCCGTCCCGGGCCTGCAGGCTCTCCACCGTGACCAGCTCCTGGCCGTCGATGGTCGGCAGCAGACGGATGCAGGAATTGACGGCTCGATAGCCGACCCGGGCACCGTCCGCTGTCAGTTCTCCCAGCACCACGGTACAGGCGCCGCAATCGCCTTCCGCGCAACCTTCCTTGGTGCCGGTACGATGGGCAACCTCGCGCAGATACTCGAGCACTGTCATGGTCGGCGGCAGGTCTGGCGCGCTGACCACTTCGCCATCGAGGAGGAACCGAACGCTATTGGCCGGGCTTGGCGGCTCGCCTGCGCACACGCCCGCCTAGCCTCCCCGATACACCGCGTAACTCCAGGGCGAGATCAGCAGCGGCACGTGGTAGTGCTCTGACGGCTGGGCAATACCGATGCGGACCACCACGTCCTCGAGAAACGGCGGTACCGCCAGCGTCACGCCGCGGGCCAGGAAATACTCCGCGACATGGAAGGTCAAGGCGTAGCGACCGCTGCGAAAGCTGCTGTCCGTGAGCAACGGCGCGGGACAACGCCCGTCCTGACCGGTGACCGTTGCGGCCAGCAATTTCGGTCCGGTGACTGCCAGTTCATGCAGTTCAATCCTGATTCCGGCTGCCGGCAGGCCGGCGCTGGTGTCGAGTACGTGCGTCGTGAGTTGACCCATTGCAGCGATCCGAACGACTGGGGTTGCCAATTACCGGCAAGCGAGCGACGTCTTGGGATTCGATAACGGCGGCTCGATTTGAGTGTATGCGAACCAATTCAAGGTTGTACACAAATGTGTCAACCCTGAATGTAGCGCCGACCGGGGTCAGGCTTCCGGCCGCGAGCCCAGACCCACGGCCGACATGAAGCGCTTAGAACTTGGCGCTTAGACTCAAGTCAAAGTCGATCGGCGGCTGTCGCGTCAGAAAATCGTTGCCGTAAAACGGAATGTCATTGGTGAGATTGTGGCGGTCGGTCAGGTTGTAGATCGAGAACTTCGCCGTGTATTTCTGGAAGGTGTAGAAGACCGCGCCATTTAGCGTGTATTGCCAATGAATCACCGGCGACTTGTAGTAGCCACCATTGGCCATGAGAGCAGCCTCCTGGGATGGCGGCAGGCCCGGGAAACCCGCCGCGGTTGCCGCAGCGTCGATAAAACCGGATTGGGTGACATCAACCGGTCCCGTGACCTGAATGTTCCCCTGAACACCCCAGCCGGATTCGTGCTTGTAGTTCGCGAGCAGGTTGAATAGCTGCTGCGGCACGCCGGGGTCCTGGAACGACTGGTTCGGCTGCCATACGACCGGCGACACGCCGGCACCGTCGTAATTGATTCCCGGTTGTGCCGGAAAGTTGTAGAAGCCTGACGGTGAATCCAGCGTGGTGTGCAGGTAGGAGTAGCTGGCGGTGGCAAAGAAATGCGGGTCGGGCTGGAAGTTGGCCTCGATCTCAGCCCCCTTGATGTGAGCCGGGGTGCTCGTGAGGCCGCCGACACCGGTGTTTACGGTGCGCTCCTGGTAGAAACCGGCGGCGGAGATGAACAGCCGCTTGTCGAACAGGTCGAATTTCACGCCGCCTTCTTCCAGCAGGGTGTTCTGCCGCAGAACAACGGTCGGGTCTACACCCCACGCGGCGACCGCGCCATCATTGGCCGTCGGGTCCACGTACTGCGCTTTGTTGTACGTGAGGTAGGTGGAGACATGCGGGGTCGGGCTGTACACCACACTGATGTTGCCGTTATACAGACCGTACCAGGCGGTCGACGCACTTTGGGGGTAACCGTTGTAAAGAGCCGCACCCCCGAGCGGGTCGGAATAGTCCAATTGCACCGCATCGCCGCGCAGGCCGTACAGCACGCTCCACTGCGGCGAGAACTGGATGCGATGTTCGAGGAAAATTGCAGCGTCCTTGAGCCTGGAATCGACGGTGCCGTTCTGAAAGCCGAATCCATAGCGTCCCGGCAATCCCCATTGGAGATGATTGAAGGCCCCGTTGAACAGGATCGCTCCGGCCGGAGCCTGGAGGGAGGCGGGGAACACCCAGGTGTTGGAGCTGGCCGACAGATCGAAGATGCTCACCGGCTCGTTCACGAAGTTCTGAATGTCCAGCACATGCGCGTAGCGGTAGGTGAAACCGGCATCGACGTCGTGGTTCACTGAACCGGTCGCGAACTTCACCTTGAAGTCGGTCTTGTTCTCGATGGTAAAGGCGCCCTTGGCCGTATCGGCGTAGTAATCCTCCGTCTGGTTGTAACGGTTCATGTAATCGTAGAACGTATTGTTGACGATGGAAAAATCATCCGTGGCCCTGAAGGTCTGGATGATCTGCCCTTTGATGTGCAGCGAGTGCGCGCCGGTACCGCCCGGCTCGTCGATGATGATCTTGTCGTTGAGCGGCACGGATCCAGTCAGGTCGATCTCGCTGCCGAAACCCGAAATGTTCGCAGGGCCGCCCACGACACCGCCTGTCAGATAGGTGCCATTGTCGATCAGTTGCTGATTGACTCGATTGACGCCGTCATTTTCGCGGTAGGTGGTGTTCTCGAAGCCACCGGTAATGAGCACTGAATACTGCGGAGTGACCTGATCGATCACTGAGGCAAACAGCGACTGCTGGTGGAAGAACATGTTGTTGTAGTAGCTGCCGCTGTCGTCTTCGGTGAAGGCTACGCGCCCGGCGATGCTCGAATTCAGCGGTGCGCCGAGATCGAACGACGCGCGCCGCTTCTGCTGCGTGTCGAACTCAAGATTGAAATCGGCAATCGGCTTCACGAATGAGGGCATCTTGGTGGTGATGTCGATCGCACCCCCTACCCCCGCGCCGGGACCGGCCTGCACGCTCGCCGGACCCTTGACGATATCGATGGAATCCACGCTGTTGAAACTGATCGGGGCGCCATAGCCGTTGAGCGTGAAGCTGTCGCGCATGCCGTTGAAGAACATGTCGGCGTACTGGCCGCGGATGCGCGGAATGTTCGGCTCGCCGAACGACGCGTCTGAATAACTGCTGGAGGTCAGAAAGGAGAACCCGCCCGGATTCTGCACATTGAGCGCATCAAGCTGCGCCTTCGACAACAAGGTG
>DATAJH010000154.1:0-7704 GCA_036262215.1 Steroidobacteraceae bacterium
GTGGAACAGGCCGCGCTCGGAACGGATATGCGCGGCCGCGACAGTATCAGCGGCGCAGGCCCAGGCGTTCGACCACTTCCTGGTACTTGGCCGGGTTGGTCGACTTCAGATAGTCCAGCAGCTTGCGACGCTGATTGACCAGCTTCACCAATCCGCGGCGTGACGAGTGATCGCGCTTGTGAGCGCTGAAATGTCCGCCCAGGCCGTTGATGCGCTCGGACAGCAGCGCGATCTGGACTTCGGGCGATCCGGTATCTTTGGGATCGCGCCGATATTGCGCGACCACACCACTCTTCTGTTCCGTGGACAAAGCCATTGCGTGCCAAACCTCTGTACTAAGCTGTATCTAGTGCGTCATTTTGAAGGCCGCGCATTCTAACCGCAGACCCTCGTTGTCTCAAGCGGAACAGGGAGTTACCGCCATTAGATTTCCGCCGACGCCTGGCGCGCGCTGCTGAACAGGCGCCGCACCTTCAATGTGTCGTCCGCATCGCTTTCGCCCAGGCCGAGAAAGCGCTCGCCGGCATCATACAGGCGCCAGAGCGCGGCGCCGGAAGCCACCCCGTGCACCGGCTGGCCGTGCAGCAGCGCGCGCACCGCGGGGGCGGTAAGCCGCAGGGCGGGCAGATGCAGCAGCGCACGGTCCGCCGGTAGCAGCGGCCAGCTCCCGAGCGGCTGATTGGCGGCCTCGAGCTGCGCAAGGCTGGCCATCGGCTCGCCGGCGAACGGCTCGACATATTCGCGCCGCAGGCGGTAGAGCCGCCCGCAGCTGCCCAGGGCGCGCGCCAGATCCTCTGCCAGGACACGCACATAGGTGCCCTTGGAGCACAGCACACGCAGATCGAGCCGATCCTGCTGCAACGTCAGCAGTTGCAGGCTGTCGATCACCAGCGAACGCGCCGCCCGCTCGACCGTCAGCCCGCGGCGCGCCAGCCGATACAGCGGCTCGCCGTCGCGCTTGAGCGCGGAATACATCGGTGGCGTCTGCTGCTGTGCGCCGTGGAACCGGGCCAGTACCGCCTCGACCGCTTCCCGCGTCAGCGGGGGCACCGGGCAGCGCTCGACGATGGCGCCTTCCGCATCCCCGGTTTCGGAGCGCTCCCCGAGCTGGATACCGAACTGATAGCACTTGCGCAGCGCGAGCATCTCACCGGCAAGTTTCGTGGCCTCGCCCAGACAGATCGGCAGCATGCCGCTGGCCAGAGGATCCAGGCTGCCGGTATGCCCGGCCTTGATGCCACCGGCGAGCCGGCGCACACGCTGCAGCGCAGCGTTGGAGGACAGTCCGAGGGGCTTGTCGAGCAGTAGCACTCCTAGCGGCGCCCCGTTCAAGCGTCCTCGTCGGCTGGCAAATCAGGCTCGCCGTGATCAGCCGGGTTGCCGCCTCCATCCGCGCCGCGCACGCGATCGGCCTGCACCGCGCTCTCGATCAGCTGCGTCAGGTGCTGCGCGCCCTCGATCGCGGTGTCGAGATGAAACTCGAGCCGCGGCGCGTGCCGCAGCTTGAGTTCGCGCGCGATTTCGCCCCGCAGATACCCGGCCGCACTGCGCAGCCCGGTCAACACTTGCTCTGCCGGGTGCTCCCCGGCAAACGGCAACACGTGGATGCGCGCATAGCTCAGATCGTTCGCCACGTCCACCGCCGTCACCGTGACGTTGCCCACGCGCGGATCTTTGACGCCGCGGCGTAGCAGCGTCGACAGCGAGCGCTGCATCTGCGCCGCGATGCGCGACGTCCTGGCGGTGGCTTTGAGCATGCGGAACGCGCGGCACGAGCCGTCACTGGATCGTGCGCGACACCTCGACGCGCGAGAAGCACTCGATCTGGTCGTTGGCACGCACGTCCTGGTAGTTCTTCACGCCGATACCGCATTCGGTACCCGCCCGAACTTCGTTGACGTCGTCCTTGAAACGGCGCAGCGATTCGAGCGCGCCTTCGAAGATCACCACGTTGTCGCGTAGCACGCGGATCGGATTGTTGCGCCGCACGGCACCCTCGGTGACCAGGCAGCCCGCGACCACGCCGAACTTGCTGGAACGGAACACCTCGCGTACCTGGGCGATGCCGACGATGGTCTCCTTGATCTCCGGGGCCAGCAGACCACTCATCTTCTGCTTCACGTCGTCGATGGCCTCGTAAATGATGCTGTAGTAGCGCACTTCGACACCGGTTTCCTTCATCGCCTCGCGCGCGGCGGAGTCGGCACGGACGTTGAAGCCGATGACGAACGCCTTCGAAGCCGCCGCGAGCTGGATATCGGAGGCGGTGATGCCGCCGACACCGCTGGCGATCACGCTCACCTTGACCTCGTCGGTGGACAGCTTGACCAGCGCATCGCGCAGCGCCTCGGCACTGCCCTGCACATCGGTTTTGATCAGCACCGGGATGATGCCGGCTTTGACCTCGCCCATGGTCGAGAACACGTCCTCGGCCCGGGTGGCGGCGCGCGCCAGTTTGACGTCGCGGAACTTGCCCTGCCGGTAGAGCGCAACCTCGCGCGCCTTGCGCTCGTTCTCCACCACCAGCAGCTCATCGCCCGCGTTGGGCGCGCCCGACAGACCCAGCACCACCACTGGCGTTGACGGCGGAGCCTCGGTGATCGTCTGTCCGCTCTCGTCGAACATGGCGCGTACCCGGCCGAATTCGCTGCCGGCGAGGATGGCGTCGCCAGTGCGCAAGGTGCCGCGCTTGACCAGCACCGTGACCACGGCGCCACGGCCTTTTTCCATGCTCGATTCGATCACCACGCCGGCCGCAAAGCCGGTGCGCGGCGCCTTGAGCTCGAGCACCTCGGCCTGCAGCAGAATGGCTTCCAGCAGCTGATCGATGCCCTCGCCGGACTTGGCCGAGACGCTGCGGAACATGTTCTGGCCGCCCCACTCTTCTGCAATCACGTCGTGCTTGGCCAGCTCGGTGCGCACCCGCTCCGCATCGGCATCCGGTTTGTCGATCTTGTTGACCGCCACCACAATCGGCACCCCGGCCGCCTTGGCGTGCTGAATGGCCTCGATGGTCTGCGGCATCACGCCATCGTCGGCCGCCACCACCAGCACCACCACGTCGGTGGCCTTGGCGCCGCGCGCGCGCATTGCGGTAAACGCGGCGTGGCCCGGCGTGTCCAGAAAGGTGATCGAACCGCGCGGCGTTTCCACGTGATAGGCGCCGATATGCTGCGTGATCCCGCCCGCCTCGCCGGCCGCCACTTTGGTGCGACGCATATAATCGAGCAGCGAGGTCTTGCCGTGATCGACGTGTCCCATCACCGTCACCACCGGCGCCCGCACCTCGAGCTTCTCGGTTTCGCCTTCGGCGCCCTGCAGGCCTTCCTCGATCTGATTCTCGCGCAGCAGCTTGGCGGTATGGCCGAATTCCTCCACCACCAGCACTGCCGTATCACGCTCGATCGGCTGATTGATGGTCGCCATGACGCCGAGGTTCATCAGCACTTTGATGACTTCGGTGGCTTTGACTGCCATCTTCTGCGCCAGCTCGGCCACGGTGATGGTCTCGCCGAGCGCGACCTCGCGCTTGACCGGCGCCGTGGGCATCTCGAACGCATGCTTGGCTTCGCCGCCGCCGACCGGCATGGCGCGCGTCTTGAGGCGCTTCTTCTTCTTGTGGCGTGCGCTCACGTCGCCGGCGATATGCAGTTCCTCGCGGCCATAGCGCGTACGCTTGTCGTCCACTTCCTCGCGCACCGCCGGCACCGGATGTACGTGCGGCGCATGCGCTTCGCGCGCAGCTTCCGCCGGCCGCCGCTGCCGTTCACGCTCGGCTTCCTCCGCCGAGCGTTGCTCGGCCAGCCGTCGCGCCTCATCCAGCGCCTTCTTGCGCGTCTGCTCTTCCTCGATGCGACGCCGGTTCTCGCTCTCGAGGCGTTCGCGCTCGCGCCGCTCGATCTCGGCTTTCTCGCTCAGCGCGCGCTGCGCCTCTTCGGCGTCGCGCTTCTGCGCATCGAGCTGCTCCTGCTGCGCCCGTGCCTGGCCCTCGAGCACATCGCGCTTTATATAGGTGCGCTTGCGCCGCACCTCGACATTGACAGTGCGCGCCCGGCCCTGGTTGCTGGCGAGCTTGAGCTCGCTCTGGGTCTTGCGCTTGAGGGTAATGCGGCTCGGTGCCGAGCCCTCGCCGCCATGACCGTGGCTGCGGCGCAGGTGCGTTAGCAGCTCGAGCTTGGCTTCCTCGCTGATCAGCTCCTCCGGACTGGACACGGTGATACCGGCCTGATCGAGCTGCGCAATCAGGCGATCCACCGGGACCTTCAGTACGTCGGCAAATTGGGCAATCGTCACGTCAGCCATGTGTCTTCACCTTAAGCCCCGCACCAGCGTTCGCTACCGCGAGCGTCAATGCTGCGCCTCGAACCAATGGGCGCGCGCCTTCATGATCAGGCTGCCGGCCTCGTCGGACGACAGGCCTTCGATATCGGAGATATCGTCGATCGCCTGGTCGGCCAGCTCCTCGCGGGTACGCACGCCGCGCCGCGCCAGCGCCAGCGCCAGATCCGGCCGCATTCCCTCGAGTGTCAGCAGGTCGTCGGCCGGCATCGACTGGTCGAGCGATTCCTCGCTCACGATCGCCTGCGTCAGCAGCACGTCGCGCGCGCGATTGCGCAACTCCTTGACGATGTCCTCGTCGAACTCCTCGATCGCGGCCAGCTCCCCGGCCGGTACGTACGCTACCTCCTCGACCGTCGAGAAGCCCTCCTGTACCAGGATGTTGGCGACGTTCTCGTCGACGTCGAGCTGCTTCATGAAAGTCTCAACCAGTGCCCGCGCCTCGGTCTCGCTCTTGGCCTCGGCATCCGACTCGGTCATGACATTGAGCTCCCAGCCGGTCAGCTGGCTGGCGAGACGGATGTTCTGGCCGCCGCGCCCGATCGCCTGCGACAGCTTGTCCTCCGCCACCGCGATATCCATGCTGTGCGAGTCCTCGTCGACCACGATCGACTGAACCTCGGCCGGCGACATCGCATTGATGACGAACTGCGCCGGATTCTCATCGTGCGGAATGATGTCCACGCGCTCCCCGGCGATCTCGTTCGACACCGCCTGTACGCGTGAACCGCGCATGCCGACGCAGGCGCCGACCGGATCGATGCGCGGATCCTGGCTCTTGACCGCGATCTTGGCGCGAATGCCCGGATCGCGCGCCGCGCCCAGGATGTGAATCAGGCCCTGGCCGACTTCAGGCACTTCGAGCTTGAACAGCTCGATCAGGAATTCGGGCGCATTGCGGGTCAGGAACAGCTGTGGGCCGCGCGGCTCGGCGCGCACTTCGCGCAGGTAGGCCTTGACGCGATCCTGCGGCTTCAACTGCTCGCGCGGAATCATGTCGCTGCGCGGTACGAAGCCTTCCGCGTTGCCGCCCAGGTCCACGTAGATGCCGTTGCGGTCGATGCGCTTGACCACGCCGCTGACCAGAGTATTGACGCGGTCTTTATATGCCTCCACCACCTGCGCGCGCTCGGCTTCGCGCACCTTTTGCACGATGACCTGCTTCGCCTGCTGTGCCGCAATGCGGCCGAAGGCCACCGATTCCATCGGCTGTTCGACATAGCCGCCGGGTTCGGCCTCCGGATTGACATCGCGGCCGTCTTCCAGCCGCAGTTCGGCCGAAGGATTCTCGAGCTCCTTGGAATCGTCGGCAAATACTTTCCAGCGCCGGAAAGTCTCGTAATCGCCGGTCTTGCGGTTGATCGCGACCCGCGCATCCCAGTCCTCGCCGTGCTTCTTACGGGTAGCCGAAGCCAGCGCTGCTTCCAGCGCTTCGAAGATGATCTCCTTATCGACGCCTTTCTCGTTCGAAACGGCATCGACGACCATCAGAATCTCTTTGTTCATCGACAGCTCCTGCAAATCCTCTACGACCACAGCGGCGCAAGCCGCGCGCGGCCAATCTCCGCAAACGACACCGGTACCATGGCGCCGTCCACATTCAATTCAATACCCGTGTCACGCAGCGCCGTGAGCCGCCCCGTGTAGCGTCGCCGCCCGTCACGAGGGTTACGCAGTTCGATCCGCACCCGCTCGCCGACGAAGCGCTGAAAATGCGCCGGCGTGCGCAACACCCGATCCAGGCCGGGCGAGGACACTTCCAGTGTGTAACCCGTGGGCACCGGATCCTCGACATCAAACAACGCCGAGATCTCGCGGCTCACACGCTCACAGTCGTCGAGCCCGACGCCCTCCGGGCGGTCGATAAAAATGCGCAGCAGGCCGTGCGCGCGACCCGGCGCGTACTCCAGATCGACCAATTCGTAGCCCAACTGCCCGAGCAGCGGCTCGGTTAGCGCAATCAGCCTCTCGCGCAACGGCGCTACCATGGTGGGTGCCTGATACTCGAAAACGGCCCGCCAAAAAGAAAAGCCCCATGTGGGGCTTTCAGAATCAAGCACTTGGCCGCAGTACCTGCAGCTTTACGGCATGTTGGCACACAACCAACACCGTCCACCGGCGGGCGCGATTCTAGTGCTTTAGGTCAAACAAATTCAACCATCTGCGGAAACTCCGCTGCCGCCGGGGCTGGGCGCCCCGAGCGCACGCGCCGCACCCGCCTGGGCCGCCCGCCGCAGCGCCACCGTCAGCTCCTCGAATTCGCCGGCCTTGACCACCAGCGCGTCGGCGCCCGCCTTCAGACAATGCTCCTTCAATAACTCGTTCTTGTGACCGGTAAAAACGACAATCACCGCCGTGGGCAGTCGCCCACGCAGTACCGAGATCAGCGGTAAGCTCGGGCCGTCATCAAGCGACAGATCGAGAATGAAGGCATTGGGTGAATGTTCGTCCACCGCGGCCAGCACCGCGCTGGCTGAAGCGCCGGTAGCGACGCACAGCATGTCTGGTTCGGCATCCAGCAGCAATGCCAGCGTCAGCGCCAGGTCGGCGTTGTTCTCGCCGATGACGATGCGCAACGACAGCGCCCCGCTTTGGCGGACAGCAGCGTCAACCAGTGGTTCAGCCATGTTGGCTGCAGCGCTCCCGGCGGTGGCTATCGGCGTCAGTCCGATGATGGGCCAGCGCGTCATTTCTGTAAACGCCCGGCCCCGCCGCCGTCGCGCAGCCACCTGGATTTCGGCACTGATCAGTGGCTGGCCGATGCTCGCCGGCATGCTCGGCGGCTGCGCACACATTCCGAGCGTCCCGGAGCCGCTGGCGGTCGACGCCGGAGCCGAAATACAGGTGCGCGGAGCCAGGGGAGCGCTGTCGCGCCGGGCAACCGCCGCGGTGCTCGACCGGCTGACCGCCCAGGCTCCCGATTCCAGCGCCCTGCAGCGCCATCTGGCCATCGAGCAGACCGTGTCCGGCAGTCCGCTCTACACCGGTAATCGCGTCACGGTGCTGCGGGACGGTCCCGACTCGTTCGCGGCGATGTTCGCCGCCATTCACGGCGCCCAGCATTACCTGTATCTGGAGTACTACATATTCGAGGACGTCAGCTTCAACGGCGAGCAGCTGGCCGATCTGCTCATCGCCCGCCAGCAGCAAGGCGTCCTGGTCGACGTGATCTACGATGGCATCGGGTCGCTGTCCACGCCCGGGGCGCTGTTTGACCGGCTGCGCGGCGCCGGCATTCACGTCCGGCAATTCAACCCGATCAGGACTTCGCCGTTCTCGATCAACGACCGCGATCATCGGAAGATGCTGATCGCCGACGGGCAGGCGGCGATCATCGGCGGGGTCAATCTCAGCGTGGACTATGAG
>DATAJH010000155.1:0-21554 GCA_036262215.1 Steroidobacteraceae bacterium
CGCGTTTTACATCGAAGAGATCATCGTCGTCTCGGTGTTCTCGTTCGAGTACCTGCTGCGCCTGGTGGCAGCCGAGAACAAAACGGCATTCATTTTCAGCTTTCAGGGGCTGGTGGACCTGATCTCGATCGCGCCGTTCTACCTGGCGGGGGTCGATGCGCGCGCCGTACGCGCCTTACGCCTGCTGCGCCTGCTGCGCGTGTTGAAACTGCAGACGCACGTCCTTGAGAACACCGTCGCCGAGCGTACGCGCGAGCTGGCCGACAAGAACGCGTCGCTCGAGCAGGCGCAGGCGCAGTTGAAGGCCGAGCTAGACGTCGCCCGGGCGCTGCAGATCGCGATCCTGCCGGCGTCGTTTCCGTTGAAACCAGGCTGCGACGGCGCGGCGCGCATGATCCCGGCGACGACAATGGGAGGGGATTTCTACGATTTCATCGAGTTACCGGATGGCCGCATCGGCCTGGTCATGGCCGACGTGTCCGGCAAAGGGGTGCCGGCGGCGTTCTTCATGGCGGTAGCGCGGACCAACCTGCGCGAATTCGCGCCACACTATGACGAGCCCGGCGCCTGCCTCGCGCACACCAATGACGTGCTGTTCGCGCAGAACCCGATGGATCTGTTCGTGACAGTGTTCTACTGCATATTCGACGCGACCACTGGCAGGCTCAGCTATGCGAACGGCGGCCACAACGCGCCCTATGTGCGGCGCGCCGACGGTGCGGTGGAGACCCTGGGCGGGACGGGCGCACTGGTGCTGGGAGTGATACCCGGCATTGATTATCCGAATCACACCGCGCAGCTCCTGCCAGGTGACCGACTGGTGCTCTATACGGACGGCGTGACGGAGGCATTCAGCCCGGCAGATGAGGCCTACGGTACCGAGCGACTGATCGCCGAGGTCAAGGCGCACGGCGATGAATCGGCCGCGGCGCTGGTCGAGCGCATCTGTCGCAGCGTCACGGTCTTCGCCGGAACTGCCCCGCAGTCTGATGACATCACGCTCACCGTGCTCGCGTGGAGTGCATCGTGAATCCCTTGTTGCGCGTGTTCAGCCCACAGGCAGCCACGCTTTGACAAAACCCATTCAGCTCGACAATTCTCCGTTCATCATCGGGCTCGCGGGCCACCCGGATTTGGAAGCGGCGCTTGTCCCGCAGCTGGTCGATGCCGTGGTTAGCTTTCTGCTCGAGATCAGGCAGCATTTGCCCGATACCCACATGAGGGTGATGCTTGACGCACGCAATTCCGCAAGTCTGGCGATCGCGCGGGCGGCGCTGGCGCTGAATATATCCGTGGACGCAATAGTCGGTGCGCCCGCCCCGGGTCAGGCGGAGCATTCCGAACGCGACTCGAGCACGGATCTGCTGAACCACCCGCTGGTCCACCGAACTGAGGTGGCGGCAGAACAATCCTGCGCGCCACAGGGCACGCTCGACTCGATACTCACCGATACCCTCATTCGACGCAGCAGCCTGCTGCTCGCGCTCTGGGATGGAAATTCGTCGAGCCTGCCTGACGACACGGCAGATCAGGTGTTTCGTTTCCTGGGGGTTGCCAGTGAACAGAGCGAGACCATCAATCGGATCGAGATCAGCACGGTAGGCGACGATCTGGAGATGACGGCGCGACTCGTGTTCTGGATCCCGGTGCGACGAGGTGTCAGTGACGGGTCCGATAGTGCAGACCAATCATATTATCTGCTCTCCGCCGGGGATAATGTCCTTGACGTGCAGCATTCGATGCCATCGTCGCTTTCGCGACGACTGGCTGATTTGAACGAATATAACCTTGAGTTCGAGCGCTTTTCCGACAATGGAAGCCTCGCGCGCAGCGAATCCTTGATTCGCGACCGGTCCGCAATGATGGCGATGAGCGATGCAACGACCCTGGAGAATATCGACCGCCAGTTCGTCAAAGCCGATTCGCTTGCCGGCTACATGCAACAGCGTTCTGACAGGCTGTTCAACGCGTTCGGAATCACGGCGTTTGCAATGGGCCTGGCCTATCTGATCTACGATAAAATTACCGAAAGCAAAGTCGTCCTGATGTTCTACATGCTTATCCTGTTCGTAAGTCTGCTCGGGTACTACTTTTTCCAGACCAAACGCTGGTTCGGAAAATACCTGTCGTATCGGGCGCTGGCGGAAACGCTGAGGGTGCGGTTCTACATGGCGCTGGCTGGCGTGGATCGCCGCATGCGTACCAGGGAGCTGATTGCACTTACGGGAATTTACCGGTTCGCTGGCTTCGGATGGATAAGCTTCGCCCTCGATTCCATCGAATCAGCGGCGGTCGACCCTCTTGAGTCGCGCGAGAATTATGCGCTTCGGGCGCAACTGGTCGATCAGGCCTGGATCGAAGACCAGTATCGCTACTTTGTGCGCAAGGTGGCATCGATGGAGCGCAACCGCTTCTGGATAGGGCGGCTCAAGAGCGGTGTGTTCGTCGCTGTACTGCTCGAACTTTCGGCAATGTTCATGTTCGGTGGGGCACTGCACAACATCGACGCGCGTACCGGTGTGCCATTCAAAAACGTACTGTCGCTTTGTAGCGGCTCTCTGGCCGTCATGCTCGGCGTCTGGGAACTGCGACAGAACAAAATGGCGGTGCAGGAACTGCTTTGGCAGTATCGCAACCAACTCAGGCAGTTTCAGCGGGCGCGACTGCAACTTCAGCGCACGACAAGTCGAGGAAGGCGGGATGCCATTCTCGAGCAACTCGGTGAGAACTCGCTGATGGAGATCTACCTCTGGGCGATCCACCGCTATCATCGGGAGCACGCGCCGCCGTCGGCCCCCTGAAGCGGGGACCTGCGCGCCTTTGTCCTGCCTATTGCAATTTGCTATATTCACACGACGAGCATCCTGCATCGACAGGCGTGCATCATCGCTACGAGGGACGAAGGCATGGAGATGGCGGTTCATGAGCTCGAGTCCGGAATTCTGGGTATCAACCTTTCCGGTCGCATGGACATCACTGGCACGCAGCAGATCGATCTGAAATTCAGCGCAGTTACCGCCACGCGCCGCGCGCAGATCCTGGTCGACCTGTCCAACGTAACTTTTATCGCGTCGATCGGGGTCCGAACACTGATCGTCAGTGCAAAGGCGCAAAAGCTGCGCGGCGGCTCTATGGTGCTGTATAAGCCGAACGATCAGGTCGAAGAGGTTCTCAGGGCCACTGGGATACAGGCAATCATTCCGATCGCGCATGATCTTGACGCGGCGCGCGGGGCATTCGGCACTGCCTGACACGACTGTGCCGGCCACGCGCCGCAGCAAGTCTTAGCGCGTCCCGTAAGTCAGTGCCGGATGGCAACCGAATCGACTTCGCAGCTCCTGATGCAGGCGAGCACCGGTCAGCTGCCGGACCTGGAACACTGGGTTGCACAGCTGAGGACGCAGTTTCTTCTGTCGCCATCACTGGTCCACCGCATTGATTTATGCCTGACCGAGCTGGTAACCAACGTTATCCAGTACGGATATCCCGACGGGAAGCTTGGCACGGTCAGGATCCGCTTCTTGCGTCAACCCAGACAGATCGTCATTCGCATCGAGGATGACGGCACTGCGTTCGACCCAACCTCCTATGTGCCGGCAGAGCTGCCCAGCTCACTGGACGGGGCGGCCACCGGCGGCCGGGGAATCAGACTGGTGCGGCACTTCGCCGACGAGTTGCATCACGGGAGGTCAGCCGCCGCAAATCAGCTTACGCTGGTGTTCCGCGATGCCGGCACAGACGCACGCTCGGCGGCGGCGGAGCCAGCCCCGGAGCCGGTAGCTGTGAAGCCAACGCGGCAGCCGCTGTAAAGGTGTCTGTCATGCCGTACCTACCCGGGCCGGGCGAGAAGTTTTCCGCGCATCGGCTTGAGCACCGCGATGGCGAGGAATGCGGCGATGAAATCGAGGGTGATGACCGTGGCGAACACTGTCGTCCAGTTCCCAGTGCGCTCGTGCAGCCATGCCGCCAGCGGACCGCCCAGAATGGAGCCGATTCCCTGCGCCATGTACAGGAAGCCGTAATTAGTGGTCGCATGCATCTTGCCGAAGGTATCGGTCAACGTTGAGGGGAACAACGAGAAGATCTCCCCCCAGCCAAAGAAGGCGACGCCGGATAACAGTACGAACAGCACCGGATTGCCGCGGTTGAGCAGCCACAGAATCATCGCGATTCCCTCGAATCCGAACGCCAGCAGCATGGTGTTTTCGCGCCCGATGCGGTCGGAAACCCAGCCGAAGAACGGTCTGGTCAGACCGTTGGTAAATCGGTCCAGCGTCAGAGCGAGCGGCAGGGCGGCCATGCCTAACACGGTGACCGAGGTCATGCCGAAATCCTTGGCGAAGGCTCCCATCTGCGAGATCACCATCAGGCCGGACGTGGACATCAGCGTGAACATGACGAACATCAGCCAAAAGACCGGCGAGCGCAGCATCACCGACGGGCCGACACCTGCGGCACTTTTCAGCTGGCCGGCTAAATGACTCATCCACTCAGCCGGCGGCCGGCGCATGCCCTGCGCGGCCAGCAACGCGACCGCACAGAAGATCAAGCCAAATTGCAGAAGGGTCTGCTGCAAGCCGTTCGCGGCGATGCTGTTGGAGACCGGGAAAGTGGTAAGCACTGCGCCCATTCCGTAACCCGCCGCCACCATGCCGGTGGCGAAGCCCCTTTTGTCCGGGAACCACTGCACCATATGGCCGACGATGCCGACATAGACGATGCCGGTGCCAATGCCGCCAAGCAGCCCGTATGTCAGATAGAGCTGGGTCAGGTCGCCGGCTCGGGAGGCCAGGATCCAGCTCAATCCGGTCAACGCCCCACCGATCGAAATCAGCATCCGCGGTCCAAAGCGGTCAATCAGATAGCCTTGAATCGGGGACAGAAATGTCTGGAATACGATCAGGATGGAAAAAGTGACCTGCAACTGGGAAAGTTTCACCCCGTACGCTGCCGCCATCGGTTTCGTGAGCAATGCCCAAACGTATTGCGGGCTCGAGATCGCCATCATGCAGACGACCCCGAGCGTCAGCTGCAGCCAGCGGTTATCCAGGACTGCGACGGGCGCCCGGGAGCTGAAAACTTTATCTGTTGACGTAGACACGACACCACCCCACCGGCACGGTTAGGAAACCTTCACGCAAGGGCCGTGCCAGCAGCTCAAACACTGGAAAATAAGCCATTTATCCCGGTGCTTAGCCTGGTGAAGTGACCTTTCGGTGCAGTCGCGCATCGCTTTGGTGCGTCGAGCGACGGTGATGTAAATGGGCGGATAGCGGCGCGTGAATGAGCGCGATACTGAGCCATACGGCAACGCTGAAATAGAGCGACATCCAGACCATTTCGCTCCTCCAATCTTCCCAGCGGTAGGATACGACCCGTCGATGGGCAACGTCGTGCGCGCCCTGGACCATGCTCAGGTAGTGGCCGCCGCTGGCCTCGGAGGCGAGCCATCTCGACCAGTAGGTGGGCACGTCGACCAGGAACATGAACGCCACGTAGGCGGCACCCGCGATGCACCAGGCCAGGAGCACCGGACGCAAGCTCGCGGTACAGCGTGGCCAGATCGTGATCATGCTGATCACCAGCAGCGCTGCCGACAGGCCCCAGATCGACTCCTCGGCCACGTGACCCAGGTTGGAGGTGCTCAGCACGGAATACCAGGAACAGATTTCGGCGACCGCGATCAGCGGCACTACCGCCAATGATGCAAATCTGCCCACCGCGCTGCCGGTCGAACGCGAAGTCTCGCGCAGCATCACTGCCCACTGGGCGACGAAGCACAGTTCTGCGCAGGTCGCGACCGACCGGCCCACGACGACGCTGGACACCCAGGAGTTGAACAGGCAGATGCGAGGAACGTCGAACACGGGTACGACCGAGCGGAAGGCGCAACCGAATACATAGATCGCGGACAACTGAAGCTGCAGGCGTCGTACGGCATAGGTGTCGGGCGCCATGATGGGCCGCCGGCGGTTGAGGGCGACGGCTGACATCGACCACGCCAGGATGTTGAGTGCGCCGACCGCGCACAGAGACGACCACCAGAAAACGACACCCTCTGACATCATCGTGTCATGTTGCCATGGTAGGTCCGGCCAGCCAAATCCTTCGGCTGATTTTCCTGCCGCCATCGGCCCAGCCGAACGCCGTCAGCGAGCGACCGGTGTGCCGGGGCTGCACGGCCTGGCGCGCCAGATATTCAGTAGAACTAATCAGTTACGGCCAGGAGCGCCGGATGCGGGGCTGGTCCGGCGGCCGACCTTGTGACTATTTTGCCGAAGCACGCAGCGCCCGGTACCAGCCGCCCGAGAGCAGGAACCTCGGGAAGGTAATCCACTGTTCCAGATAAAGCCGCGCGACCGCATTCAGCGCACTGGTAAAAGGTTCGGGGGGATTCTGCTCCAGTTTGTGACCGCGGCCCTCCAGCACGATCGACGTCACCATGCAGGCGAGGCCGACAGCCGCCCCGCTAACCGAGCCATAGAGCAACGCCGCCACCAGGGCGATGTTGCCCGCCAGGAACAGCGGCACCGCCACGATGTGAATCAGCAGGTTTGTATGGGACAGGTGGTAGCGCGGGTACCCCTCCCATTGCCACTGCAGTAATTGCGCCGGGTCCATCCTGTCCCTCCTATGATGTGCGCGTGATGGAAATGATCGCGCCGTCGCCTGGCGCATGATGGTAATTCATTCTGGAGCCGAAACGATGCCAGCCTACATTTTCGCGAGCCTGCAGATCACTGACCCGGTGGGTTTCGAGGAGTACCGCAGTCAGGTGCCCGCGATCATCGCGGCCTACGGCGGGCGCTACCTGGTGCGCGGTGGCAGCGTCGAAGCGCTGGAAGGCGATGCGCCCGGGAACCGGCTGGTGATCGTCGAGTTTCCGGACATGTCGCGCCTGAAAGCGTTTTACCACGCGCCGGAGTATCAACCGCTGCTGGATATTCGTAACCGTAGCGCGATCTCGACGCTGCTGGCCATCGAGGGCGTGTGAGCGCGCGATTCCGTGCATTGCCCTCTTGCCAGCCGGCATCAACTGTCCTGTAATCTTCGGCATCTCGCGCGACGCGCCGCCGGAGATAAGAATATGGGGCACTTCGAGCCCAACGCCAGTCTCAGAACGATCGATGCTTTCAAGCGTCTCCTGCCTGTTGGAGTGCTGCTGCTGTTCGGCTGTGCGCCTTCGGAAAGAACCGAGGTGCGCACGGAACTCGAGTCATTGCACGCCTGCCAGGTGCTGCTCGAGAACGGCATGCGCCCGATCGCCAGCACCCGCGACAACAGGTTCCTGGGGAAGGTGGCCGAAGCCACCGCCAAGTGCCGGGGCGGCGACATCGCGGCAAAATTTCGCGCCACGCCCTGGACCGACTGGCAGAACTACTGGGCGGCCGGAGACGCAAGTTCCAGGGCGCCGGATTTCGTCAGGCAGGCGGGGCATCTCGCGCCGAACGATCGCGGGGTGGACGGCGCGCTGCTCGACCTGGAATACGAACGCATCGAGCTGATCAAGTTCAATCTGTTCGACAACAACAAGACCTACCAGGCGTATGTCGATGGCCGAAAGGGGGTAGCAGGTCCGGCCCTGAAGCTGTGGCCGGAGATGCGGCTTCCGGAAGGAGATCCGGAGTACGCCAATGTCGGCGGCGCCGGCGGGCAGCTGTGTCGGGGCGAACTGATCCGCCACCGGACATTGACCGGAATCTGCAACGACATCCGCAACCCGCTCATGGGCTCGACCGGCCAGCTATTTGCCCGCAACGTCGAGTTCTCCGCCACCTTCCCGGATCTGGGCCGCAATGAGCTGGCGAAGAACCGCCACGGCGATCGTCTGAGCCTGCTCAAGCCCGATCCGCAGGTGATCAGCCGCACGCTGCTGACGCGCGCGCAATCCGATCCGGCCAAGTGCAACGATGGCTACGGGCTGAAGGACTTCTCGACCGACGCCAACTGCGACTACAAGAAGGCCCCGTTCTTCAATGTACTGGCGGCATTCTGGATCCAGTTCATGACCCACGACTGGTTCACGCATCTGGAGGAGGGGCATAACGCGGACCAGTACATGGCGGTCGGCTGCTCCGAGAGCGACGCCAAGGCGTTCAGTTGCCGCCCCGGGGATCGCATCGACAAGGCGTACGTGGCCGAGAGCGGCGAGCCGGCAACGTTCATGCACGCGGGTGTCGAATACCCTGCCCGGGCCCCGAGGACGTTCAGCAACAACACCACCGCCTGGTGGGACGCGTCACAGATTTACGGTTATGACGAGCGCTCGCTCAAGCGCGTGAAACGCGATCCTTCCGACCCGGCCAAGCTGCTGCTGATCCAGCTTCCCGGCCGTTCCAGCAAAGGCGATGCCCTGGGCTATCTGCCGCTGCTGGCGCCCGCTGATCCCATGAACCCTGACTGGAAGGGACAGGAGGCCAGCGCATTCGCGGACAACTGGTCGATCGGCATGAGCTTCTACAGCAACCTGTTTGCGCGCGAGCACAATCTGTTCGTCAACGAGTTTCGGCGCCTCGCGGCGCTGACCCCTGACGCCGACTGCGGCCTGCGCAATCCGGTCGCACCGGATCGGGTGATTCGCTACCAGGATGTGACCGCTAACGAGCTGTTCGAGGCCGCCCGGCTGGTGATATCAGCCGAGATCGCCAAGATTCATACCATCGAATGGACTACGCAGCTGCTGTACGACGAACCGTTGTACCGCGGCATGAATGCGAACTGGAGCGGGCTGTTTGGCGCCGACAACGGCGTGTCCACGGCGCTCGGGCAGCTCGTCACCCGCAGTTTCGGCAAGACCAGCGATGTGAAGAACGCGACCCAGTGGTATTCGGTGTTTGCGTCCGGCGCCGGCATCTTCGGCCTGGGCAGCCGGGTGTACGCGGAAGACCCGATCTTTGCCGCATTCGATCCGAACAAGAAGGATATCTGGAGCCTGAGCAACCCGGATCATGTGAACGGCGGGGTCAACCATTTTGGCTCGCCGTTCAACTTTCCCGAAGAGTTCGTCACGGTCTACCGCCTGCATGCGCTGGTGCCGGACCTGATCGAATACCGGGATCTGGATGCTGACCCGAACCGGATCCGCAACAAGATCCCCGTGGTGGAGACGTTCCGCGGCAAGGCCACCGATGCGATGCGCCAGCGCGGCTTGTCGAACTGGGCATTGAGCATGGGGCGGCAGCGGCTGGGCGCGCTGGCGCTGCAAAACCATCCGCGCTTTCTGCAGAACCTGAAGATGAATCGGCTGCAGTCCGAGACGCAGCAGATCGATGTGGCGGCGCTCGACCTGATCCGCGACCGGGAGCGCGGCGTACCCCGGTTCAACGAGTTTCGCCGGCAATACGGCTTGCGGCAGCTCACCAGCTTCGACGATCTGATCGATCAGCACTTTCCCGCCGGCTCGGACGAGCGCAAGCAGCAGGAAACACTGGTCAAGAGCCTGCGCGCGATCTACGGGCAGCACATCTGCGATGCCTCGAAGATCATCACCGACGCGCAGCGTAATGCCGATGGTTCTCCGATCAACGATTGCCTCGGCACGAAAAATGGCAGCACGGTGGACAATGTGGAGGACGTCGATACGATCGTGGGGTATCTGGCGGAAAGCACCCGCCCGCACGGCTACGCGATTTCCGAAACGCAGTTCGTGGTATTCATTCTGAACGCCTCGCGGCGCCTGTTCAGCGACCGGTTTCTGACCTCCAGCTTCCGGCCCGAGTTCTATACGCAGCTGGGCGTGGATTGGGTGAATCACAACGGTCCGGGGCCTGCGATGATGGAAAACGGCAGGCCCAACGGGCATGAACAGCCGGTGTCGCCGTTGAAGCGGCTGTTGCTGCGCACGATGCCGGAGCTCGCCGACGAGTTGCAGCATGTCGTCAACGTGTTCGACCCCTGGGCGCGCGACCGGGGCGAATACTACTCGCTGGCGTGGAAGCCGCGCCGTGGCGCCGAGTCCGACGACGCCTTCAAGAACCCCTGAACAGCATCCGGCTGGGCGGCCGCGGCTACTGACGGCCGCGGATAGTGGCCACGGCGCCAGCCCGTTGCCGGTTCCTTTAGCCGTGCCGCCGCCGTCTGCACGCCGTTGCGTATTTATTATGTACGCTATAATATAACCGCGGGAACAGAATTGGATGCCAAATCCAACTAGTCGCGACCTGCCGCTTTCGAACGAGGCGTTCTTCAAGCGTGTCGAGGCATTTTTAAGATGGGTTCAGAAGCCGGCGCAGGCCGAGCGCTCGCGGCTGCATCCTGGTTGAGCCTGGCGGCCACGTTGTGGGCGGCTGCAGCCATCGCGGCCAGCCCTGACGCCCCGCCGGGCGGCATCGATCTGAATGTCTTCGAAGCCAGTAAGAAAATTGTTCTGCTGCCGAACGCCGAGCGCCTGGCGTACATCGACATGGGTGAGCGCCACGGCCAGCCGGTGGTGCTGATCCACGGCTATACCGACAATGCACGCGACTGGGTGCCCTTGATTCCGTACCTGTCCGGACACGATCGACTGATCGTCGTGGACATCCGTGGACACGGCCGCTCCGCGAAGCCGGAGTGCTGCTACACCCGATTCGACTTCGCCTACGACATCAAGCTGCTGCTGGACGCCTTGCACATCCGCCAGGCGGACATCGTCGGGCACTCGTTGGGCAGCATCATCGCGCAGACCTTTGCGGAATCCTGGCCTGATCGTACCGGGCGCGTGGTGTTGATCTCTTCCACCGGCGGACCGCAGCCGGGCAGCGCGCGAGCCGGGCCGACGCCGGATTACGCGCTGCAGATCCGCAAGCTCAAGGAGCCGATAGATCCGGACTCGCCGTTCATGATCGCGTGGTGGAGTTCGCCAACACCGGTGGACGAGGATTTCATGCGCCGCCAGCGGCAGGATGCCGCCGCCATTCCGCTGCGGGTGTGGCTGGCGGTGCTCGATCAGGGTTTATCGCTCGCCGACCTGCACAGCACGCTAGCGCGGCTCACGGCGCCGACTCTGCTGATATGGGGCAGCAAGGATCCCATCTTCGTTGAAGACGACCGCCAGAGCCTGCGCGAAGCACTGCCGGCCGCCACCGTAAAGGTATTCGAGGGCCTGGGCCACAACCCGATGTGGGAACAGCCGCAGGCGGTGGCCGATGTCATCAACGGATTTCTCGATCGTCGTTAAGTCATCGGACATAAAAGCGTTTTGTTCCGCAATTTTCGCATTTTGAAATGAGAGGGCATCGCATCATGCGCAAACAATCGAATGCAACGGGTTCGGACAAATCACAGCGGCGGCTCGCGACGCTTGCAGCGGCCGGCGCAATCGCGCTGCTCATGGCTGCGCTTGGGATGCCGCAGGTGGCAACGGCGCAGACTACCGATACCGCCGCGGCGCCCGAGGAACAGATGCTGGAAACGGTCATCGTCTCGGCACGCAAGCGTGAGGAGTCGGTCGCCGACGTGCCGGAGAGCATCACGGTGTTCACGGCCGCGGCGCTGCAGGACTACGACATCCAGACCTTTAACGACTATGCGACCAAGACGCCCAACGTGTCGTTCAGCTATGGTGGTGGCCCGACCGGCATCGCCGATGCCCGGACCGTTGCCATCCGTGGCATCACCGGCCAGAACCTGACCGGTACGTCCGGTGCCACGGGCTTCTACATCGATGACACGCCGGTGCCGGGTTCGGTCGACCCCAGGGTGCTTGATATCGACAATATCGAGGTCCTCAAGGGCCCCCAGGGAACCCTGTTTGGCGAAAGCTCCCTGGGCGGCAACGTCCGGCTCATCACCAGGCAACCGAGTCTCACGGCAAATGAATACGGCTACATGATGCAGGCCGGAGGCACCTCCGGTGGCGGCAGCGCTGATTACGGGGCGAACTTCATCGGCAATCTGGTGCTGGTGCCGGACCGGCTGGCGCTGCGCGTCGTGCTGTTTCTCAATCATGATGCCGGCTATCTCACCCGCACCTATCCGGATCCTGCAAGTCCCGCCACCACAGATCCGTTCCTGAACGTGCCGCGCACCAGCGTCGACGATCAGGGCCAGGTCAGCAGCGGCGGCGGTTCGCTCACTGCGCTGCTGCGCATCACGGACAACTTCGAAGCCAAGCTGCGCGTGATGTTTCAGGACACGTCGGATCATGGTTTTCCGGCTACGGACGCGCCGCTGCCGTCGTTCGAACCGGTCTACACACTCGACCGCGCCTTCAACGTGCAGCCGGAGGCCTCCGATGACTGGGCACTGCCCTCGCTGGAATTGAAGTACAGCGGCCAGGGCTGGTCGCTCATATCGTCGACCAGTTTTTTCTACCGTCATACGTCGGATATTGAGGACTCGACCTACGGCACCCAACAGGTCTTCACGTCCTATTATCAGGTTCCGGTAGGGACCGGCCCCGGCCAGCTGCCTCCCCAACCCTTTATCTGGGATGGGGAGCACTATCACGATCAGCTCACCGAGGAAGTGCGCTACGCCTTTGACCCGGTGCACAATCTCAGCGGTACCCTCGGTGCGTTCTATTCCAGAACGCGCACCCTGTTCATGATTCCTCCGACCTATGCGAACGGACTGGTCGCCGCGACGGCTGCCAATACCTTCGTCGGTCCGTGGCCCAATGATCTGATCTGGACTCAGCGAAATCCCGGCGTGCAGCAGGACACGTCGCTGTTCGGTGAGCTGTACTACAAGCTTCTTCCGAAGCTCACCTTGACGCTCGGCGCACGCGAGTACTGGCTGTCGCAGCACGCCGACTTTACCGCCGACGGCTTCATGAATTTCGGAGCGACGCTGAGTTACCCCGAGGAGAACAGCCAGTCGGGTTTCGATCCCAAAGTCGAGCTGGCGTACCAGGCCACCGACGATGCCATGGTCTACGGTTCGGCTTCGAAGGGCTTCCGGGCGGGCGGCGCGCAGACCTATGCACCGTTCTGCCAGGAGCCGGGCCTGCCGGTGACCGATATCACGCAACTGAAGTCCGACACGCTCTGGAGCTATGAACTCGGCACCAAGGTGCAGCTGCCGCATCCGGGGCTGCTGGTATCAGCGGCGGCCTATCACATCGACTGGAGCAATCTGCAGCAACAAGTGGCGTTGTCTTGCGGATATTATTTCGACATCAACGGCCAGAAGGCGACCATCAGTGGCGGCGAAGTCGAGCTCGACGGCCGCCTGTCGCGCGACTTGCAGCTACGCTTTGGGGCGGGCTTCGAGCATACCGACATCACCTCGCCGGGCGCGCTGAGCATCTTGGGTGTGGCGCCGGGAACGCGCATCCTGGGCACGCCCGCCTGGAACGTCACGCTGGGCACTGTCTATTCGCATCCGATCAGCAGTGAGCTCAAGGGTTTCGTGTCCGCCGACTACAGTTACACGGGCAACAGCGTCGCACTGCTGAATGGAGGCTACGGCGCGGAATCTACGCGCCCCGCCTATTCGCTGGTGAACATGCGGCTCGGTGTTGATCGGGGTAACTCCGAGGTCTCCATCAACGTGCGCAACCTCACCAATGCCAAACCCAACCTGGGAGACATCGGCTACGTCGGTTACGCGCAATACAATGCGGCTGGCATGATCATCCCGCAGGTCGCGACCCTGCCGCCGCTGACAGTGCTGTTGCAATACCAGAAATTTCTCTAAACCCGCCGCGGCCGGATCCCCGGCCGTCCGCAGGGGCTGCGGGTGGCGGCGTTAAGGCAACCGACGCCGCGCCAATCGGCACCGCCAAAAAAACCGGCTTAACATGGGGGAGGACGCAACGATCGAAAACAACGTGTAGCGGGAGGAATTGGGCGATGGGCACATTCGTTCGCAGGAATCTGATCTACACCTGGCTCACTGCAATCAGCGTGATTCTCGCTATCATCGGATGGGGGCGGGCAGCGGCAGAGCGTCAAGTGACGAGCTTTGCCGAGATCGACGTGCAGCGCATCAATGTGCGTGAGCCGGACGGCACGTTGCGCATGACGATCTCCAGCTCGGCAACCGCGCCTGGGCTCATCTTCAAGGGTATCGAACATCCGTTCCCCAACCGGCAGGCGGCCGGGATCCTGTTCTTTGACGACGAGGGCACCGAGAACGGCGGACTGCTTTTTGGCGGTGCGAAGAAGGGGCAAAATGCCAGCAGCGGCGGTCATCTGAGCTTCGATCAGTACCAGCAGGACCAGGTGATCTCCCTCGATCAGACCGAGGAGCACGGCCGCCGCCGTGCGGGCCTTACATTCTTCGACCGCCCGTCTGCCCCCATACCGCTGGATCTGCTCGACAGGATAAATACGCAGGAAGGCAGCGATGAATTCGAGACGCTGTCAAAGGCCGGCGGCTTCGGCTATGCGCGGCTGTTCATCGGCAAGAATGAAGAACGCGACTCGACCGTCATCCTGCGCGATGCCAGGGGGCTGGCGCGGCTGAAATTAACAGTCACGCCCGCCGGTGCCGCGTCGATCGAGTTCATGAACGAGACCGGCAAGATTGTCCGGCGCATTACCGAGAAGTGATGCCCGCCAGCGCGCCGCGAGCGGATCGGCGTGCGGCGTACACTAGGGACATCTCATCGAAGCGCGGGTGAACGACAGGTGAAGAGAGCTTCCATGCCCTCCGCGGCGCTTGTGCTTGCCGCGTTCGGTGTGCTGTCCGGGTACGGCACGATGAGCGCGGGCGCGACGCCCCCGGCCGGCCCGGCCGCTGGGGCTCTGCCCGATATCGGCACCAAGATGCCGGATGGTACGGTGTACGCCGGACTGTCGATGGTTACCGGCAAACCCTCGTTCGTGCCTGCCGCCGGCGGCAGGATGCCGGACGGCAGCGTGTACGCCGGAATTTCACCCGATAGCGGCAAGGATCTGTATACCACTCCCGCCGATGCACCCGGCGTCTATACCTGGGGCCAGGCCATGGAGTATTGCCAAACCCTGTCGGCGTCCGGCCACGTTGACTGGCGCGTGCCGAGCCTGGGCGAATTGGCCGTGCAGTATGCCAACCGGGCCGACATTGGGGGATTCAACGAAACCGGCCGCATGAAACATGCCTCAGGATATTACTGGTCGTCGCTGCAGGTCAGCGACGACGACGCCTGGGGTCAGCTGTTCAGCGATGGGTTTCACGAGGACTTCGACAAGAACCAGGTGTCGTCCCTGCGCTGCGTGCGCTGAAGGTACCGGCGTTAGATCGCCGTGCCTGCCCACCGTAAAACTCGTGCTGCTGCACGATCTTGGCCGCAATCCTTCCAACGCGGGCTCGCAAGGGTGTCCACAGGCTATTAAATGCACTCTATAAGTGCATTAGTTGCGTGATTAGCCTGCCAAATCGGCTGGTGGGAAGCCAAAAAAGGATCAAGACGGCCGTTCCTGACGCGAAATCGATCGGAATTGCAGTCAATATGCGAATTGCCTGTCAAATATGCGCTGGCAGTGTGCAAACATGCGTGGGATAATTAAAAAACGCACCGTAGCAGAGCAACCGGGCAGTCCACCAAGGCTTCGAGTTCCTCCAAGGAGGCAACATGTCGTTAAAAGTCAGGATCATGCTGGGCACCATTGCCGCTTCTTCAATGCTGGCCATGTCGGCGGCCTATGCGGCCCAGGGCCGGACCATCGTGCACCTTGGAGACCTGAATCCTGATCGGCCGGCGGACGTCGCTGTGATGTATGAGCGCATCAACTCGGCCGCCGAACAGGTTTGCCGCCAGCGTGCGCTCAATGGGGAGTATGTGATATCCCCGCGCTATGAGCACTGCGTTACCGACACGGTCGAGAAGGTAGTCGCCAGCATCAATCGTGCGTCACTGACCTCGTTCTCCCGGCTACGCACGCCGGTGCGCGTAGCTTCCGCCGCGCAGCCCTGACCGAACGTGCCGACCGGCCGGCGCCGCCGTCACGGCGCGCCGGCGTGTTGCTGATACTCAGGCCAAACATGCGCTGCTTGAGAATCGAATCGGCCCCAATGCACATCGCGAGCGCGAAACACAGTTGCTGCCGGTCGTCGCAGATGCCGGCGATGCCATCCTCTCCCCAGCGGCGCCATGCGGCGCTACCCGCACGCGCAGTTTCCAACCGTTCCTCGTCGATCGTCACCGGCTGCCTCCCCCAGTGCCGCGCACCAGCGCGCTGAACTGTAGTCGCAAGGCGATGCCGCTTTCAATGCTGTAAGTTGTTCAACTCGACACGGTCATGGTTCCGTGGTGAATGTGCGCCCGTAATTGCTCAGCAGAATCTGCACTCCGAGATAGCCGGAAAATTGCGGTTGTCCATCGGCAAATCCATTGAGGCTGCGACCGGCCAGAAACAGTGCAATGACGCCGCGACGCAGTTTGTAGCGGCCGCCAACATCGAATGTGGTGCTATGCGACACCGTGCCGTAACTGCGGTCATCGTAGATTTCGGCGTCGAGTTCCAGCCGCTGCGTGACCGGACGGCCAGCGACAAAACCCAGGATGCGCTCTTTCGGTCCATGTCCGGGAAAGAAGTAGCCCGCTTCGACATTGAACTCGAGCGGGCCGAGCGTCCGGCTGACCTCCAGCGGCACGAGATAGCGCGGTCCGGGCACGCCGATGGCTGTGACCTGCGCGCGCTGTGAAACGCCGGTCTCGATCTGCGGAAAAGTCGACAGCTGCCAGCCGTGTTCGCCCTGATCCAGAAAGCGCCATTTCACGCCGGAGAAAGCGTTGCCCCAGCCGCAGTGCAGCGGCTCCCCGGCGCTGGCCTGCACAGCGTATGGGATCTCGTAGGTGAGCTGGATGCGATCGCCGAGGCCAAGATTGATATCGAGCTGCGGCGCCTGGTAGGACGAGCCGCCGCGAGCGATGGTCTGCGTCGAACCCAGGTTGATTTCCCAGTTGGCATCGCCCGGGGTTCCAGGATCATTGGTCAGGAATGGCGGGCCACCCTGTGCCCACGCGAGCGCGGGCAGCTGCAGCACTACGGCCATTACGCACGGCCAAAGCCCGCTCGTCGTAGTCAGCTGCATCGTCGTAATTTACATCGACGCCGGAGGGGCCTGGCGGAGTAGGATGCTGGTGTGCAGCATATGTCAGCTCCGGCCCAAATGCCTATGCCGATATCGCATAATGCCGCCCAGAAGAAACGAGCGCGGCCGCAAGCGTAGCCGTGCTGCAGGACATGGCTGACCAGTTCATCATTGAAACCCACGGCCTGACGAAAGAGTTCAACGGCTTCGTTGCCGTCAACGACGTCAGTCTGCGGGTGCGCCGCGGCCAGATTCATGCGCTGATCGGTCCCAATGGGGCCGGCAAGACCACCTGCTTCAATCTGCTCACCAAGTTCCTGATACCAACCCGCGGCCGGATCCTCTACAAAGGCGAGGACATCACCTTCGCCAAGGCGGCCGAGGTCGCGCGGCGCGGCATGGTGCGCTCGTTCCAGATGTCCGCGGTATTTCCGCACCTGACGGTGCTGGAGAATGTCCGCGTCGCCCTGCAACGCACGCTGGGCACGACGTTTCATTTCTGGAGGCGCGAATCGAGCCTGGCGGTACTGGACCCACGGGCCATGCAGCTGCTCGATGCGGTGGATCTGGGGCGGTTCGCCGGCACGGTGGCGGTCGAGTTGCCTTACGGGCGCAAGCGTGCACTCGAGATCGCCACCACGCTGGCGATGGAACCGGAGCTGATGCTGCTGGACGAACCGACGCAGGGCATGGGCCACGAAGACGTGGATACGGTGACCGCGCTCATCAAGCGGGCCGCGGCCGATCGTACCGTGCTGATGGTGGAGCACAACATGAACGTGGTGGCAACGATCGCCGATACCATCACGGTGCTCCAGCACGGTCGGATCATTGCCGATGGATCCTATGCCGAGGTGTCGCAGAACCCGCTGGTCAAACAGGCCTACATGGGCAGCGCGGATTCCGCACTTCGAAGCGCGCACGGATGATGGCAGAAATACTCAATGTCAGCGGACTGCACGCCTATTATGGCGAGTCGCACATCCTGCATGGTGTGGATTTCGTCGTACAGCGCGGCGAGGTGGTTACACTGCTGGGTCGCAATGGGGCCGGACGCACCACCACTCTCAAGGCGCTGCTCGGCCTGGTCGGCAAACGCTCCGGATCGGTGAGGATCAACGGGCAGGAGGCCATCAGCATGGCGCCGCACAGGATCGCGCATCTGGGCGTGGGCTATTGCCCGGAGGAGCGCGGCATCTACGCCAGCCTGTCGGCCGAGGAGAACCTGCTGCTTCCCCCTGTGGTCGGTCCGGGGGGCATGTCAATCGATGAGATTTATGGCATGTTCCCCAATTTGAAGCAACGGCGCGATACCCAGGGGACACGCCTGTCCGGCGGGGAGCAGCAGATGCTCGCGGTGGCACGCACCTTGCGTACCGGCGCCCGGCTGCTGCTGCTGGATGAGATCTCGGAGGGGCTGGCACCGGTCATCGTGCAGGGACTGTCGCGTACCATTCACGAGCTGCGCCAGAGGGGATACACCATCGTCATGGTGGAGCAGAACTTCCATTTCGCTGCCCCGCTGGCGGACCGATTTTACATCATGGAGCACGGGCGGATGGTGCAGGGCTTTGCGGCATCGGAACTTGAGGACAAGATGGCTATGGTGCAGGAATTTCTTGGTGTCTGATTCTCGAAAGATCATCCCAGGGGGAGCAAATGCAACTGAAGACATTGGCAATCGCGCTAGCCGCAGCGCTGGCGAGCGTGCTCAGCGCACAGGCCGCGCTCGCTGCGGCAGAGGATATCGTAATCGGCGACATCGATGACCTGTCCGGCAATTATGCCGACGTGGCCGGAACGGGTGCGGTCGAGGCCATCAAGATGGCCATTGCCGACTCCGGCGGCACGGTACTCGGCCGCAAGGTCAGCATCCTGGTCGCGGACCACCAGAACAAGCCCGACATCGGGGCGTCGAAGTTCCGCGAGTGGGCCGATCAGAACGGTCTGAACCTGCTGCTCGGCGGATCCAACACCGGCGTCAACATCGCCATGTCCAAGGTCGCCGCGGCAAAGAAGATCCCCTTCTTCTCCATCGGTGCCGGCGGCGCATCGCTGACCAATGAGGACTGCACCGCCTATACCGTGCACTACGTCTACGATACGACGGCACTCGCCAACGGCACGGCCACCACCATCGTGCAGAATGGCGGCAAGACCTGGTTCTACCTGACCGCGGATTACGCCTTCGGC
Source organism: Steroidobacteraceae bacterium (assembly GCA_036262215.1). Classification (GTDB taxonomy): domain Bacteria; phylum Pseudomonadota; class Gammaproteobacteria; order Steroidobacterales; family Steroidobacteraceae; genus FEN-1191. The sequence continues at coordinate 19,138 of DATAJH010000155.1, forward strand.
ACCCAGCTGCAGACCGCCGCTTCCAAGGTGGTCGAGGCGAACGGCGGCAAGACGCTGGGCGCCGTGCGGGTGCCGCTCGCGGCTTCGGATTTCTCGTCGTTCCTGCTGCAGGCGCAGGCCTCGGGTGCACAGGTACTGGGTCTTGCGAACGCCGGCGAGGACTTCAGCAACTCGCTCAAAGCGGCCAATGAATTCGGCATCACTAAGAAGATGAAGCCGGCGGCGCTGCTGGCGTTCATCACCAACATCCACAGCCTGGGCCTGGAGACCGCGCAGGGGCTGTACCTGACCACGGGATTCTACTGGGACCTGAACGAGGAAACCCGGGCTTTCAGCAAGCGTTATTTCGCCAAGACCGGCAAGGAACCCACCATGGACCAGGGCGGCTATTACTCCGCGACGCTGACCTACCTCAAGGCCGTCAAGGCGGTCGGCTCTACCGATTCCGACAAGGTCATGGCGGAGCTGAAGAAGACCAAGATCAACGACATGTTCGCCAAGGGCGGCTACATCCGCGCCGACGGGGTGATGGTGCACGACATGTACGTGATGCAGGTCAAGTCGCCGCAGGAATCCAAATATCCTTGGGACTACTACAAAGTGCTGAAAGTGATGAAGGGCGAAGAGGCATTCGGTCCGATTACGGGTTTATGCCCGCTCGCACCCAAGTAGCTGCCCCGGCGCCGCGCTGTCGCCCCGGGGCGCGGCTTCCCGCGGAGATCGCGTGACTGAGATCTTCGGTATTCCGGTCGCCGTCATCCTCGGACAGCTGATGCTGGGATTGGTGAATGGCTCGTTCTACGCCATTTTGAGCCTTGGACTGGCGGTGATCTTTGGCCTGATGGGGATCGTCAATTTCGCCCACGGTGCGTTCTACGCCTTGGGCGCGTTCGCGGCGCTGCTGGGGCTGCAGTGGTTCGGGATCAACTACTGGGCCGCACTGCTGCTGGCACCGCTGGCGGTCGGTGTGCTGGGCATCGTGGTGGAGCGGCTGTTGCTGCGCCACCTGTACAAGCTCGACCCGCTGTACGGTCTGCTGATGACCTTCGGGCTGGCGCTGGTCATCGAGGGTTCGCTGCACCAGCTGTTCGGTGCCTCCGGCCATTCATACTCTGTCCCGCCAGGGCTCGCGGGGGCGTTCAACCTCGGCTTCATGATCCTGCCGATCTATCGCGCTTGGGTGATCTTGGTGTCGGTTGCGGTCTGCTTTTCCACCTGGTTCGTCATCGAGCGCACCCGGCTGGGTGCGACGCTTCGTGCCGCCAAGGAAAATGCGCCGCTGCTGCAGGCCTTCGGCGTCAACGTACCGCTGCTGGTGGTTGCGACTTACGGCGGTGGCGTCGCGCTGGCCGCGCTCGCAGGCGTGCTGTCGGCGCCGGTGGTGCTGGTGAGCCCGCTGATGGGCAACTCACTGGTCATCGTCGTATTTGCGGTGGTCGTCATCGGCGGCATGGGCTCGATCCTGGGCGCCGTCCTCAGCGGTCTGGCGCTTGGCGTGGTCGAGGGGTTCACCAAGGTGATCTATCCCGAGGCATCGAACGTCGTCGTGTTCGTGGTCATGGCGCTGGTGCTGATCGTGCGTCCCGCCGGGCTGTTTGGCCGGGAATAGGCCCATGCGCAGCGCGGCCGTCCCGTACGTGATCGCCGGCCTGTTCGCGCTGTGCGTGCCGCTGCTGGGGATCTACCCGGTGTTCATGATGAAGCTACTGTGCTTCGCGATGTTCGCCTGCGCCTACAACCTGCTGCTCGGCTACAGCGGCATGCTGTCTTTCGGGCATGCGGCCTTTTTCGGTTCGGCCGCCTATGCGACCGCGTGGCTCGCAACGGCGCGCGGCTGGGGGTCGGCCGCGGCGATCGTTGCCGGCGTCGCGATGTCGGCGCTGGTCGGCCTGATGGTCGGCATCGTCGCCATCCGCCGCCGCGGAATCTATTTCGCGATGATCACGCTGGCGCTGGCGCAGCTGATTTACTTCGTGTGCCTGGAAGCGCCGTTCACCGGCGGCGAGAACGGACTGCAGGCGGTGCCGCGCGGCAGCCTGTTCGGTGTGTTGCCGCTGAAGTCGGACGTGGTCATGTACTACCTGGTGCTGGCCGCCTTCCTGGCGCAGTTCATCTTCATCCAGCGGGTGGTTCATTCTCCGTTCGGCCAGGTGCTGAAGGCGATTCGCGAGAACGAGGCGCGTGCGGTCTCGCTCGGCTACGATATCAATCGCTACCGCCTGCTGGCATTCGTGCTCTCGGCGACGCTCGCCGGTTTCGCCGGTTCGCTCAAGGCGCTGGTGCTCGGCTTCGTGACCCTGTCGGACGTGCAGCAGGCGAACTCGGGCGAGGTGATCCTGATGACCCTGCTCGGAGGGACCGGGACTTTCTTTGGCCCGGTCATCGGCGCTGCCGTGGTGGTCACGTTGCAGGAGTAC